>JBAUDS010000184.1:0-47656 GCA_049678185.1 Thermoanaerobaculia bacterium
TCTGTGCAGGACTACAGTCGGTCGGTCCGTACTCTCGGAACTTCTTCGTCCACCCCTTGATGCTCAGTGCAATCGGATAAAGGCTACCCGTGGCTGTGTCCGTGGTCGATGTCACCGAAACCATCAAGGGCGCAGCGATCCGATTGCCTTCTTCGTCCTCGCGATAGAACTTCAGCCGATTGCGTTTGAGCAACGACACCATGCTCTTGGCCTGCATGGACTGCGAGGCGGGGTTGACCAGGATGAGCATGTCGGCGGCGGGCTTGATCTCCGCTTGTTGCTGGAGGGAGTAGCCGACGACTGTCTGGATGAGCGCGCTCTCGACGATCATGCCACCGAAAGAGTGCCCGATAACGACGCCGGTAGAGAGGGGGTTCTTCTTGGCGGCCGTCATCACTCGCAGAATCGCCTCGGTGGTCGAGACGCTGGCCGCGCGCTGGCCGGCTCCCCGGCGGGAGTAGAACGTCAGCGGCTTGAGCATCCCGACATCGGTCGAGCGGCCGCGCCAGCTGAGATAGACACCGATGAGGGCGACCTCGTCGGGGTCCTCTCCCGCCCGCCGCATCATCTGCCGGGTCGTCTCAAGCAGGCGCTGGAAGCCCTCGACGTTGTTGTCTTGCTTGCGGTCCTCGCGTTTCGATGCATCGTTCTGCCAGCCGTGCACGAACAACAGGACCACCGTCCGTTTGCCGGCGTTGTGCTCTTCGTCGATCACCTGAATTGTGCGCTCGAGCTGAGCCGGCGCCCAGGGCTCGCCTTGATCGTCGAATTCGATAAATGTGAGAGTAAAGTCGTCCAGGTGCTTGACGCTGTCCGGCCGGTGCATGGTGGCCGCGGTACACCCGGTCAGAGCGAGGATCAACGCCAGCAGTAAAACCCAGTTGTACGCAGGGAATTGGTCAGTGCAAGTCATCGGCAGCGAATACTACCTCACCTATCAAGTCAGTTGACCTTGTGGCGCAGACCCGTGAGGATGCCGTAGTCGTCCGTGGAATCCGCCGCATTGAGCCGACTCCTGAAAGCTGATTCGAAGAGCCAGGGGGTAGGGAGCATTGAAGCGCCGGTCCCCGTGCCGGCCGTTCGTCAGGATAACCGAAGGGGAGTAGTGGTGTCAGGCCTGCAAAATGCAAGTTGCCTCGCAACGTCCACGGTTGGGGAGTGGTGCCAGGCCTGCAGAATGCGAGTTGCCTCGCAACGTCTATGGTGGTTCAGTCACGTCTCAGGCTCAGGCTACTTTCGATCTCCGAATAGGCGCCACCCTCTTCTGAAAGATCTGAGTAGTGATGCCAGGCCTGCAAGATGCACTCTTTTACTAACGGGCAGATATAGGTGGCAACCACGTCCCGAGGCGCGCTACTCTAGTGCCATGGACCGCGACGAAATTCTCCAGGTGCTTCGCGCATTCGAGGAGCAGGGGCTCGAGTACGTCCTGATTGGGGCGGCGGCGATGGGGTTCCACGGTATCGTGCGGGCCACCGAAGATCTTGATTTCTTCATTGGCGCTACTGCGGAGAACGTGGAGCGGCTCAAACGCGCCTTCCGGCAAGTTTACTCCGATGACCCGAACATCGATGAGATCTCTGCTGACGACCTATTGGGCGACTTCCCCGCTGTTCGATACTATCCCCCGAGTGGGGACCTCTACTTCGACGTCATGACTCGACTCGGTGATGTTGCCGCATTCGATACTATTGAGTCGGTGGTCATGGAGGTTGAAGGGATTCGCGTCTGGGTTGCGACACCCCATGCACTGTACAGGCTCAAGAAAGACACGGTTCGACCTCTGGATCGACAGGACGCGGAAGCTCGAGGCAGCAATCTGAATTGGAGGAGGAGTAGTCTGGCGGTCGAAAAGTACCGTTCTGGTGAGGAGATGAACGCCGCGCAGGTCACGGCTTCGCGTGGGAACGGATTCGACCGCTTTCTTCGACAGTGTGCCCGATATTGGACGCTCGCGCCTCGGGTTTATCCGCGTGGCGTAGTAAAATTCAGATCCGTGGACGAGGCTCAGAAAGCACGGGCCGAGATCGTCAGGGAGAACGTTCTCAGGTTGCGAGCTCGAGGGCTGCCCCCGAGTTGAGTCCGGATTGCTACTATGAGAAAGCTGCCGATGAAGAACAACTTACTCCGCATCCTTCTCTTGGCTCTCCTCATTGGCGCGCCCTCGGCGCCTCGCGCCGACGTGGTTTACATCAAGGGCGGGGGCAAGCTGGAAGGCCGTATTGTCGAGCAGACCGAGTCCTCGGTCGAGGTCGACATCGGGGCCGGGACCCTCACGTTTCCCATGTCGAGTGTCGAGCGCGTCGAAAAGGGACGCTCCCCGTTGGACGACTATGACGAGAGGGTCCAAGGCCTGGCCGAAAATGATCGCGACGGTTGGCTGGAGCTTGCTCGGTGGGCTTCCGGGGTGGGGCTAGGAACCCAGTCACTGAGGGCCTACGAGCACGTCCTCACGCTTGACCCGAACAACCCGGAGGCCAACAAGGCCCTGGGCCGCGTGCAAGTCGACGGACGTTGGATGACGGGAGATGAGGCCTATCGTGCGCGCGGCTACGTGCAGTTCGAGGGGCAGTGGATGACGCCCGCTGAACAGGAGTCGATCCTACGGACCCGCGAGGCCGACCAGGCCGCGGCTCAAGCCCGAGCACAGAGCGACGAAGCGCAGGCGCGGGAAGCCGAAGCGCGGGCGAGAGAGGCCGAGGCACAGGCCCAGCAGACGACGTATGCGGCTCCTCTCTATTGGAGAAGCTGGGGACCGGGCCCGAGCAATTGGCCATCGAATCCGCTTGATCGCCCCCAACAGCCCCGTACAGGGCGAACGCAGAGGCAACCATGAACGATCGCTGCAAGAGTCTGGTTTTGCTGCTCGGTCTGGCGCTGGCTGTCGCCCTCGCCGGATGCACTCAGGCGGCGGACCCCCTGGAGTCTTTGATTGCCAGGCATGTCGAGGCGCGGGGCGGCATGGAGCGACTCGAGGCGATCCGGACGCTGCGGGCGAGCGGCAGGGCGAGCGCTGGACCCGGTCGGGAGGCGTTGGTGACGCGAGAGGTCCGGCCGCCAGGCCGCATCCGCACCGAGTTCGCCTTCCAGGGGGTGACGGCCGTCTATGCCTGCGACGGCTCGAAGTGTTGGTCTGTAGACCCCCGGTCCGACAGCTTCGAGCCCGAGCTGATGTCGGAGTTCGACACGAGTGTCGCGATCGCGCAAGCCGACCTCCTGGGGCCGCTCGTCAACTGGGAGGCGAAGGGTCACTCCGTCGAGCTTCTGGGAAAGGAGCAGGTCGACGGGCGGGAGACCTTCAAGCTGAAGGTGACCCTGAGCAGCGGTGCGGTACATACCGACTATCTCGATGCGGAGTCCGCTCTTCTCGTGCGACGAGATACGACGGAAACTCTCAGCGGGCAGGCGATCGAAGTGGAAACCACCTATAGCGACTTCAGGCCCGTCGGAGGGGTGGTGTTCCCACACTTCATCAGGAGTAGCGCCAAGGATCGATCTGACTTTCTCGAGGTGGTTGTCAAGGAGGCCGAGCTCAATCCGCCCCTAGACGACTCCCGCTTCGAGATGCCCGAATAGGGGCTTCTTATTCTCGGAGCTCGGCACGCGCCTCCTGGTCGTGCTCCAGCTTTCGCTTGACGAGCAGTGGTACCATCGCCGCTACGACGGCGACCAAGCTCACTGGAGGTATCCCCCACTGCCATCCCTGAGGCGCCAACCAGCCCTTGACTCCCATGGCCACCAGGTGGACCACAACGAGGGCGAGGGCCACGTAGCCGGCTCGTTGGCTCCGCTTCCACCGCCACCCCCCGAGTGCTTTGGGCATCATCGGCAGAGTCGTCAGCGCCGGCGACAACAGGAAGAAAAGCGCCACCACACCGACGCTCATGGCGATCTCGCCTTGCAGATTCAGCCTACCTGCGTCGTCGAAAAACTTGCCGTAGTAGGCCGGGGACAGCAGGCTCAGCGAGAAGAGAGCGTGCGCCGTCGCCAGAAAAAACCCATCAAACCGCAGAACTTGATGACTACCAGCCGCAGAGCCCGGTCGTGGTCGTGCCAACGGATGATCTTGCCGATCAGGTACGAGCAGGCCACGAAGATGACGGCCGCCAGCGACGTGGCCTTGTTGAGAATGAAGAGCGGAAAGTGGCGCCACGGCACGTCACCGGCGAGGTGATACCGAACCACGGCGTAGGCGAGCGAGAACCCGAAGACCATGAAAAACCACTTTGCGGTCGTGGGTTGCCATAGTCGATCCGGCGGCAGTCTTGAATGTTCATTGCTCATGCGTTGATCTCCTTCGCCTGTTCCGTTCCTTCCAGCTCGGCACTTTGTCTCATGGGCTTTGCCGGCAGGCAGCCAACTAAAAGTTCTGTCTAGACGCTTGTTCCTTCAAACACGCCGTCATAGGATTCTAGGTCACGTCGAAACCATCTTGTTCATCGATAACGGGGACCGCCATGACACGCCTACTGAGACTCGCAGCCATCTCTCTCTTTCTCCTCGCCGCCGTTCCGTCTTTCACGCGGGCGCAGGTCCCACCGCCACCTGACGGCGCCGCGGCGCTGAACGACGTCTACCGGGGCAGCACCTACTCGCCCTACGCCGGCCGCAACTTCCCGAGCCGGGTGTTCTGGGGCGACACGCATCTGCACACCGCGCTCTCCATCGACGCCGGGGCATTCGGCAACCAGTTGGGACTCGACGACGCCTACCGATTCGCCCGGGGAGACGAAGTGACCACATCGACGGGGCTGAAGGCCCGGTTGTCCCGACCCCTGGATTTTCTGGTGGTCGCGGACCACTCGGACAGTATGGGCTTCTTCCCCGATCTGTTCGCCGGTAGTCCAGGTGGTTCGCCAAGTGAGCAAGCCCTCCGCAGGTAGAGGGGCAGGACGATGGTTGGGCTTATCGTACTGACATCCTGGAAGTCTCTAGGGAGATCCTTATGCACGAGTTGATCCTATTCAGCGGAACCGTCTTCATGGGGTTCTTTGCCATCATGAATCCGCTTGCCAATACCCCCGTGTTTCTCGGTCTGACCGCCGAAGATGATTCCGCGATGCGACGGGCGGTCGCCTTCAAGGGCCTGGCTCTGGCGTTTCTCATTGTCGCGATCTTCAGTGTAGGCGGAAAGTACATTTTTGACCTCTTCGGGATCACGTTGCCGGCGTTTCGGATCGCGGGCGGGGTTCTCGTGTTTCAGATTGGCCTCCATATGTTGCAGGGGGAGCAATCCAAGGTCCACCAGCCCGGCGTGGAAGGGGCGGCCGAGGGCAGCAGCGCGGCCCAGCTCAGTGTAGCGATTTCACCCCTAGCCGTACCGATTCTCGCCGGACCGGGCACCATCGCCACCGCAATGAATTTCGTGGCGGTACGTGACTTCATCCACCTCGCAATCACAATCGGGGTCTTTGCCTTGATGTGTGCCATCAGCTATTTGTTCTTTGTCTCGGGAGAGAAGCTTGTGACGTACATCGGCGAGAACGCCGTCAGCGTGGTGACCCGATTGATGGGTCTGATCCTGGCGGTGATCGGCGTTCAGATGTTCATTGACGGGGTCTACGGCGCTGTGCGGGCGTACTCGTAGAGAAGGTACAGGCTACCAGGCCAAATTCGGAGGTTGCATGGAAGTACCTTTGTGGTTGCAGGCCGAATAGGTGCCACCCAGTTCGCAGGTTGCCAGAGCCGATCGCCCGATGCTTCGCTCTTTTCAAGAAGTGTGTGCCACATATTTACCTATCAAGCGGGACATAGACGTCCGATCATCCCTGACACAATACGTACATTGAGCGGAACCGACCGAGGATCGAGATGGATTTCTACAACACCTACGAGGATAGTCGCCGGGCCTCGGCGTACGACCAACTCGATCTCGGGGGCACCTATCACCTCGCTTTCCGCGACCTTCCCGCCCTGCTGCGCGAGCATGTTGCGGGAGACTGCGCCGTCGATTTCGGCTGTGGCACCGGCCGTTCGACGAGACTACTCAAGGCGCTCGGGTTCCGGGCCATCGGCCTGGACATCTCCGCCGAGATGGTCGCGATCGCTCGCGCCCGGGATGCGCTTGGGGACTACCGAGTGATCGAGGACGGGGATTTTTCAGCGCTCAAGGAAGGCGATGCCGATCTCGTGCTGTCGGCATTCACCTTCGACAACATCCCCGGGCGTGAGCGCAAGATACGGCTGTTCGAGGGTCTGCGGAGACTGCTTCGTCCCGAGGGCTCCCTCGTCAACATTATTTGCACGCCAGAGATGTACACCAATGAATGGGTCACATTCTCGACCAGGTCCTACCCCGAGAACAGAGATGCTCGGTGCGGCGATATCGTGCGCATCATCACCACCGATTACGACGACAGCCGACCGGTGGAAGATATCCTCTGGCCGGACGAGGACTACCGCTCGGTCTACCGCGAATCCGGTCTCGAAGTCAGACAGGTCGAAAAACCTCTGGCGACGGGCGAAGAAGGCGTGCGGTGGACCAGCGAGACCAGCATCGCGCCGTGGGCGGTCTACGTCCTGCGCCCCGTGGTGTGATGAGAATCACCTCGCACTCCATCGGTTTTCTGGATCGAATCCGCGGCTCGTTCTTCGCCGAGATGGAGCCTGCCTTTCTCTCCACCGAGGGTTGAAATGCCAAGCACGGAAAGACTTCAGCGATTCCTGCCGACGATCGAGCTCCTCGCGAGCCGGTGGGGCTCGGCCGGACCCCTGCTCGCAGGATTCCCACTTCTCGCACAGGGCAGAGCCGTGCCGATCGAAGAGATCGCGATGGCCACGGACACCGACATCGGCCAGGTCGAAGCCGCTGTCGACGCCGCCCGCTGCGAGCGCGATGAACGGGGCCATCTCATCGATCTTTACGGTCTGACGCTGACGCCGACCCACCATCGGCTCGAGATCGGCCACAAGGTCCTCTTCAGCTGCTGCGCGCTCTGGGCTCACGTCATCCCGAAGCTGGTCAACGCCCCGGTGCGGGTCGAATCCGTCGACCCAACTCAACACGAAATGGTTCGCCTCTCCCTCTCGCCGGATGGCATCGAGTCCGCGGATCCGCCCGGGGCGGCTGCCACCCTGGCTGTGGCGACACAAGTAGCAATCGACGAAAATGTCGGCGGAGCTTTCTGCTGCCAGGTTCGTCACTTCATCTCGCCGGAGAGCGCAGAGGCGTTTGCGGCGGAAAGGCCGACGTGCCACGTGGTCGAGCTCTCGGAGCTTCAGAGGACCGCCGAGCAACTACACCAAGCCATTTGGAGTGCTGTCGACGAATGAACCCGTCTCGGTCAGGCGCCGGTAGAGATAGGCCATCGCGAGAATAGTGGTTGGAATCGAGAGCAGAAGGCCCAGCCCCAGGAAGCAGGCGGCAAGCAGGTTCAAAACCACCAGGACCAGCAGGACAACCAACACTCTTCCCGTTTGTCCTTGCACCATTGCGCCGCTGATCAGAACTCAATCGTGACAGAGATTAGAGACCCGCGTCGGCTCGCCTTGTCACCTCCGAGTCCCAGTTGGCGACGTCTCGCTCCTGCACCGCCACCGCAGTGTCGGCGAAGCTCTCGTCACGCGTGTAGCCGACATCGACGATACAAGCCTTCAACAGATCCTGATCGGTGACGCCGGCTGCCTCGCACGCCTCCTGCGCTCGTCGCCGCCAGCTGGCGGGCAGTGCGGCCACGGTGGCTTCTCGTGTGGGCATCGGACGTCGGAAGGTCGACGTGCTCTGACCCGGCTCGTACTCGAAGAGAGATTCCTCCTGAACCACCAGTCGGCCGTCGTTTTCGTCGGCAAATAGACTCCTCGCCAGGTCAGTGAGGGCGGCATTCAGCTGCGAATCCGACCCCGAGCCAAGACCAGCGAGCGTGGCCTCGACGTCATCCAAGGCGCTGCCGTTGAAGTTGCCGAAGAGGCCAGAGAGCGTGCTCCTACGGGTCTCGGCAGGCCTCAAGAAGGCATTCAGGTGTCTCTTGCGCACGTCGATGGACAAGACCGAACCGTCGCTCCAGAAGATCTCGTACCCTCGGTTCGAGCGCTCGATCCGACCACCGTCGGGCAGCTCGAGGACACCGTCGGAGGCGAGAGTCGTGGGCTGCTCGTCGACAAAGAGTAAAGGCTCACGGCCCAAGGCCACAGAGGCTCGGGTCGTATCGACGAGCACAGCCACCGCCGTGGCAATCGACACAGGTCCCGAGAAACCCGTCGACTCGAGGCGCAGCTGTACCTCGAGATCTCCAGCCGTCGAGCGACTCGCTACGAACTCTCCGGCCGCTTGAAACTCGTAGGTCGCGCCGTCCATGGTCTGGACGTGAATGTCGCCCCACGCTCGCCCCTCCATCGCAAAGCCGGTGCCGGCGGTGGTGATGAGCGCGAGCAAAGGGAGTGCGGCGTATGCAAATCGGTTCGTGTTCATAGCCCTACACAATGAGCAAGAAGCGTGCCTTCGTGCCTCCCCAGCGCGAGGAGCTCAATTCGGCCTAGCTGCTTGTCCGAATGTCCTCAAGCGCGGACGCTGCTGGCCACCTATCACCCACAAAGGGGTCTTGGTCACTCCAAACTCGCCCGCGGCATCGGCCGCCTGACCGGCTGACGAGACAAGGTCTGGAGCCGCGGCTACCAGGCCGGTGTCTAATTCTTTCGGAATGTCAAAGGTAGGACTCGACGAACTGTCTGGGGCTGACTACCTTGACGCCGTTGTACGGCGACACCGCCAGCAGATGCTTGTCGCCACTGATTATCAGTTGGGCATCGCTTATTAGCGCACACGCCAGGAACTTGTCATCGTCGGGGTCACTGGCCACCGGCTCGATCAGGTCTGGTGGCTCGACGATCTCTGAATGAGTAGCGAGCAGCATCAGAAAGGGCTCGAGGGATAGACCTTCGAACTGTGCTGCCAATCTCTCCCCCACCCTCCGGTATTCCTCGAGGATCGCTGGAGAGATAACGAGATCCACGCGTCCATCCCGCCATGCCTCTAAGATTCGTAATGGAAGTCCGGCAAAGAAGACGCCAGAGATCAATACATTTGTGTCAAGAACGACCTTCATCGAGGCGCGCGTACTGATTTCAAGGCAGCGGCCACATCAGATCGTTTCATTCCGGCCCTCCGAGCCTGTCCGCGGGCCTCCCGCAGGATCTCGTCGAATTCCGACATCGAGGGAGGGGTAATCTTCTTGAGGATGACGACATCGCCCTCCCCGATGACAACAAACTGTGATCCGGCGTTGAGACTTAGAGCCGCACGAACTTCCTCTGGAATGACCACCTGGCCCTTCGATGACATTTTTGTGGTTGCGATCTTACTCATGTGGACTCCAATCTTACCAGTAAGATCCTACACTAACTGCTCACAGATTACAAGGAGGCTAGTGCCGGAGCCGGGACTCGAACCCGGATGCCCGAAGGCGGGGGATTTTAAGTCCCCTGCGTATACCAGTTCCGCCACTCCGGCGTGTAGTGATTGTAGCGTGTGGGCTGACTTCTCTACTCTGCCAACCGGACACCTTTGGCGGCCGGGGATAGGGAGACGGATTGGGGGAGATGTATTCCCTCGAGCCAGACGATGCGCTGGCTGTCTAGCTCGCGTTTGACCTCGTTAAAGGCTTTCTCTAGCCGGCCCAGGGAGGAAATGCTGGTGGCCGGGCCCCAGGCGGACTCGCTCTCCATCTCCTCCCCGGTTGTCCACACCGCCAAAGGTACACGCAGACTGCTCAGATAGCCTCTCACTTGCCTTGGAGCAAGCTGGCTGGCATCGCTGGCTTCGTCGCCGATGATGAGAACCACGGCGCGACGGCGATTCTGCATCGCTGCCGAGATGGCCGCGGCGGCCATCGCCTCGGCGAGGCGCTGCTCGTCCAGGGGGAGCAATGGCGGTTTGCTCCTGTTCAGGAGCCACAGGAGTCCCCCATCCTGACGGGTGAAGTCCGGCGAGGGTGGGAAGAGCCTCAACCCGTAGCCTTCGCGCTCGTAGCGCTCCGAGAAGGGGCTGATGAATCTCAGGCGCTGATCTTGGTCGAGGGTGGCTGCAGCTCGCAGAAAATCTCTATTTGTTGGCGGTCGTGACAGCCTGTTGTTGGAGTAGCTTCGTCGCTGGCGGACGAACTCGGCGGTCATCTGCTCCAGATCGATCTGCGCGGCAAGGTCGCGGACAAGAACGATCTCCGATGGACCGCGATCGACGGCCAGCACCCGCAGAGGTTGATCATCCTCGACAAACCAACCCGCCATCTCGTCACCGGTCGGGAGCTTTTTGGGCCGCTCGACGAGGACCGGAACAGCGGTGAGCTCGGTGTTGATCTGATCGGCATAGATACCACCAAAAGTGGTCTCGACCACCGCCTCGGAGCCTCCCGGGAAGCGGATCTGGACCCTCAGGAAGTGAATCTGATCCGGCTCGAAGGGCGGGATGCGAATCTGGTGCGGGTTTTCCACCGCCAGGGGTGTGCCGTCGAAGGTGACATCTACCGCCGTAGGCTCGTGACCCGCCAAACTGTCCCAGGTGATGTGGGCGATCGCGCCCTCCCCTTCCCCATCGTGGTCGAGCACGATACCCGCCTCGGCACTTCGACGTGGCACGTTGATCCACTGCTGGGCCCGTCCCAAGTCCCTGCCCGAAGGATCCAGAGCCCGGGCTTCCAGCAGATGGGGCTCGAGCTCGGGACCAAAATCACAGGGCAAAGACCATGGCTCCCCTTCCAGCACACCCACGATCTCTCCGTCGAGCCGGATTTCCACCCTCTCCACTTCGTCAGCCACCAATACCTCGACCGGATGGACACCGACAACCAGTGCCAGGATGAGGGAGGCAAAGGTGATCATGTGGGAGCTATTTGACCCGGAGTACCACGAAGGTCACATCGTCGTTGGGTGGCTGCTCGCCGGCCCAGGCTACGGCGGCCTCTTCCAGGGCGGCGATGATCTCCTCGGGTGTCCCGTCCGCCGCACGCTCAAAAGCTGTGCGCGCCTGCGGGTAGCCCAGAGGGTCGCCTTGATCGTTAAGCAGCTCGGGGAAGCCGTCGCTCATCAGTAGCAGGGTGTCACCGGTGGACACGCCGACCTCGTTCTCGCGGTACTCGTAGTCGAGGCTTCCCAGGGGCATCCCCTCGACCGCCAGCTCCTCCACCGAGCCTTCGTTCCCGCGGTGAAGCAGGGCCGGTGGCATGCCCGCGGCCGAGAGCGTGAGTGTGTCGCCGTGCAGCCTTGCCAGAATGAGCGCCATCGCCATGCGGCCCAATTCCATGCGCTTGATGGCTCGGTTGGCATCGTCGAGAAAGTCGCTCAGCTGAAGCTCGGGGGCATGAGCCGAAAAGAGACTCTTGATGACGGTCACCATGGTGCCGGCTTTGGCTCCGTGGCCGGTGGCGTCACCCATGGCACAGGTGAGCGTGCCGTCGTCCGCCAGGCGAAAGTCGTAGTAGTCGCCGCCTACTTCGGTGGCGGTGCGCATGTAGACCGCGAGCTCGAACGAGGGGTGCTCGGGGAGGCGGCGTGGCAGGAGCGCCAGCTGGAATCGGCGGGCTTCTTCGAGCTCGTCGGCCTTGCGATCGTGCTCGGCCTTGAGCAGCTGCTGCTCGACTTCCTGGTTACGCCGTAGACGCTCCTCCTCCACCAGGAGTTTCTGTTGGTGTTCGAGCTCCTCGGCCATGCTGTTGAATGCCTGGGCGAGCTCGCCTATCTCGCTGCGCGACCGCACCGGTACGCGGGAGTCGAGATCGCCGCTGGCGATCCGTTGTGCCCCCTGGTTGATCTCTTGCAGACCGTGGGTCATCCGTCTGGAAAGAGGCAGGACACCGATGATGGCGAGCCCGATAAGTCCCAGGCCATAGCCGAGGTTCCGGGCCGCCGTGCGGCGGATCTCATCGAGAGACTCTCGTATGGGCCGGGCGATGCCAAAAGTTAGACCGGTCTCTGGATTCCGTTCGGCCACCACTACCCAGTTGTCGACGACCCCGGTCGATTCGATGGTCTGTGTTCCTTCGGTCAGCCTTGGTGGTAGCTCCAGGCCCTCGATGACCTCACGATCCTCGTCGCTGACCGAGAAGAGGTTGCCGTCGTCATCGATGGCAAAGGGAATCTCTCCCTGATCGCGGCGGGTCTTGGCGAGAACCTGGTGAAGGACTTCGTATCCACTGATCTCGGTTCTGAAGCGGCCCACGACGCGGCCGTCCTCCAGCACCGGGACATCGAGCTCGCGGTGCAGCTTCGCCCTCAGCTCTACGTGCTCCGCCCGCTCGGCTCGTAGACGATCGCTATCCGCTAGCCGCTCGTGCTCCTGGAGATCGGCTCGCGCCTCGGCCGCCGCCCGGGCATGTTCCCTGGCGAGCTCCGTCAGCTTCCGGCGATGCTCGGTGTTGGCTTCGCTGTCCTCCGACCCCTCATCTGATCTGGTGGCCAGAAAGCCGACCAGGCCCTGCACTCCTTCCGTGATGACCACGGCCGCTTCGAGCCCTACACGGGCACCCTCGAGCGCTTTCTCCCGCTCGGCTTCGGGGAGATCCTGCAGCTCTTCTTCCAACTGCTCGAGGGCGAGCTCGAGATCGTAGGCCCACTCCTCGGGGGCAGCAGGAGCCGGCGCGGCTGGCGCCACGATGACCGGCTCGACCTCGGGCACCGCCATCTCGGGGGCGGGCGGAGCTGGAGGAAGCTCTACTTCCGGAAGAGGCTCGAACCTGAACGATTCGACCAGTTGCGCGCTCTCCCCCAGCTCGGCCAGGACCAGGCCCACAAACTCCTCACCGCGGAATTCCGGGTCCTCATTCTCCTTTTCGAGAAGGGTAGTAAAGGGCAGCGATCCAACCCTTTGAACACTGTGCTCGAGGTCCTGCTGGACCGAGTCCATGCGGACTTCCATGTCCCGCGCCAGCTCGCCGGCTTCGGCCTCTACGGCTTGACGGACGGCCCGCAGCGAAGACGTGTAGCTGTAGAGGACGATCCCGGCCAGGGGCACGATGGCAAGCACAAGCAGTGCGACGACGAGTTGGCTGCGGATGCGCATGGTTCGGAGGCCGGGACGTGAGTTGACGGCGGGCTCCAAAAGCCCGGTTTTTGCGGCGTCCCCTCCTTATCTGAACTATACGCTCAATCAGGGGCTGGGTTCTGGCCGCCGGCGGGCTGTGGAGGGGGCCACAACCCCCAATAGTGTTAAGAAAATCACGGTGATGGGCGGGGGTTCTGTGGTAACAATTGAAGCCGGAAATGTGGATACACGTCCAGCTCGCGGTCGTCCCTGCTGTGATGGGGGCTCGCGAGCAACCGGATAGGAAGAACTAGGAATCGATGTCTCAGGGAGTCCAACTCATCTTACTGGTCGGTGTGGTCGGATCCGCTCTGATCGGGCTGCTGCTGGCGTTGATGATCCACTACCGCAAGCAAACCCTGGAGCTCGAACACCAGACCGCCGAGATCCGTCCGTTGACCCAGAAGGTAATGCGGGTCGAGCAGGAGCTCCACTTTATTGTCCAGTTCCTGAGAGAGATCCCCCATCTCACCGGCGAGCTGAATACTCCCAAGCAGCGGATTATCCCCGAAGCTCTGATGAACATCCTGGTGCGGGTCTTTCGCCCTGACCAGGCCGTCGTTCTCATCCGTCGCCGATCGACAATGACCGACCCGAATCGAGATCGCCAGCTGACCGTGGCGGCGGTCCACGACCCGAGCCCCACGATCAAGAGCGGGATTCAAATCAACATCGGCGAGGGTGAGCTGGGCTACATAGCCGAGGCCCAGGATGTCGTGGAGCGACGGGATTTCGACAACAGGAGTGGCTCCATCCGCGCAGCGCCAGAATCGGCTCTGGCACAGATACGGGTCGATCTCGGTGCTCGCATGGCGATCGGGGACGAAGTCCTCGGGGTTCTGGCCGTTTCACGGCCGCAGAAGAAGCAGACTCACAGCAAGGAAGTCCTCCGCCTCATTGCACAGATGGGGGCCTTTGCTCTCAGCCATGCCACCGAGCGCGACTTCATCCAGTCGGTGGCCGATGTGGATCCGCTGACCGAGATCTTCAACAAGGGCGTTCTCACCTTCAGACTCGGCGAGCTGACCTACGCCGCCGAGCAGGAGGGCACGAAGCTCTCCGTCTTCATCTTCGACATTGATCACTTCAAGAACTACAACGACAAGAACGGTCATGTGGCCGGAGACGAGCTGCTCAAAACGCTGGTGCGCGTGTGCAAGGACCAGATCCGCCAGGACGACATCTTTGGGCGTTTTGGCGGTGAGGAGTTCCTGCTCATCCTGCCGGATAGATCGGCGGCCGAGGCCTACATCGTGGGAGAGAAGATCAGGGCGGGCATCGAGTCCTACGACTTCCTCCACGGCGAGAAGCAGCCGATGAAGCGGCTCACCATCAGCGGCGGGGTCGCGGCCTACCCCGATAGCGGCTCCACCAGCACCGAGATCCTGCAGAGGGCCGACGAGGCTCTTTACCAGGCCAAGAACAGCGGTCGCAACCGAATCGTCGCAGCACCGCCAAAGACCCAGATCGGCCTCCAGCGCGCCTGACCCTCGCACCCTCCCCTATCTCCTAGGCGCCGCTGCTCGTCAGTCCCGGCAGCCGAGCACACACTACGGGCCTTGCGGGCGAGTCGCAGACCTGAAAAGTGATCCTAGAGGGGTGTCATGGAGGCGACGGTGGGAATCGAACCCACGAATGAGGGTTTTGCAGACCCTTGCCTTACCACTTGGCTACGTCGCCGGAAAGAACAGAAGGCGAGTCTTTGGAGCGGGAAACGGGATTTGAACCCGCGACCCCAACCTTGGCAAGGTTGTGCTCTACCACTGAGCTATTCCCGCTCGCGGACTATCAAGGATAGTGAGGCCCCGAACGGCTGTCAAGGGACCTCGAAGGCGTTGCGGACGAGAGTAAATTCCCACCCCTCCGGGCCCGAATCCAGTCCCAGGACGTCGAACCGACAGGGCCCCGAAAAGGGCTGGAGAGCCAGGTAGAGGGCTGCAGCGCGTGCCAACCGACGTTGCTTCCGCGGTGTCACGGCGGCGATCGCCGGCCCGAATGTGGTCCCGGCCCGCGCCTTGATCTCGATAAAGCACAGGGTATCCCCATCGGTCGCCACGACATCGATCTCACCGGCCGGTGTCGAGTGGTTGCGCTCGCGCACCGAATAGCCGTTGCGCTCGAGCCAGTCCACAGCACTCGCTTCCGCCGAGCGCCCCCTGGCTCGGGTGTGGGCCCGTTGTCGAAAATCCTGTAGGTCGCTCACTGCCGCTTCCAACGGGCGCCGTCCGGCGTGTCCTCGACCGCGATCCCGGCCTCGGTGAGCCGCTCACGGATCTCATCGGCGCGCGCGAAGTCACGCTCCTCGCGTGCCCTGGTGCGCTCGACCACCAGGTTTTCGATCTCCTGGTCGGAGAGAGCGCCGGCTGCGCCATCGCGCTCCCACTCCTCGGGATCCAGAACCCCGAGAACTCGATCCACCCGGCCCATGACCTCACGCACCCGCTGGCGATCGCCGCTCGCCAACCGCCCCTCCTCGATCGCCACGTTGACCTGTTTGATAAAGACAAACAGGGCCCCGAGGGCGGCCGAGGTGTTGAGGTCGTCGGCGAGAGCGGCTTTGAACTCCCTATCGAGACGGTGGGCCGGCTCTTCGAGGGCGGCTTCGGTCTCCTCAGACTCCTTGGCGTGCCCGAGGCGGAACCACATCTCGTCGATGCGCCGCAGGGCACCTTCTGCGTCTGCCAGCGACTGGAAAGTGAAATTGAGTTTCTTGCGATAGTGAACCGACAGGTACAGAAAACGGATCGCCCGGGGATCGGAGCCTCGTTCGAGCAGCTCGGGCAGCGTGTACTGGTTGCCCAGCGATTTGGACATCTTCTCCCCATCCACGATCAGGTGGTCGGCGTGTAGCCAGTGCCTCACGAACTCCTTACCGGTCGCCGACTCACTCTGGGCGATCTCGTTCTCGTGGTGGGGAAAGATGTTGTCCACCCCGCCGCTGTGGATGTCGAATGTCTCTCCCAAATACCTCATTCCCATCGCCGAGCACTCGATGTGCCAACCCGGTCGACCCGGCCCCCAGGGTGAGTCCCAGGACGGCTCGTCGGGTTTGGCCCCCTTCCATAAGACGAAATCGCGGACGTCTTCCTTCTCGTATTCGTCGTCGGCTACCCGCTCCCCCTGTCTTACCTGGGTGAGGTCGACACCGGAGAGCCGCCCGTAGTCGTCGTCCGCAGCTATGCGAAAGAAGACCGAACCGTCGCTCTCGTAGGCAAAATCGTTCTCTATCAGCCGCTGGACGAGATCGATCATCTCGGGAACATGGCGGGTGGCGCGGGGATACTCCTCCGCCCGCTCGACATGCAGGGTGTCGAGATCGCGGAAAAATGAGTCGATAAAGGGTTGCGTGAACTCATCCAACGAAACCCCAGCCTCTCTGGCCCCCTTGATCACCTTGTCGTCCACGTCGGTGATGTTCATCACCTGGGTGACGCGATAGCCGAGGTACTTGAGCGCCCGGCGGAGTATGTCCTCGAACAGGAAGGCCCTCAGGTTGCCGATGTGAACATGGCCGTAGACGGTCGGGCCGCAGGTATAGAGGCGGATCTCTCCGGGTACCAGAGGCTCGAGCGGCTGCGGGCTACGCCCCAGGGTGTTGTAGAAGATGGGAGTGGGCATCTGCGCGGTTACTGCACCTGCACCGAGACGGTGCCGCCGAGAAAGACGAAGCCGGGGATCTGGTTGCCCTGGGAGTCGAAGCCCGCACCGTTTTGGATCTGGAAGCTTCCCTGACCATCGGAGACGCCGACAAACCGCAGACTGAACAGGAGGCCCGTACCGCCGACCCCAGCTACCGCCCCCAGCCGGCTGTGTCCGATCACCAGGGTGTTGGCCGGCTGATTGGAGATCAGCAGCTCGGTCAGCACGGTGCCGTTGGCGCTGAGAAACTGTCCCTCCCGGGTGGTTCCCGAGCTCCACTGCAGGAGATTATTGGGAAAAATCAGATCGAAGCCGACCCCATACAGATTGTTGACCTGGTTGGCGCGGATCTCCAGGGTCAGGATATTGGGCTCGGACGAGCCCGCCTGGGCCAGGTAGACCGCGTTGGTGCCCGGCGAACCCGCGGGGCTGAAATTGATTCCGGGGCCGGTTGGTGGCAGCGGTTGAGTCGGGGGGGTGCCACCGCCTCCGCCGCCGCCCCCGCCACCTCCACAGCCGGCAGAGATCACCAGGAGGGTCGACACCAGGCCGAGCCCCGCGAGGGTTCGACTCCTGACCTTCAAACTGCTGTCTCCTGCTGACGCGAGAGTCGGTTTAGTTTTCTCTTGGCCCGTTCTCGCCGTAGCCCCGTAAGGTGGTCGACGAACAGTACACCGTTGAGATGATCGATTTCGTGGCAGATGGCCCGGGCCACGAGCTCCGCTACCTCGAGCTCGAATGGCTTGCCGGCGAGGTCCTGAGCTCGGATACGGATCTTCTCGGGTCGCGCCACCTTGTCGGTAATCTCGGGGATCGACAGACAGCCCTCGACATCCACGATCTGACCATGCTCCTCCAACAGCTCCGGGTTGACCAGTATGTGCAGCTCCTGCTCGTTTTCGCCGACGGAGACATCGACTACAGTGAGCCGCGTGTCGACACCCACCTGCGGTGCGGCGAGCCCGATTCCCGGTGCCGCATGCATGGTCTCGATCATATCGGCGGCGAGCTTCTCGAGCTCACCATCGAACTCGTCAACCTGCCGGCAATGCACTCGGAGGACCGGATCGGGATAGATCCGTATCGGAAGAATGGCCACTGAGCTACATCTCCGTGCGTTGGACCAGCGACACGATATTGGCGTCCAGACGCTGATCCCTGAGGGCGTCGAGAAGCTCCCTGGGATTCGGGTTGCCGGCCATCGCCTGTTCGAGGCCCTCGCGCGTCAACCTCATGACAATTGTCTTGTGTCCGGACTCATAAGTGGCCGGCCATGGCAGATGCTCGAGTAGCGCTCTCTCGCCGAAGACGTCGCCCGGCTGAAACTCCCGCAGCACCATCGTCTGGCCGTCGGGCATCACTATCGAGACATCCACCTTTCCCTTGGCCACCAGGTAGAGCTCTTCGAGCTCCTGAGTACGCTCGGCGATCAGGGTCCTACCCTGGTAGTGAACGATCTCGAGAGCCGAAAACAGCCGCGCCAGCTGATCTCCATCCAGCCTCTGGATAACCAGGCTGCCACTCAGGTTCTGCCATAGCTGTTGCACCTCGAATGCCGTGGTCCCTGCCTTTTGAAAATCCTCACCGCGCTTGGCAAGGACGGCCTCCATGGCCGTCTGGCGGCTGCGCTCCAATCGCTTGGCGCGCTCCATCTTCTCCATCTTGACCCGGGTCTTCTCGTAGCCCGGGACCAGTTTCTCGACCTTGGAGAGCAGGGCCACAGCCTTGTCGTAGAAACCATCTCTTGCGTACCCATCGGCCACGCCGAGGTACTCGTCGACCGCTTCGTACTGACGCCCTGATCTCGTGAATAGGTCGGCCAGCTTGAGCCTCGCCCTCAGATCGTGCGCGTTTCTGGTGATTCGTCGGTGGAGAATCTTCTCCGCCTCGTCCCACCTCTCGAGTACCATGAGGTCGTCGACCGAGAGGCTGGCGGTGTCGAACTTCTGCTGTTTGCGGCCGAATGGGTTCTTCAGGGCCATGGCCTCACGCGGGGCTTGTGCAACCAAGATGACACAAGCGACTCCTCGAGGGTACGAAAATCCCTCGATTCCAAGGGAAATTATAGCTGAATTGGTCTGGACCGCGTTTTGCTAAAGGATTGGGCAGGGGTTCGAGGAAAGGAGGTCGCGCCATGATGAAGCAGCTAGGCTCCAATCCGATGAGCTTGTTCCTGAGGGCCGGGTTTCTCGGCCTTCTGCTGGCGGCGGCGGCGTGCCCCAGCGAGGCTACGAGCAGCTACGGCTACTTTCGAACGGTCGAGGGCTATGCCAGCCTGACCCAGGCCGGCAGCAGCTCCCGGGTCGAGATCGCCCCCAACTACCCTCTACTGGTGGAAGACCGGGTGCAGGTCTCCGCTGACGGCCGTCTCGAGACGGTCCTGCCCGACGGTAGTGTCCTCCGCCTCGCCGGCGATACCGAGATCCTATTCGAGCGCCTCGCCCAGTCGGGCGATAGAGAGGACGATCGGACCCTCCTGCAGCTGATCCAGGGCGAGATGCAACTGGTTGTGCCCTTCGAGAGCACAGAAACCGAGGAGCTACGCATAGATACGGTAAACACCACCGTCTACATCTCGCGTGAAGGAAGCTACCGCATCGCCACCGACGGTCAGTCGTGGAGCGAAGTCGTCGTTCGTGAGGGCTGGCTCGAGGTGGTGACCGAGAAGGGTTCCACCATCGTCAGGGCCGGCGAGCAGGCGCTGGTCGACGGTGAGAGCCGGCCCCGGGTCACCCTTGCCGCCGCGGCCCCGCTCGACAGCTTGGAGCGCTGGGGCGAGGGCCTGACCAGAGTGGCTTCGGCTGGCAGCAGCGAGCATGTGGATCCCCAGTTGAGCTATTCCGCGGCCTCCCTCCAGGGTGCGGGTGAATGGGTCTCGGTCGGTACCACCTATGCCTGGCGACCCCATGTCGCCGCCGGATGGCGGCCCTATACCCGTGGATGGTGGACCTACACCCCCAGTGGCGTGACCTGGGTCTCGAACGAATCCTGGGGCTGGGTAACCCACCACTACGGCTCCTGGAGCCATTGGCCCGCCTACGGTTGGGTCTGGTCTCCGGGCTACACCTACTATCCCGCGAACGTCTACTGGTACTGGGGACCCAGCTACGTGGCTTGGATCCCCTGGGGCTACTACCACAACTATTACCGCCCCCATGGGTGGGGTTTTGGCTTCGGTTTTCGCTTTGGCATCTACGGCTGGGCCGGCGGCCACCCAGGGTATTGGTCCGACTGGACTTTTTGTGCGACGCCCTATGTCGGCCACCGCAACGGGCACAAGTACTATGCGTCCGGTGCCGCGCTCACCCGACGGGGCACTCTGCAAGAGGTGCCCCAGGGTGTCATCACCACCGACACTCGCGGCTTGACCCGTGATACCTGGAACAGCAAGACCGCCCCCATGAAGAGACTCAAGGCAAACGCGACCCGTGCCGACAAAAGCGGGTTCAGAGGCCGCGAGCTGACAGATGTCACCGACTTCGTGGCGCGGCGGGAGAACCTCTCGGCCAGCGTCAAACGGGCCGTCTCACCGGCCGACGGTGAACGCCAGATCAGGGTTCCCACGCGAGACTCCGGGCGCCTGAGCGCCAGCAAGCAGAGACCCGACCGGGAGGAGCCGGCCAGGGTGGGTGCGACAGAACGCTCGCGTGTGCCCTCGTCGAGCCCGACCCGCTCCACGGCCGTCCTCGAGTGGCGGGAGAATCGCTCCTCGAGAGCAGGCAATGCCCCCACACGGGCCACGACTCCGTCGCCGACCGAGCGGTCGAATACCAGCTGGAGCCGGGCCGAGCGCTCGCGGTCGGTCTCGTTGCCAACCAGACCCGAGACCTCGAGAAAAGATCCGGATCGCTCGAGATCGCTGTCGTCGACCGCGAAGCGGAGCGAGGCCCCGGATCGCTCCTGGCGTGAACGCTCTGTGAGCCCGCCTACGACCTCGGTGGGTCCGTCGCGTCAGTTGACGGGTCCCAGCCGATCGAGACCCGGCACCGAGACACCGGTTGTACGGCGGGTCATCGACGGGGTGCGTTCCAACCGATCCAGAGGGCTCACCCAGTCACCTTCGACGCCCGGGTCGCCGCTCTCCCACTCACCCGGTGTCCGATCGTCGACTCCGCGGGCACCATCGTCGGTCTCGAGCCCGCGCCAGGCGCCATCGAGACCAAGCGGTCAGGCTCGCTCTCCCAGCCGACCCTCCGGTCCCCCGGGTGGCAGCGGTCAGGCTCGCTCCCCCAGCCGGCCCTCGGGCCCACCGGGTGCCAGCGGTAGATCCTCGCCGGGCCGATCGAGTGGCTCGTCGCGGCAGCCATCTCCACGCAAGCCACCCCCCTCGAACTGAAGTACCCGGCCGGCCCGTCCAGACGACGGGCCGGCTTCCCCACCCTCCCTCCAGCCGGCAGGGGTAGAATGCCCCGGCCATGAGGGCCAGGCTCTTTACACGCATCCTCTTTATCCTCTACTGCGTGGAGGCCGGAGCCCTGTTTGTGCTGGCGCCCTGGAGTGGGGGATGGGAAAGGGCCGTGGTACAACTGCCCTGGCTCCCGGTGCGTGACCTGTTGCTCAACACCCTGGTCAGGAGCGCCGTCACCGGCTTTGGATTCCTCCACCTGGTGTGGGCCGCTCACGACCTCGATCTGCTTTTTGGCCGGAGAAAGGCACCTGCCGCCCAGCCGGATGGCTCCTAGTCGCTAAAATGGACCGACTGGAGCCAAGCCACTCCTGCCCATGCGCAAATCGTCCTACCTGCTGATCTCACTTGCTGTTGCCGTCCTCGACCAATGGACCAAATGGCAGGTGGAGGCGCATCTGCCCCGACATCTGCCGACCGAGGTGATCCCCGGTTTCTTGAACCTCACCCACGTACGGAATACGGGTGTGGCATTCGGTCTGTTTGCCTCGCAGGGAGAGTCTTGGGCCACGGTCCTGCTGACGATTCTTGGGCTGGCCGCTCTGCTGGTGGTCGGTCTCTACTTCTGGCGCACCCCCGACGGCGATGTTCCCCTGCTCGTCGCGCTGAGTCTGATCCTGGGTGGAGCGGTCGGCAACCTCGTCGACCGGATTGCCAACGGCGCGGTCACCGACTTTATCGATGTCTATTTTGGGACCTACCACTGGCACACGTTCAACGTCGCCGACAGTGCGATAAGCATCGGCATCGTGCTGATGGCCGTGGATATCTTCTTGTCTCCAAAACGCAGGGCCGATGCAGCCCCGGAGCCGTCCTAGGGCGCCGGTGCCGGGCGGTTGTGACCACCGAGACTCTCTCCCCCATCCCACCCGAGGCCGCCGGGGTGCGTCTCGATCGCTTTCTGGCCGATCACCTGGGTCTGCCCCGCAACCAGATCCAACAGTGGATCCGGGTCGACCGAGTCCTCATCGACGGCAGACCCGCCAAGGGCTCGCATCACCTGAGCGCTGGCGAGACCCTCGAATGGGATCCGTTGGTGCGGGATACCGGTGCCGAGATGACCCCCGAGTCCGGCGACCTCCGGGTCCTCCACGAGGAAGATTCCTTTGTCGTCCTGGACAAGCCCGCAGGTCTCACGGTCCACCCCGGCGCCGGCCGCGCGGCGGGAACGCTGGCCCATCGTCTCCTGGCCCACTATCCCGAAATGGCCACGGTGGGAGGCCCCGGCCGGCCCGGCATCGTCCATCGTCTGGACAAGGACACCTCCGGGATCATGGTCGTCGCCCGCACACCCGCCGCCTATCAGCAGCTCAGCACCGCCTTTGCCGAGCGCCAGATCGACAAGCGGTACCTGGCCATCGTCTATGGCCGGCCCAAAAAGGCAGAGGGCTCGATCACCAAACCGATCGCCCGCCACCCACAGCGAAGAAAAGAAATGTCAGTCGTACCCGGAGGACGGCCCGCCACCACCGGGTACCGGGTACTGGAGAACGCCGAAGGAATATCGGCCCTGGAGATCCATCTGGCCACCGGCCGCACCCACCAGATCCGCGTCCATCTAAAGGCCCTCGGCCACCCCCTGGTCGGCGACCCCACTTATGGCGAGGCCCGCTGGAAGGGTCTACCCCCCCGGGTGCAGAAGCCTCTGAGGGACTTCCCCCGTCCCGCCCTCCACGCCTGGAGACTGGCATTCGCCCACCCCGACTCGGGAGAGCCTCTGAGCTTCGAAGCACCCATCCCCGACGATCTCATCGGCCTCTGGTCGGAGATAACCGGCCAGACCTTGATGGGCGTAGGCCCCTAAGCCCTTCCCAACAGCTCGCTGAGCGCTTTGTAGGGCTGGTTCTGGGACTCGGCTACCGGCTTGCAGGTGATGTGGCCGGCGTAGGTGTTGACGCCATCGTAGAGGCCGGGGTCTTCCTGGACCGCCTGTTCCACCCCTTTGTCGGCAAGAGCGAGGGCGTAGGGCATGGTGGCGTTGTTGAGAGCAAACGTCGAGGTGCGGGGGACCGCACCCGGCATGTTGGCGACACAGTAGTGGATGATGCCGTCGACCTCGTAGACCGGATCCGAATGGGTCGTGGCATGGGTGGTCTCGAAGCAGCCCCCCTGATCCACGGCCACGTCGACCACCACGGCGCCGGGCTTCATCTCCGCGAGCATCGCGCGGGTGACCAGCTGGGGTGCCGAGGCCCCGGGGATCAGGACCGCACCGATCAACACGTCGGCGCGACGCAGGGCGGCGATGAGGTTGAGTTGGTTGCTGGCCAGGGTTGTCACCTGGCCGTGGAAGAGATTGTCCAGTTCGCGCATGCGGTCGAGATTGGTCTCCAGAATGGTGACCCGCGACCCCAGCCCGAGCGCGATCTTGGCGGCGTTGAGACCGACGATGCCACCACCGATGACCATCACGTCGCCCGGTGGCACTCCCGGGACACCGGAGACCAGGGTGCCGCGGCCGCCGTAGGTTCCCTGCAGGTAGTAGGCGCCCACCAGAACGGACATCCGTCCTGCGACTTCGGACATGGGGCTGAGAAGCGGTAGCCCGCCCCGCTTGTCGGTGATCGTTTCGTAGGCCACACCGGCCACCTTGCGCTCCAGGAGGACCTGGGTCAGCTCGGGCAGGGGCGCCAGATGGAGGTAGGTAAAGAGAGTCTGGCCCTCCTGCATCAGATCGTATTCAGGGGCCACCGGCTCCTTGACCTTGACGATCATCTCGTTCTCGGCCCAGACCTGCTGGGCTGCCGGGACCCTACCGGCGCCGACCTCGATGTACTCGTCGTCGGTGATGCCGCTGCCGGTACCGGCGCCGGCTTGCACCGACACCTGGTGCCCGGCCTGGACCAGAGCGTGCACACCGGCCGGGGTCATACCCACGCGATACTCGTGGTCCTTGACCTCTTTGGGGATTCCCACTCTCACGATCAGCGTCCCTCCAGAAAACCGCCGAATGTCGTTAGCCCGAGCTCTCGCTCCCGCCGCCTGTGCTCGTCATCTCCACCTTGCCCTTGAGAAAGGCGCCATCGGCGACGGTGATGCGGGGGGCGACAATGTCGCCCTCGACGCTGCCGGTCGCCATCACCTCGACCCTGTCCTTGCCCACGATATTGCCCAGGACCTTGCCGCTGACGCGCACCGCCTGGGCGTGAATCTCTCCTTTGACCACACCCTGGCTACCCACGGTCACCAGTTGGTTGAGCTTGACCTGTCCTTCGAGCTCGCCATCGATCATCACTTCGGTCTTGCCGGAAATCTCACCCTGGATCTTGGCTCCAGGGGCGATATAGGTGCTGGTGGAGGCGCCGGCGCCACTGGGGCCTGGGCTCGAGCCAGCACCAGGGCGACTCGGGTTGTCCGCTTCTCGGTTGAGCATCGCAGTAGGTCTCCTTTGGGCGATCGATTGGAGCGGGCAACGGGACTCGAACCCGCGACATCAAGCTTGGGAAGCTTGCACTCTACCAGCTGAGTTATGCCCGCCAGGGCCTGGGGAAATGTAGCCGACCGCCCTCCCAGCGTCAAGTCGGCCTGTTCTCGAGATTCTCCCTTGCGCTCTTGACCGACCGGGTTATACTGGAAGAGATGTCGCCTCCGACGAGCGGTTCCGGAACCGATGGCGCAGCCGAATTCCTCTACTTTTTCCCCGAGGAGAATGTGACGCGAGCCGAGCTCCTGTCTGTTTTGGATGGAGCCGACAAGGAGCGCCGCGCCTGGGCCATTTCCCACCTTCTCCGTTACGCCCAGTGGGACGACATCTGGACCTTTGTGAGTGAGGACCAGGTGCGAGAGATCTTCGCCTCTCTCGACCTACCCGAGAATCTTCAGGTGGCGTGGGCACGCAAGCTGAAGATCGAAGCTCCCGCCGGTTGAGGGCGGGGTCGCTTCTACTTCTCGACGAATACCACTTCGAACAGCTTGGGCCAGAGCTTGCCGGTCAAGTAGAAGCTGCCGGTGTCATCGTTGTAGGCGATGCCGTTGAGGACATCGACGCCCTGGCGCTCCGCCGATGAGAGCAGCGCCGAGGCATCTATCGTGGCCCGGACTTCACCGGTATCGCTGTCGATTCTGACCAGGGTCTCGGTCTGATAGACGTTGGCGTAGATCCAACCCTCGGCGCACTCGAGCTCGTTTAGATTCGCTAGCGGGCGACCGGACAGGGTGACCCGCAGCCGCCGGATCTCCTCCAGCGTCTCCGGATCGCGCACTGTGAGGATGTCGCTGCCGTCACTCATAAAGAGCTTGCGGCCGTCGTAGCAGAGCCCCCAACCCTCCCCCAGGTAGGAGAGCTCACTGGTTCGCTCGAGAGACTCCAAGTCCCAGAGCAGGGCCGTCTGCTCGCGCCACGAGAGCTGGATCAGAAGATCCCCGACCGCCGCCAGGCCTTCGCCGAAGTACTCCGGCGGCAGGGCTACGGACTGCTCCACTTCGCCGCTCTCGAGATCGACGCGGCGAAGTGTGGAGCGGGCGTAATGGCCGGTGCTCTCGTAGAGATGGCCGTTCATCCAGATAAGGCCCTGGGTATAGGCCTCGGGATCGTGGCGATACGCTGCCAAGACCTTGGCCTCGAGCTGCAGCGGCTTCGCCGGCTGCGAGGAGAGCGCCGACGAGGAACAGGTCAGCGCCAAGAGCCCGCCAAGAACGGCCAGGAGTCGGTTCTCGAGCAGCACGAGTCCCGCCTAGCGCTCACCCTCGGCGCGGGTGGTCAGGCGCCAGAAGTACCAGGCCAACAGAACCATGACACCCAGCGCCAACCAGGGAGCGAGTGCTCCGGCCCATTCATAGCCGAATCCTTCCGGTGGTCGGCCCCGAACAAAGGCCACCGCGGCGATGAGGACGCCCAGCAGACCTTCCCCGCCTACCAGTCCGGAGCCGAAAAGCACGCCTCGCTCCCTGGCGGCGGCGGCCTCGTCCTCACTTCCGGCCTGTCGCTCTGCGGCCCAGCGCAAGAGCCCGCCGAAGAAGACCGGCACCATGGTGCTTACCGGCAGGTAGACCCCGACCGCGAACGGCAGGCTCGGAATACGGAAGAGCTCTGCCACCAGGGCAATGCCGACCCCGATGCCCACCAGCCCCCAGGGTAGTGAGCTCTGCAGTACCCCTTCGATCACCAGCATCATCAGAGTCGCCTGGGGTGCGGGGATCTCCTCGGTGCCAAAACCGTAGGTCTGGTCGAGAAGTATGACCGCTAGACACACAAAGACCGCCGAGGTGAGCACCCCGATCAGCTCACCGGTCTGCTGGCGGGAAGGTGTCGCGCCAAGCAGGAAACCGGTCTTCAGATCCTGAGAGGTGTCACCGGCGATCGAGGCCGCGATCGCCACCACGCAACCGATGGTCAGGGCCCCCGCCTTCCCCACGTCGTCGGTCCAGCCGAGGAGTAGAAAGATGCCGGAGGTCGCCAGCAGTGTGGCGATGGTCATGCCGCTGGTGGGATTCGAGGTCACGCCGACCAGACCGACGATCCGCGACGACACGGTGACGAAAAAGAAGGCCGATATCGCCACCAGCATCGCCGCCACCACTCGCTGCGGCAGGCTCTGGAGACTGTCGAATACCTGCGGCACAAAAGCCATGACGCCGATGAGGACCAGGACTCCGAGTCCGACTACCGCAAACGGCAAATCGCGATCGGTACGGATATCGGGCGTGGTGTCTTTCGCCGCCAGGCGCGACTTGAGCTGCCGGGCACCGACACGAAAGCTCTCGATCATGGTCGGGATGCTGCGGATGAGGGTGATCAGACCGCCGGTGGCGACGGCCCCGGCCCCGATGTAGCGGACATAGCGGGTCCAGATTTGCGAGGGAGACATCTCGGCGATGGTACGTACCGTCTCCGGGTAGAGAGGATCTATCCTTCCCGTACCCCACCAATCGATCAGGGGAATGATGACCAGCCACGACAGCAGCCCGCCACCGACCATGATGGCGCCGATGCGCGGACCCAGAATGTAGCCGACTCCAAATAGCGCCGCCGAAGTCTCCATCCCGAGCTGCCCCTTCCTCAGAAAGGGGATGCGCACGTGGATGTCATCGGGAAAGGCGTGCACCCAACCGACGAGAAACTTCATCAACCCGCCGACGGCCAGGCCACGGAAGACGTTGCGGGCCTTGCCGCCACCGATCTCGCTCGCCACCAGGACTTCGGCACAGGCGGTGCCCTCGGGGTAGGGCAGCTTGCCGTGCTCCCTGACAATCAGGAAGCGGCGCAGGGGAACCATGAACAGAACCCCGAGGAGGCCGCCGCACAACGCCAGCAGCGTCATCTGCAAGAGCGTGGGGTCCAGACTCCAGAGAAAGAGGGCCGGCAGGGTAAAGATCACCCCACTCGCCACCGAGCTCGAGGCCGAGCCGATCGTCTGGGACATGTTGGCTTCGAGTATCGAGCTCGTCACCCCGGTCTTCTGCAAGAGCTTGAATACGGCCACAGTGATCACCGCCACCGGGATCGAAGTGGAGATGGTCAGACCGACCCGCAGTCCGAGATAGGCATTGGCCGCGCCGAAAACGATGCCAAACAGAATTCCAGCCAGGATGGCCTTGAAGGTGAACTCGGCCGGGCTCTGGGTCGCCGGGACAAAGGGCTCGTAGCTCTGCCCTTCGGGCACTGGCTCATAGGCTTGTCGGCTCAGACCTTCCTTGCTCATCTCACTTTCGCCTTTCTGGGAATCGGAAGAGCGGCCTCATGGCGCCGCCCAGGAGCATCCGAGTCTGTCGTCGAGAACAAATCCCTGGCCGATGGGTGACCCCGGGGGTAGTGGCAGCGCGGCGACTCCGTCGCTTGCGTCCTTTTCCGCACGGTCGAGGAATCTCTCGATCCTTCTTGTCAGGTACTGCTCGTGGCTTTGAGCGGCGGGTGACACCGACGGACGTTGTGCGAGCAGCGAGGCGATCGTCTTCAGCTCGGCCTCGGCCCGCGCCCGCACTTCCGGTGCCGCAGTTCCGTCGGCGGCCAGGGCGACGAGACGCTCGACCAGCACGTCGCCGACGACCCGCTGAATCTCCACCAGTCGCGCCGTGTCCGCAGCGGTGCCGAAGACCTTGGCGGTGAGGGCGGCAAGCACCTCCGAGAAGTCCGGCAGCGTGGAGTCGCGGCGGTGGAGGTCGACAAGGCGTGCTGCCCTCTCGGGTTGGAGCAGGCCCTGGATGGTCATATCGGCCGCGGTCGCCGCCGCACCCAGGGCATCGAAGGCGGGTGCCGTCCGGTTGCCGAACATCTCGCGGTTGGGCCCGTAGCCGAAGGGGCGGGGCATGAGGAGCTCGAGGGTGGGCTCGGCGATATCCAATTCCGCTGGTGAGAGGGTTTGGAGGACGATGTCGAGGGCTCGGCGCTGTCTGTCGCTCGAGATCGGCCGCACGGCCTCTTGACCATCCCCACGCAGGCTGTACGTGTAGTCGATCCCACCGATCAGCTTGACGGCGGCCTCGATCTGGTAGCGATGGTGGAAATAGACCGTGGCCAAGACCTCCTGGAGAAGGGCGAGCGGCCGGCCGGGAGCGACGTTCTTCTCACCAAAGCGATCGAGGGCGATCCGCCGCACCCTCATCTCCTCCACCAACTGAGCGGCGGGGTCGGCGCCGTTGTCCCACAAGTTGGCCAGGGGGTGTGCCGCCCCCGGTGGTCTCGCGTCCTGATCGGTGATGAATAGGAGACCCCGGTCGAGACCTGCACGCACGATCTCATCGAGGAACGCGTCTTCGTCGATCCCCGCTGGGGTCTCTGCATGGGCGTAGCGGATGGCGTGTATGTCCCAGGCGCCGGCACCCGTGTCGTAGGCTCGACTGAAATCCAGATCACCCGTCTCGTCGACGACGACAAGGGGTGCGGGATAGTCCATGACCGAGGCCCGGCCATAGGTGCTGGCGGCGAAGTTGTGTGTCAGACCGAGGGTGTGACCAACCTCGTGGGCCGCCAACTGCCGAATGCGGGCCAGGGCCAGCTCGACCGGGTCGTCGGGAGTTCCTCTGCCCGTGCTCTCGGTCCCCGCCAACCCTTCGAAGATCAGACGATCCTGACGCACTCGCAGCGAGCCCAACCTGACGTGCCCCTTGACCATCTCTCCGGTGCGTGGATCGACGACACCGCCGCCGTAGGACCAACCCCTGGTCGAGCGATGCACCCACTCGATGACGTTGAAGCGGACATCCAGAAGATCCGCCTCGGCCGGTAAGAGCTCGACCCGATAGGCATCCTCGAAACCGGCCGCCGCAAAGGCCTCGGCCCACCAGCCGGCACCCTCCATGACGGCGCTGCGCACGGGCTCGGGGATGGCCGAGTCCACGTAGTAGACGATCGGCTCTCTGACCGGAGATGATTCGGCCTGTGGGTCCACCTTTTCGAGGCGATGACGGACGATCCATCGGCGTTCGATGGGCTGATCCAGGGGCACCGCATAGTCCTGAAAGGAGACCGCAAACGAGGCGGCGCGCGGGTCGAAGCGGCGGGGCCGGTAACCGGCGTCGGGAAGCCCGACCAGTGAGTGATGCTGGACCAGGGTTATGGTGTCGGGCGAGGGCGCCGTCTCGCTGACAAAGCTACCCGGCTCTTCGCCTTTGAAGGTGAGAATTGCCTCGAGCTCCAGATTGTCGGGAAAGGCCCGACAGGCGTCGAGATCCACCACGCTGCGATTGGCGTCAAGCTCGAATTTGCCCTGTTCGGCGCGGCGGAGAGCGCCGGCCGACCGGTGGGCATCGCGCACCACAAACGGTGTCAGGTCGACCAGACGCTCGCCCGTCAGCCCGGCCTGGATCGGTCCTGCCCAGATCACCGAGGTCGCAAACGACTCCCGCGTGGCTCGGCGCTCGGACTCGCTCTCGGTCAGGGCGCGAAAGCCGAGATTCCGCTCCTCCACCAACAACCGGGAGCCAACGAGGCGGAGATCGACGACCCTGGTATCGCCGCTGATGCCGCGGTCCAGCCCAACCGGGTTGGAGCCCAGACCGGTCCGCAGGCTCTCGACATAGAGATAGCTTCCGATCAGGCCGGAGCGCTCGGTGTCGCTTGGCACCGCCAGCCAGATCTTCCCCTCGCTGTGGTCGAGATAGAGGGTGAGGAGCCCCTCTTGCTTCTCCATGGGAAGGAGATCTACCGGTATGCTGCCCCCTCCCTCCCCGGCCGGCACGGTGGCCGGCCGCTTCGTCTCTGTAGCGGTAGCCCTGGCGGCCGGCGCCATTCCGCCGAGTAAGAGAACCAGACCTATGGCCGATAAGGTGATCAGGACACTTCGCATTGCCGCACCCTCCTGGAAACAGCACTTTCAACAGCAGTGGGGCCCGATGCTATCGCACGTCCCCGAGGGTGAGAGTCACCAGCAGACCTCCCTGGGGACGATTCTGCGCCGAGATACTGCCTCCGTGCTCTTCGGCGATCCGCCGAGCGATGGGCAGACCCAGACCGGTGCCGGCATCGTGGGTCGAGAAGTAGGGGTCGAAGATCCTGGGGAGGAGCTCGGTCTCGATGCCGGGACCGTCGTCGGCAACCGAGATGCGAACCGTCTGTTCGGCACCCTCTACCGACACCGAGATACTGCCGCCCTCGGCGGTGGCGCGGAGAGCGTTCTCGAGCAGATTGCGCACCGCACGTCCAAGGAGCTTGGCGTCGAAATCAGTCTCGATCGTCTCCGGGTTGGCCGCAAAGTCGATCTGCACACCGCTCGATGGTCCGGACCGGTAGGAGTCGACGATCTCGCGCACCGTGACGGCGACGTTGCCTCGTTGCAGCTCGATCCTGGGGATGTGGCTGTAGGTCGAGAACTCGCGGGCGATCTCTTGCAGCTCTCGCACCTGTAGCAGGATGTTGTCCGTACAGCTCTCGAAAACACCAGTAAAATGCTCACGGTCGGTGCCGTAGACCTCCTTCATGTGCTCGGTCGACAGACGGATCGGGGTCAAGGGGTTCTTGATCTCGTGGGCGATGATCCGGGCCATCTCGGCCCAGGCCTGGAGCCGCTGGGATTGAATGACATCGGTCACGTCCTCGACCACCAACAGAGCGGCTGGCTCACCGGCACCGGGCACCGGTACCCAGACCAGCGACCACTGTCGCTCCTCACCTTCGGGATCGTCCAACTCGACGGTCTGCTGGGCGGCTTCCGCCGTGGCCGCGGCGACGAACTTACCCACCTCGGCAAGCCGCTCATCCCGTCCCAGCCCCTCGGGCACCGATTCCCCGACCTCGAGTCCGAGCAGGCGCTTCGCCACACCGTTGAGCAACAACACGCGGCCGGCGCTATCGATCGAGACCACCGCCGAGGTGATGTTCTCGACCATGCCCTCCACCACCTGTTTCTCGCGCAGCAGCCCCTGACGCCCCTCGTCGATCTTCGCCGCCATGCGATCGATGGCCTCGACCAGAGTGGCCAGCTCCGATTCCGCCGGTGCCAGCTCGAGCGACCGCTCCCCCGCCGCGATGCGTTGGGTGCCCTCGACGATCTCGGTCAGCGGCCGGGTGAAGCTGCGCGCCAGACGATTGCCGATCGCCGCCATCAAAAGCACCAGCAGCGTGGTGCCAAGAACTGCCTTGCGGCGCAGCGAAGCGACCTCGGCACTCACCACTTCCTCTTGAGCCAACAACGGAACGGAGAGAAAGAGCCGGCTGCCGGCGATGGAGACACCGGGAACACTCAGCGGGCCATAGAGCTCCAGGTACTCGGTCTGACCGGTGCGGTTGACCCGCGACGCCGTTGCGTGCCCCAAGAGGGTCAAGCGCGAGAAGATCTCTCCCGGGATCCGCTTTGGCAGCAGCCCGGCGGTGAAGAGCTCCGGCTTGCTGGAGGCATAAACGCTGCTTCGCCAGTAGAGGTTGACCTCGTGGTGTACCACCCGCGAAAGCCAGATGAGCACATCGTTGTTCAGCGCCGCGTCGACTCCAAAGCCGGGCTCGAGGGCCAGCACATACTCACCGAGCACACGCTGGGCCGACTCCAGCGCTCTCTGGCCGGCGACCCGCTGTGCTCTTTCCAACTCTCCACCCAGAACTCCAAGCACCACCAGGTTCATCAACAGCAACGGCAGCACGAGCAGAGTCGCATAGACCGCCAGGAGTCGTTTCGAGTAGGAGCGCAGCGCCTGTGTCAGGTCCGGCACCATCCCCGATCCCGGGAGGATCAGAATCAGCACCGCGATGGTGGCCAGGGTCAGGATCAGACCGGTGCCGACGGCGAGAATTGCCACCCTTTCGAGAGACTCCACCGCCGAGATGCGGGGGAGAAAAAGGGCCCTCACCCCGTCGGCGTCCCGGGCGGTGAAGACGGTTGCCGGGCCCGAAGGTGTGGCGATCGATCCGCTACCGCCGGCCAGCAGCTCGACCGGCAGGGCCGTGGGCTCGGTCCAAGGCGACAGCCGGGGCTCGCCCTGAGGGCTGTAGAGGGCATAGCGGGCGGGCTCGAGGGCGCTTTCCGTCGGTTGATGGGCGGCGGGTCCTCCACGCAGCAGTCCAGCGGCCAGATCGTCCGTCGTCGCGTGATGCAGTCGGAAGCCGGGGCGAAGAACCATCCAGTACCGCGCCCAGCCCCAGGGCTGACCTTCCCTCGCCAGCTCCGCCTCACCGACGATCACCGAGTCCCGCCAGACGGGGAGCTCGAAGCCCTGCCAGAGGTCCGGTGACCAGTCGACCTCGCTCTCTTCGGTCACCGGCAGCCCAAAGCCAAAACTGGAGATCTCGCCGTCGTCAGGGAAGATCACGAGCGCCGACAGGGCGCCGTAGCCGGCGAGCGGCGAGTGATGCCAGATCTCGAAGGCCAGATCCTGACGGTCGAGACGATCGACATCCAATGGCGCGATACGTCGAAGATCGATGTCGGCGAAGTATTGCTCGATGTCGTCGGCGATGGCGCCGATCTCCGCGGCCGTCGGTGGTGCGGTCTCCGCCAGCATGGTGGTGCCGATGTGGCGCCGGAGGGTCGAGTGGTAGGCCGTTTCCCAGGCCGTCGCTCCGGCCAACAGAGCCACCAAAGCCAGGGTAAAGGCACCACCAAGTCCTCGTCGTCGCAAATCGGCCTGCCAGATCCAGTATCCCAGGGCAAGACCACCCGCCACCACGAGACCGCTTGCCGCCACCGGCTTCTCGGGGAAGAAGGCGGAGGCCCCAAGCAGGGCAATCCCTACCCCAAGCCAGAGGAACGGACTGTCGTCGCTGGCGCGCTCCCTCCGACCGATGAGCAGCAACAGAGCAAAGGTCGGCGCAAAGATGGCCAGCCGTCCGATGAGCACGGCTGGTGAACCGACAAGAGCAGCGGCAAGATCGCGTGGAATGGTCGTGTTCTGTAGCCAGAATGAACCCCAGAGAACAAGGGCCAAGACCCCGGCTCCGTGCAGCGCCGCCAGGCCCGGACGCGCATAGGCGACAACCGGCCAGCCGTTCGACCGCAGCCGGAGGCCGGCGCGCGCCAACAGAAACAACCCAAACGGTAGCCAGGCCCAATAGCGCCAGGGCAGTGGCGTGGCGAGCGGTGGTCTGGCCATCTCGCCGTTCTGGTCGATGAGGACCAGCGTCGGCGTGTCGGGCACCTCGATGGCCATAAAGCCAGTCGGCACCTGGGTGCCCGGTGCGACCAGCTCCCATCGCAGATCCCCGGGACCGCGCCCAAACAGCTCGAAGGGAAGCTGATCGATCGAGTGGCTGCGGCCGGCGACGACACGCCAGCCTTCGCTTTGACCGGGAAGGGGCTCGACAGAGAAGAGCGTGGCGGCACTAAAGCTGGCGGCGAAGTCCCTGCCGCCGGCCGGCAGCGTCTGGGGGTCCAACTCGTGGAGCAGACCTGCACCGGCCCACGCGACAAAGACCCCGCTGGGGTCGAGCAGATAGAGGGTCGCGCCCACGCTACCCCGCTCGGCGACGTCGGCGAGGCTTTGAAAGGCTTCGAGTCGGTCCTCGGGAGATACCGGCGCCGGCGCCAGACTGGCAACCGCCGAATGAGCGGCCCGGTCGAGCTCTTCCCACAGGCGGAGATACGACTTCTCGATTCGAGTCTCGAGGCGCTCCGGGTCCTGGTTGCGAATCGCCACCGACCAGTCGAGAGAGAAGAAGATCGCGGCGGCGGCCAGGGTTGCGGCGGCCAGAAAGAGCTCTCGATGCGATCTCAGTAGGCGCAGCCACAGTGCCCCGATCAGCACGATGCACAAGAGACCCAGACCGGGTGGCAGGATCGGTGTCAGCATCAGAGCCACCAGCAGGAGGAGCTCTCTGAAGCTGACCATACGAATTCTCTGGGAGCAGCTACGGGGACGCCCGGCCCAACAGATCCCCGGTCACCAAATTCCGGGGCTAGAGCATGGGTACGTCGATACCGCCCCGGCGGGCGTTGTCGATGGCCTCTTGGTAACCGGCGTCGGCGTGCCGGGCCACACCGAGACCGGGATCTCCGGTCAGTACCCGCTCGAGACGTTGCCCCGCCTCGGCGGTGCCATCGGCGACGATGACCATGCCCGCGTGCAGCGAGTAGCCGATACCGACTCCCCCACCGTGATGCACCGACACCCAGGTGGCGCCATTGACCGCGTTGAGCAGAGCGTTGAGTATCGGCCAGTCGGCGATGGCGTCGGAGCCGTCCTTCATGCCTTCGGTCTCACGATTGGGTGAGGCGACCGAGCCGCAGTCGAGGTGGTCGCGCCCGATAACGATGGGCGCCGACACCCGACCCGAGGCGACCAGCTCGTTGAAGACCCTGCCTGCCCTGGCCCGCTCGCCATAACCGAGCCAGCAGATCCGCGCGGGCAAGCCCTGAAAGGCCACCCGCTCCTGTGCCATGCGGATCCAGCGCGCCAGCGCCTCGTCTTCGGGAAAGGTCTCGAGGATGGCCTCGTCGGTGGTCGCCAGATCCTCCGGGTCACCGGAGAGCACCGCCCAGCGAAAGGGGCCCTTGCCCTCGCAGAACAGGGGGCGGATAAAGAGCGGCACAAAGCCACCGATGTCGAAGGCGTTGTCGACCCCCGCCTCGAGGGCCTGCCCACGCAGGTTGTTGCCATAGTCGAAGGTCAGGGCTCCCCGCTCCTGGAGGGTCAGCATGGCGCGCACGTGGGCCGCCATCGAAGACATGGCACGAGCGATATAGGCCTCGGGGTCTTGTTTTCGCAGCTCCAGCACCCCGGCGTAGGGCATGCCATGGGGAACGTAGCCCTGGAGCTCATCGTGGGCCGACGTCTGATCGGTCAGGGCGTCGGGCTGAATCTCCTGAGCCACCAGGAACTCGAGCAGATCCACGGCATTTGCCTCCACCGCGATCGACAGGGCGCGTCCCTCCTCTTTGGCCGCCAGCGCCTGCTCGACACCGGCAGGGATGTCGTCGGCGACCTCGTCGAGATAGCGGGTCTCCAGACGCCTTTCGATACGGCCGCGATCGACCTCGGCCACCAGACAGACCCCGTCGTTCATGGTCACAGCCAGGGGCTGGGCTCCGCCCATGCCACCCAGGCCGGCGGTGACCGTCAGCCGTCCGCGCAGAGAGCCGCCAAAGTTCTGACGCGCACACTCGGCCAGGGTCTCGTAGGTGCCCTGGAGGATCCCCTGCGTACCGATGTAGATCCAGGAGCCGGCGGTCATCTGGCCGTACATGGTTAGACCCAGACCCTCGAGCCGCCTGAACTCGTCGGCGGTGGCCCAGTGAGGGACCAGCATGGCGTTGGCGATGAGGACCCGTGGCGCCTCCACGTGGGTCTTGAAGACGGCCACCGGCTTGCCCGACTGCACCAGCAGGGTCTCGTCTTCGCCCAGGCGCCTGAGAGTCGCGACGATGGCGTCGTAGCACTCCCAGTTGCGGGCCGCCTTGCCGGAGCCGCCATAGACGATCAGCTCACCCGGCTTCTCCGCCACCTCGGGGTCGAGGTTGTTCATGAGCATGCGCAGTGCGGCCTCCTGCTGCCAGCCCTTACAACTCAGCGTGGTCCCCCGCGGGGCGCGAATTTTACGAGTGGTGGCGATGGTCATAAGCCTATTTTAGCCCTTCAATATGGGAGCGGATGTCGCTGTCGAGAAACTGCGCGGCGGTGGCCAGGTCGGGGGCCATCTCGCGGTCCTCTTCCCATTTCGGCACCCGCAGGCGGATTGCCGCGTGCAGGGCCTCGAGAGGCTCGCTCGATCTCAGCGGACGCAACAGATCGATCCCCTGGGCGGCCGACAGCAACTCTATGCCCAGGATCTGTCGGGTGTTGACCACCACCTGCTGGAGCTTGAGCGCCGCTCCCATCCCCATCGACACGTGATCTTCTTTCTCGGCCGAGGTAGGTATGGAATCGACGCTGGCGGGATGGCACAAGCCCTTATTCTCGCTGGCCAAGGCCGCCGCCGTCACCTGCGCCATCATAAAGCCCGAGTTGAGACCGGGATCTTCGGTAAGAAAGGCCGGCAGCCCGGAGAAAACACTGTCGGTGAGCTTGTCGATGCGGCGCTCGCTGATCGAGCCCAGCTCGGCGAGGCCCAATGCCAGGATGTCGGCCGCCAGCGCCATCGGCTCGCCGTGGAAGTTGCCGCCCGAGACGATCTCACCGTCATCGGCCATCACCAGTGGATTGTCGGTGACCGCATTCATCTCGATGGCGAGCTTGGTCTCGACATCCGAGAGCAGATCGCGCGCGGCGCCGTGCACCTGCGGCATGCAGCGGATGGAGTATGGATCCTGTACGCGAGAGTCCCCCTGGCGGTGGGACTCCCGGATCTCCGAGCCCTGGAGTAGATGCCAGAGATTGGCGGCGCTGGCCAGTTGACCCGGGTGCGGCCGCAGCTCGTGGAGCCGGCGATCGAAGGGCTCATCGGTCCCCCTAACGGCGTCCGCGGAAAGCGCCCCCACCAGGTCGGCGATGCGAACCAGGTCACGGGCGGCCAGCGCCGCGAGGGCCAACAACGAGGTCATGGCCTGGGTGCCGTTGATCAGGGCCAACCCTTCTTTGGGTCCGAGCTCCAATGGTTGAAGCCCACAGCTGCGCAAGCCTTCCGCCGCCGGCACGACTTCGCCTCTCAACCGCACCTGACCACGGCCGATGAGCGGCAGCGCCAGATGCGCGAGCGGCGCCAGATCGCCGCTGGCCCCCACCGAGCCCTTCGCGGGGACTACCGGCAGCAGATCGGCGTCGAGCATGGCGAGCAGCAACTCGACCAGCTCCGGCCGCACCCCCGAGTGACCCCGGGCCAGAGTGTTGGCGCGCAATAGCAGCATGCCGCGCACAGCCTCGTCGGGGAGCGGCTCGCCCACCCCGGCGGCGTGGCTCACCAGCAGGCGCTTCTGCAGCGTACGCACCTGGTCGTCGGGGATGCGGATGCGGGCCAGGTCGCCGAACCCGGTATTGACACCGTAGATGGCGTCGCCGCGGGCGAGGGTATCGAGGATGACCTGATGCGCGGAGACGATCCGCTCTCGCGCCGCAGCGGCCAGCTCGCACGGCTGCTCGCGCCGAACGATCTGGCGGAGCTCGTCCAGGGTCAGGCTCTTGCCATCGATTCGAATCACCTGACCGCCCCTCCGCAGCTCGGTTTCCTCAGAACTCCACCGCGGGAGCGGTCTCGGCACCGGGCTGGGAGGAGAAGTAGGCCTTCTCCGGGAAGTCCCAGCCGAGCCAGGAGATCAGCCAGCGGGTCGGAATGCGTTTGGCCCGTACATTGAAGTCGCGGGCCGCCTGGTTGAATCGGTTGCGCTCGACAGAGATTCGATTCTCGGTCCCCTCGAGCTGCACCATCAGATCTTGATAGGCCGCCACCGATTTGAGCTCGGGGTAACGCTCGACGACCACCAGAAGGCGCTGGAGAGCCGACGACAGCGCGTCCTGGGCCTGTTGAAACTGGGCAAAGGCCGCGGGGTCGTTGATGATGTCGGCGCCCGCCTCCACACTCATCTGACCCACCCGGCTTCTGGCCTCGACTACCTGATTGAGGGTCTCCTGCTCGAACTCGGAGGCTCCCTTGACCGTCGCCACCAGATTGGGAATGAGATCCGCACGTCGCTGGTAGACGGTCTCGACCTGCGCCCATTGCTGCTCCACCACCTCCTGGGCCGCCACCAGTCCGTTGAACTGACCCGCGACCCAAAAGCCGATCAGGACGAGGCCGAGAACAACCAGCACAGCCACGATCAGACAACCGATAGCCGACTTACCCATCTGCACCCTCCTTCTCTTTCCTGTACTCGTAGGCTTGAGAATACCACTGCTTCGGCGCAAGATCTCGGCCCTGAAATCCGTCTTCTATGACTGATGATGGCCCGAGCTCTGTCCGCCACACCCTGGGGAATCGACGCCCGCGCAGTGCAAGTCGAGGTCGATATTCGCTTCGGTCTCCCCCAGACGCACATCGTCGGGCTCCCCGATGCCGCCGTGCGTGAGAGCAAGGAGCGGGTGCGGGCGGCGATCAAGAACTGCGGCTTCGACCTGCCTGGCAGAGTGGTGGTCGTCAACCTGGCTCCGGCCAATATTCGCAAGGAGGGCAACTATCTCGACCTGGCCATCGCCCTGGCCGTGTTGCGGGCCTATGGCGAGCTGCCGGAAGGCTGTCTGGAAGGTCGCCTCTTCTGCGGTGAGCTGGGACTGGATGGCCAAGTGAGGTCGATACGAGGTGGTCTCGCCATCGCCGCTCTTGGCGGCCATGTCAAAGCCCGCGAAGTCCTCCTGCCGGCGCCCAATGCCGCCGAGGCCGCGGCTCTGGAGGTGGTCCCGATCTACGCCCTGGCCGGACTCGCCGAGGCCATCGAGCATCTGGTCGGAACCACCTGTCTGACTCCGACGACACCTTCCGAACCCCCCGCACCAAGAACCTCCTACACCCTCGATCTCGCCGACGTGCGTGGGCAGGAGGCGGCCAAGCGCGCCCTGGAGATTGCCGCAGCCGGCGGTCACAACGCTCTTTTCATGGGGCCGCCGGGAGCCGGCAAGACCATGCTCGCCCGACGGCTTCCCGGGATTCTGCCGTCGCTCACCCGCTCGGAGTCGATCGCGGTGACCAAGGTCCATTCGCTGGCTGCCGATGAGCCACCCGCAGGGCTCATCCGGCGGCGCCCCTTCCGCAGCCCTCACCCCGGCATCAGCTCGGTGGGGATGGTGGGCGGCGGCGCTGTGCCCCGCCCCGGAGAGGTCAGCCTGGCCCACAACGGCGTGCTCTTTCTGGACGAACTGCCCGAGTTCCAACGGGATGCGCTCGAGGCGCTGCGACAGCCGCTGGAGGAAGGGAGGCTCACCGTCATCCGCGCCCGTGGGCGCTTTACCTTCCCCGCCCGCTTTGCCCTGCTAGCGTCGATGAACCCCTGTCCCTGCGGCCACCTCGGCGATCCACGGCACGAATGCCGGTGCTCCCCGCTCCAGGTCCAGCGCTATCGCAATCGGGTGTCGGGGCCGTTGCTGGACCGGATCGACCTCCATGTCGAGGTGCCGAGCGTCAAGCTGGCGGAGCTGCGGGGCGCTCCGGGAGAGGCTACCGGCCCGGTCGCCGAGCGTGTCGGGGTCGCCCGCGACCGGCAACTCCACCGCCTGGGCGCCAACAACGGCACCCCGGTCAATGCCGCGATGACCTCCAGGCTGATCGAAGAGCACTGTCGTCTGGACAGCGCCGCCCGCCGTATTCTCGACACCGCCTTCGAGAGGCTGGGGCTGTCGGCGCGCGCCATGACACGGATTCTCAAAGTGTCGCGCACGATCGCCGACCTGGCCGCCAGCGATTCGATCCGCACCACCCACGTCGCCGAGGCCATCCAGTACCGGGCCTTCGATCGGCGGCTGGAGCAGTAAAAGTCTCTCGCAGAGCTCGCTCGCGCGGCAGGCAACCGCCCGTCTCGAGGTCAGCCGTCTTCCCGGGAGCTCAAGTGGAAGACGCGGATCCCTTGCTGCTCGAACTCGCGATCGAAGACTTCCCGGTAGGACCGTCTCAACTCACGCCTGATCTCACGCGGCACATGGTGAGAAACGAGCACCACCGATGGTCTTTCCCCTTGCCTATTGAGACGAAGGACACCCCTGCCCTTCTTCTCTGCTCGCAGGTATCTGCCGACCCCGCGAAAAAAGAACCCGAACTTGCTCCAGTTCTCCGCCTTGTTGAAGGCCAGAAGATGCGTGCACTCGATGGCGTAGATCTTCTCTCCCTCTTCGAGCATCCTGTCGACCCGTGTCGCTAACACTCGCTGCTCACGGAGACCAAAGTCGGTGCGGTGCATCTGGGCCCCCTGATAGATCAATAAACCAAAACCCAGTAACACCACCCCCACTCCCACCTGTTCCCAGATCGGTCTTCCCGGTCTCGTCACCCAGCGATCGAGTGTGGCGCCAACGATGATGGCCAAGAAGGGCAGGAGGACGAAGAGGTCCATGTAGCCCTGATGATCGTAGACGGTGAACAGAATCCAGGCGACGAAACAGAGGGACACATAAAGCCACCCCCGACTCGGACCGCCGGCCAGGCGCCCACCCTGTTTGACACGGCGAAGCCACCCGATTCCACTGCCGATGAGGCCGAGTCCGGCCAGCAGCGGCAAGAGATTGAACCTGCCAAAGCCCTCGAACCAGAGCTGTGGAAGCTTGTTCAGCGGTCCGGCTGCCCAGGAGAACTCGTGCCGCATGTACTTGGCAGGAAAGTAGTAGGTCTGCCGGAGCTGCTCACCCATCGACCCATGCAGGAAAAAGAAGAGCTGATAGGCCACTACCGTCAAAAGCGCCCCTGCCAGCACCCGCGTGATCGACTCCAAGCGGTCAGAGCAGACGAGCAGGACGAGCAGCATGACTCCCAGCATCAACAACGCCGGTTGCCAGCAGAGGAAGGCGAGCGCGGCGCTGACACCCGCCCAGAAGTGCCAGCGCTGGACGAAGAGCAGCATCGTCAAGAGCATAAAAAGCACGAGAAAGACCTTGGGCCGGCTCCCCATCACCGCCTGGTAGAGATAGCCCGAGAAGCCGATCATGGCGAGGCCGGCAAAAGACCCCGCCCTCCTCGATCCCGTCAGCGACAGTGTCAGCCACCACGTGAGCCACAGCGACAGGCCCAGCACGACCAGGGATAGAACCCTCGCCATGGCGAGGTCGCCCAGCCCCAGGGGTCTTCCCAGGGCGATTACCAGGCCAGTCAGCAGCATGCTCAAGCCCTGTTTGGAATCGAAGTGACTATGGTATGGGGAGAAGCCAGACGCCGCCCGCTCGGCCATGAAGAAGTAATGCTCGTTGTCTCCGTCCAGGGCCAGATCGGTTACCCCAAGGAGGCAGGCGATCGCCAGAGTGACGACGAAGAACAGGCCGCCCACCAGGGCGACCTCCCTAGCCACGGTTCCACTCGTGGGTGTCACCGGATTCGAAGCCGTCGATGAAGATCAGAACCCTCGTGGCGGCGGCGCCCCAGGGCCCAAATTCGGCGGGATTGCGGCCGCGGACGTGCCAGGTGTAATCACCTGGGGCCAGAGGTGCAGCCAGACTGTAGGTGCAGGTCGAGGACGTGCAGTTCCCGCTGGCTGGCAGCCATCGGTCGACGAGGGTCTCGGGGCCCGCCTCCACCACGACTCGGTACCAGGTGGCGCGGGCCGGGGATTCCCTAGCCCACGAGAGCTGCGCGAGGCCCGGAGGTACATTACCCACGGGCGCCGTCGGTGTCGGCGCGCCGGGAGCCGGCACCGCAGTGATGACATCGTAAAACTCATCGGCCAGCATGGTGTAGCCCGAGCCCTTGGGATGACCGACCGGATCGTTGTCGGGCACGTCACCGAAGTAGTGTTTAACAAAGCAGGTCGTCTGGTTGTGCCCGTGAATGTCCGGACCGGGCGGGCAGAGAAGTGACCAGGCATCCGTGAAGGAGCGCTGATTGGCGCTTGCCAGACCGTCAACGGCATTCCTCAACGCCTCGACCAGGCCGTCGCGAGAGGTGCCGCGTTTGCCCTCGGGATGAAACCAGATGATCGAGGCGTGAATGGTCTCGACGCCGTGCTCCGCCGCCTTGGCCGCCATCGTGGCCAGGTTGAAGGTCATGGTCTCCGTCGAGATCGGCGTTAGCTTGAAGATGTCGTTGGTGCCTTCCATGAGCAGCAACACGTCGTAAGTGCCCGCAGCGAGCACCGCGTCGATGCGAGTCACGCCCGCGGTCGTCCTCTCCCCGCCTTTGCCCTCGTTGATGACGTCGCAGGTCGCAGGCGTGCAGTCGAGGAGACCAGCGTCATTCTCCAAACGGCCCGGATAGCCGCCGAGGTCCTGGTCATCGTATTTCCCGTCGGTGATGCTGTCGCCAAACGCCACATAGGTGAAGACTTGGGCGGAGGCCACCGCATCAAACAACCACAAGGCGAGGATCAACAAGCCTGCGAGTCGCGTCCAGTCGTGTTTCACGAGCCTATCCCTTGGGGAGTCCAACTTTGTTCGAGGGTTGCCAACCGACACTGCGCGCGAGTCTAGCAAAGCCCCGAAAGCAACACGACACAAGTGGTGGTCTGCCGCTGCGGTAGGCTTCCGGGAAGAAAGGAAGATGCCGTGACGACCCGTTGGGCGCCAAGGATTGGGAGGATCCTGACTATTGCAGTGGCGATCGGCCTGTGCGCTGCCTGTTCGGGCAAGCGGGAAGAACCCTTTCAGCAGGGACCCACCCCCGAAGAGACCCTCGAGTCGGCGTTTACGCCGTTGCCGGTGAGGGTGAGTCCGGGCAGCGCCCCGGGCCAGGCGAGCGTAACGCCCTCCCGCTTCGAGGTGGAGGAGGTGGGACGGTATGTCCTTGAGTTCGAGGTGGGTGAGGGCGGCATCGGCACGGGTGGTGGGCTACTCGTCGACTTTCCCAAGGCCTGGTTCGCCAGTCTGGTGCCATTGAGCAAACCCTTTCAGATCCGTGATCAGGAGGCCCCTCACTTTGCCAGTGTCGAAGCCTCACGTGTCGAGAGCCAGCTCCAGTTGAGGCTCGAGCGCGAAGGCCTGGATGGAAAACTCGACCGATTCCCTCATATCATCCACGTGACGGTGGCGGGCTCGCCGCTGGCGGAAGGGGATGAGATTCTTGTAACCCTGGCCAACACTTCGGCACCCTTTGTCTCTGGACCCGATGAAGTCCGGGTGGCCGTCGACACCGGCGGCACCGGCGAGTTCCGGTTCATCGAAATGGGTGCAGAGTACGAAGTGGTGAGCGATTCGCCGGCCGAGATCTACCTGTTGGGCGCCAGCCACGCCGTTGTAGGTCGGCCCCATGAGCTTCAGGTCACTCTCTTCGACCGCTTCTTCAACCCCACCGTCGCAACAGCATCACGTCTGGTCGTGGAAGGGCTTCAACCCAACCCGCTTGCCGTTCGTTTCAGTACCGACGATCCGTGGCGAGCGGTCGTCCGGTGGACGCCAACCGAGGTGGGGTTCTACTGGCCGCGTCTCAGCGGTTCCCTGACCCCCCACGAGGGCGCAGAGAGTCAGTCGATCGAATTGACCGGGGATCCAGTACTCGCGTCCTCACCCGGGGAGCCGGTGCAGCGGACCTACTGGGGAGACATCCAGAGCCACTCGGCCATCAGCAAAGATGGCATCGGCCACCTCGACTACATCTATGCTCGCGATGTGACGCGACTCGACTTCTATGCCTCCACCGAGCACTCGGACGACGACGGCTCGTGGGAGGAGGAGCGGGACGGAATCACCCCGGAGGAGTGGCGGCAGATCCAGGAGCGGGTGCGAGGTTTCTACGATCCCGGGAGCTTTGTTACTCTCCTGGGCTACGAGTGCACGCTGCGCCACGGTCACCATTGCATCTACTTTCGACAGGTCGAGGGGGCCCCCATACCGCCGCGGCAGGTGGACCTCATCGAGAATCTCTGGCGGCTCCTGCCCGAGGGAGATGCCATCACCATCCCGCACCACCTGGGACGGCTCACCGGGCCGGTTCTCGAGGCGGTGGAGGGACCCGAGCTCGAGCAGCTTCGCTTCGGCGTCAAGAAGAACATTCGCCGAGGGCCGGTTCTCAATTGGAGTCATGCCCACGAGCAGACTTTCCGTCCGATTCTCGAGATCTTCTCCATCCACGGGACTTCAGAGCTCCTCGACCCCGAGGACCCGCTGGCCTACGAGCACTCCGACTTTCTGCCATCGAAGAGCGCCCATGGCAAACACTACGCCCGGGACGCTTGGGCAGCGGGTCACCGAATGGGTGTGGTGGCGAGCAGCGATAACCATGTGGCCCACCCCGGTCTGCGCCACACCGGGCTGGCCGCGGTCATAGCTCCCGAACTGAGCCGCGAGGCGGTATTCCGGGCGCTGACGACGCGGAGCACCTACGGGACAACCGGCGTCCGTATCTTCATGCGGTTCGCAGTGGCAGGCGCTCCAATGGGGGCGGTGACCCAGGCCCTTGGCCGGGTAAGTGGTAGCGTTACAGTGGCCGCTCCGGGTGAGATCCGCCATGCCGAGGTGGTCGCCTTGGACACCGGCAGTAGCGAGTGGCGGGTCGCCGCTCGTTGGGAACGGCCCGGGCGTCTGCTGGAAACCGACTTCGAGGACACGGTAGGAGATGAGGGGTCGACCTACTACTTGAGAGTGGAGCTCCAGGAACCGACTAACGGCCGGCCGGCGCGGGGCTGGTCTTCACCCGTCTGGGTGGATCCACTGGATTAGCCTTCAGACTGATTGTCGTCTCTCCCGCTCTGCTCGCTCGAGGATTCTTCGACTCATGAGAGACCAAGTCTTCATCCGGCCGCTGGTCCTGGCGATACTCCTGGCCCTGATCATCATCGGATGCAACCGCCCATCGATGCCTTGGAGCGTGCTGGTTCTGACGGTGGATACCCTGCGCCCGGACTACATGAGCGCCAACGGCTACGCGCTCCCCACGACTCCCTATCTGGATGGCCTGATCCGGGAGGGATTCTACTTCGAGGAAGCCACCTCCCCCATCGCCCGCACCACCCCGGCACTCGCCGCGCTCATGACCGGTGCGTACCCCCACACCACCGGTGTCCGGACCCTCACCGACTCGCTGCGGGAGGAGATCGTCCCTGTGGCCGAGGTCTTTCGCGAGGCCGGTTTTCAGACCATGGCGGTGGTCACCAACCAGCTGCTCCCCCCCAAGCGACGCCTCGACCGGGGCTTCGACGTTTACGACTGGCAGGGGGATACTCGCACCGCAATCCAGACCACCAACCGGGCTCTAGATCTCATCGAGCAACTCGATCCGGCCCGCCCGGTCTTTCTCTGGATCCACTACATCGATCCCCACGTGCCCTACCACTCCACCGCAGAGCTTGCGGAAAGCTTCGACCCCGGCTACGAGGGCCGGTTCGAGCACAACTTCGGTTGGCAACCGCAGCCGGGTCAATCACGGAAGGCCTTCCGGCCGTTTCCCGAGGAGCTGCCCAAAGCGGTGGCGACCCATCAGAACCCGCTGCCGGAGGAGGTCAGCGAGCACATCCGTCGCCTCTACGCCGCCGACATCCGTTTCTTTGACAACCAGGTGGGTCGTCTGGTGGACGGGGCCAGGGCCCGGTACGGCGACACACTCATCATCGTCTTCGCCGCCGACCATGGCGAGAGCCTGGGCGAGCACGACTACTTCTTCGATCACGGCGACTACACCTACAATGCCGGCTTGCAAATCCCGCTGGCCATCGTTCTGCCGTCCAAGCACCCGCTTCACAGCTCGGGGCGCTGCCCCGGCTGGGTCTCCCTGGTAGACGTCGCCCCCACCCTTTTCGACCTCCTGGGCCGGGAGGCTCCCGAGACGGTCGGCAGGCAGATGGAGGGACGCTCGCTGATGCGCTGCCTCGAGGGTGAGAGTCTGGAGACCCGGCCGGTCTTCGCCGAGAGTGGTCACTCCTTCTACTTTGACCACGTAAACCGGAGGGTGCGCAACGATGTGGCCGGTCGGTTCCGCGCCGTCATCCTGGACGGTTGGAAGCTCGTTCTGACCCCGTTCTTGCCCGACGAAGAGGCCTGGGAGCTCTTCGACCTGCACCGGGACCCCCACGAGGAAGAGAACCTCTTCCGCGACGACCATCCCGAGTTCCGGCGTCTCCGTTCCCATCTCGGAGAGTGGCTGGATAGAGGGCGGGAGGTGGAGGCCGACTCTGCGATTTCGACTGAGGCCGAAGATCAGGAGGCCCTGCGCGCCCTTGGCTATATCGAATGACTGAGCGCTTGCGGACTGCTATGTCGGTGCTCGCCCTGCTTTTGCTATGTGGATGCTACACGGCCGGGGCCATCGGCGCCTTCCCGCTCTGGGACGACGCCTGGATCTGGTTGCTGCTCAAGGAGAAGGGACCCGCAGCCATCGAGGCCAGTTTCTCCGACCGGCCGGTCAACGCCTGGCTGTGGTCGACCCTGGCAGTAAGCGAGAACCAATTCTGGAGGGTGTCGTTTCTCTCGCAGGCACTACTTTGGCCTCTTCTGGGTCTGCTGTCAGCCCTGTTGTGGAATCGCCTCTTTCCCGACCTCAAACGGTACGCCGGGCTCGTCGCAGTGGTGGCGGTGGCGCCCTTTGTGACTAAAGTGCAGATGGTGACGGCCAACATCGCTCTGGCGTCGCTGCTCCCAGTGGTGCTCGCCTACGGCGCTCTGCTGTTGTTCTGGCGCTACGCCGAGTTGGAGGAGCGGGGCGCTGTCATCGCCCTGGCGCTGGGTGCCACCCTGCTGGCCGTGGGCGTCCTGATCCAGGAGTACGCGCTGCCGGTGGTCATCGCCGGAAGCGTATTGTTGCTGGACCTCGGACGCCGATCGTCGGAGCCGGCTGCTCGCAGACGGGTGCTCGTGGCTCTCGGACTCCTACTATTGACGGCGGCGCTGGCCTACACCTCGTATCTTCTGCTGGCCAACCCGGGGAGTCGGAGCGACGTTCGCCCCGAGCACGCTCTGGGCCTCGGGAGACCCCTGATCTGGTACCCGATGACGCTGGTCGCCGCCGTCTGGCGGGGTCTGGTGGGCGGTTTTGCCAGCCAACTGGCCGATCTCCCGACGACCATCGTGGCCTTCCCCTTGGCCGGCGTCTTCGGGCTTCTGCTGGCAGGGCTGCTGCTCATGGGCTCTTTGTCCCGCTCGCACCCGCGCGCTCTCGCCGGCCGTAGCTCCTGGCTCGCCCTGCTCGTAGCCCTGGTTGCGGGGCTAGCCCCGGTGGTAATTATGGGGCGTGTCCCGTGGGATCCGGCGGAAGGACTGACTTCCCGCTACGGGATCTCGGTGCTGCCGATCCTTGCGGCCCTCACAGTGCGCACGGCGCTGGCCCTGACAAATCCCCGTCTGCGCGCGGTCCCGGTAATCCTCCTCGGCTTCGTGGCCGGCGTCACCGCCATGGCCGAGGTAGGCGCCGCGGTCGAGGAACGAAAGTTGGTGGGCGAGCTGGGAGCCGCACTCCAGCCCCGGGTCGCCAAAAGCTCGGCGTTCACCATCGCCGTCGTCCCGCTGCCCGAACGGCCTATGGGTCCCCGGCGGCAATGGGAGCTGGTGGCACGGTTGGCCGCCGACTGGCCGCCCGGGCAGCGGGAGAGGCTGTGGGCCTACCGCTACGGCGGCGGCCCTGCCCTCTACTACAAGGAGGAGGCGACCCGGGTCCTGGGTCCACGGGACCGCTGTCGTCCACCACAGCGGATCGGCAAGAGGGTCCGGCTGGTGGAACGCCAGGGCCCGGTGGCGCAAGTGCTCTGGCTGGCACCAGGGCGGCGAAAGCCTGTAGTCATCGAGCCCTACTGTCTGAGTAGTCGCTAACAGCATCCGCC
>JBAUDS010000185.1:0-14463 GCA_049678185.1 Thermoanaerobaculia bacterium
GATTGGCGGGATTGGAAGGAAACCGGACAGTTGGCGGATTGGATGAGATGAGAGGGGGATTGCCCCCCCACCCCGGTCGGCGCGGAGGCCGGCCGCTTCGTCCCCAGATCCCGGAAACCCGTCCTCGCCTCGTCGTGTAGAATCCCTCTCCGGGTCGGAAAACGGTTGGCACGCGAAGATCTCCACCAATGATCGGCAAAACTCTCTCCCACTATCGGATCGTCGACAAGATCGGCAAGGGTGGCATGGGTGAGGTCTACAAGGCCGAGGACACCACGCTAAATCGGCATGTGGCTCTCAAGGTGTTGCCACCCGAGATGGCCGCGGACCCCGACCGGCTCGAGCGCTTCCGCCGTGAGGCCCAGGCCATCGCCGCCCTCAACCACCCCAACATCGTCACCATCCACTCGATCGAAGACTCCGAGGCCGGCCAGTTCATCACCATGGAGCTGGTCGAGGGCCACAGCCTCGACCAGATGATCACGGTCGACGGGCTGTCGCTCGAAGGTCTGCTCGAGATTGCCGAGCCGCTGGTCAAAGCCTTGGCCGCCGCCCATCAGAAGGGGATCACCCACCGGGATCTCAAACCGGCCAACGTCATGGTGACGCCCGACGGCGTGGTCAAGATTCTCGACTTCGGTCTCGCCAAGCTCCAGCATGGGCTCGAGTCGGCGGCGGAAAGGGATCTCCCGACCCAGGCCCTGACCCAGGAGGGGACGGTGGTCGGCACCGTGCCGTACATGTCGCCCGAGCAGGTCCAGGGGATGGCGATCGACCACCGCACCGACATCTTCTCAGTCGGCGTCATCCTCTACGAGATGGCCACCGGCAAGCGCCCCTTCGAGGGCGAGAGCTCGGCCTCACTAATTTCGGCGATTCTCCGCGACACCCCACCGGCGGTCACCGAGGTGCGCGGCGATGTGCCGCGCGATCTGGCGCGGATCATCGGTCTCTGTCTAGAGAAGGAGCCCAAGCGGCGCTACCAGGCAGCCGAAGAGTTGCTGGAGGACCTCACCAAAACCAGTGGAGACAAAGATAAGACCAAAGAGGATACCGGCCGCTCGGTCGCCGTGCTGCCGTTTGTCGACATGAGCCCCGAGAAGGATCAGGACTACTTCTGTGAGGGCCTGGCGGAGGAGCTCATCAACGCCCTGGTCAAATCCGAGGACCTGCGGGTCGCCTCCCGCACTTCTTCTTTCCGCTTCAAGGGCACCCAGACCGATGTGCGCGAGATCGGTCGTCGGCTCAACGTCGGCACGGTACTCGAAGGCAGCGTTCGAAAAGCAGGAAATCAATTGAGGATCACCGCCCAGTTGATCAATGTCGCCGACGGCTACAACCTCTGGTCCGACCGCTACGACCGGGAGCTGAAAGACGTATTCGCCATCCAGGACGAGATCGCCGGCAGCATCGTCGTGGCACTACAGGCCACGCTCAGCCCCAAAGAGAAACGCGCCGCCGAGAAAGGTGCGCCGGTCGACGTCCAGGCCTACGACTACTATCTGCGGGGTCGCAAGTACTTCTACGAGTTCCGCGAGAAGAGCTTCCAGCTGGCGCGCCAGATGTTCTCGCGCGCCAGTGTGCTCGATGAGGGATATGCCCGCGCCTATGCCGGGGTCGCTGACTGCTGCTCGATCCTCTACATGTACTACGACGCCAGCGAGGATAATCTCAACGAGGCGGACACCGCCAGCCGCAAGGCGGTGGAGACGGACCCCGAGTCGGCGGAAGCTCACGCTTCTCGCGGGCTGGCGGTGTCGCTCGGCAGCGAGTACGAAGAGGCCAACAGAGAGTTCGAACAGGCCATCCAGCTCAATCCCAAGCTCTTCGAAGCCCACTACTTCTACGCCCGATCGCTCTATTCGCAGGGCGACATGGAGAGCGCGGCCAAACGTTTCGAGGAGGCGTCGAAAGTCAACCCCGAGGACTACCAGAGCCCGCTGTTTCTGGCTCAGGCCTTTCTGGCCCTCGGTCGACGCGCCCACGCCAGCGCCAGCTTCAAGCGCGTGGTCGAGATCGTCAGGCGCCATCTGGCCTTCCACGCCGATGATGTGCGCGCGCTCTATCTGGGCGCGGGGGCACTGGTGGAGCTGGGTGAGATGGAGCTCGCCCAGAGTTGGGTCGACAAGGCCCTGGCCATCGACCCCGACGACCCTTCGGTGCTCTACAACGTCGCCTGCAGCTACGCCCAACTGGGCGAGAACGACAAAGCCATCGATTGTCTGGAAAAGTCGATCACCACCGGTATGGGCCAGAAGGAGTGGATCGAGCACGATCCCTACTTCGATCCGCTGCGCAAGCACCCCCGCTTCCAGGCGCTGCTCCAGCGTTTGGAAGATATCTCACCAAGTTAGAAAAAGGGCGCACCAAGAAGGTACGCCCCGCCGCGTCTTCCGACCGCAGTCCACTCGTTAGGACTTGTAGATCGCGCCAACCACGGCGCCGAAGATCACCGAATCGATCAATTTGATCCCGCCCCAGCACCAGCTCAAATAGTACGGAAAGCCCTCGAGCACGAGCGGGTTGTAGAACGATTGGAAGAAGAGAACACAACCGAGGAAGAGGCCAAAGATGACGCCCCCTTTGATCCCCGCCGGCCAGGAACCGCGCGTCCTGGCGAACAAGATAGCCGCGGCGATGCCGATGACGATGGCGACCAGGAAGAAGTGGGCCGGGTGGGCGTCTTCCTGGGCGAACACTGGAAACTTGTTGTAAGTGTTCGCCATGATCCTGGCGTGCATCACGTAGTCGGCGACGTTGACGACAACTCCACCCACGACACCCGCAATGATTGCCTTGGTCCAGTTCATGGACCCTCCTTTCCCCCATTCGGGTCAAACTGGTTAACCGGTTGACCTAGCTTACCCTGTCAGACCGATTTCGCAAAAATAACTGTACTGGCTACGGTATGTCCTGGCAGTCGATGCGCCAGGCGTCGAGGTCGAGGTGCTTTTTGAGCCAGGAGAAGCCCTTGGCGTTGGCCAGCGGACAGAAGGTGGCCGGATCGCCCGTGTACTCGACTCCAAAGACCGCCTTGCCGGCGGCGATAAACGGGTCCAGCAGATCGCACTCGTCGTAATCGAAGCACTGCTCGTTGAGCGCCCAGTCGAAATCGCCGAGGAGCTCGGTCACCTGCTCGAGGTCGTTCTTGAGCCCCACCGACAAGCCCCGAGCGTGGGCGGCGCCGGCCAGAAACCGGTTGTAGCGGAGCTGGTCGGCGGCGGTGAGTGGAAAGCCCGTGTTGTTGGTATAGCCGTCGACGTTGTCGGGCTCGACCCCGCGACAGCGCTTCTCCACCGCCAGGTCGAGCCGCGCCTCCATGATCGGCCCGAGGACATCCAGCCGGCGGATGTCGAGCCACTTCTCGTCCGGCCAACCGCTCAGGGTGTTGCCCAGAACCTCGGGCGGGAAATCGTCCTTGTCGGGTCGCCAGTCCTCCCAGCTGCCGGCGCTGAAGTAGCAGACGACGGTGCGGCCGGCCTCCCGCAGCCCGTCGATCACCCCCTGTGGGGTATCGACAAGGTCGATGTCGTACATCTCCACATCGACCGAAGTGTCGATGGTGTCGGTCAGCTGCCACTGCCAGCTGGTCCCGGGAGCCGGCCGCCAGAGCCACCCCTGGCTCTTCCCCCAGGACGACACATTTCCCGACTCGAACCCATCGGCAAAGTTCAGATCCTGAGCCCACCCGACCCCCGCCACCAGCAAACCGAGCAGGGCGGTCACCAAAAGTGCTCGCCGACGCCACCCTCGTGTCGCCAGCGGTAACTCCCCGATGTGCCCCTCGATGGAGCCCCCTGGAGATGGCAAACCCTGACTCATGGACCAGGAATACACGACAACCGTGCACCCCGCAAGAAAGGAGGCCACAGGCACGGCTTACGTTCTCCGGCTGGCAAAGTCAGATTACGACCCCCGAGCCGAGCTCAGCCTCAGTCGTCGGGATTCTGGACTTTGAATACCGCCGCGGCGACCGCGCCTCCCAGCAGCGGGCCCACCAGATACAGCCACAAATTGCCGATCGATCCACCGCCGGCCATCGCGTTCATCAGAATCGGACCGATACCGACGGCTGGGTTGAAGGCGCCACCGGAGATGTCGCCACCGGAGAACGCGCCGATCATGACGGTAAAGCCGATCGCTAGACCATAGAAGGAGTTGCCCGCCGTTCCCGAGGCGGTAGCCGAGTTCAACACGACCAGACAGAGGGCGAAGGTAAAGAGGAACTCGATCAGAAAGGCACCGACGATCTGCGACACCCAATAGGGCACGAGCTCCTTACTTCTCCAGCTTGCCCCGCATCATGACCGCCAGACTCACGGCCGGGTTGTAGTGACCGCCGGAGATATGACCGCCCATGTAGACCATCACCATCAGCGCCGAGCCGATGGCCAACGGCGCGAAAGCCGTACCACCCAACACCGTTAGACCGATGGTCAGCACCAGAAAGAACGTCCGGATCGCTTCGGTTAGATAGTTCTTCATCTCTCCTCCTCTTCTCAGGGTTCAGAAATCTCCACAGACTTTTTTGAGGCGCACCTAGTATCACTCAACAACCCATACCTACAAACAAGGACGAGCACTCGGCACTTTGCGGGGGCCAGTGCGACGAATCTAACACCGTGATTCGCCACTCTGGTCCGGACCTTGCAGCATCTACTGACAGTTAGGCGCCAGACGTTCGAGTCACCGCAATTCCGGCGCTTATTGACAATTTGCAGCGTGAAGGGAGCCACATTTTGGGACCTCGACGCACCGCTTTAATCGCCAAGGAAATCGCAGGGAATCCTCCGAGAGGTCTGCTGGGCGGTCTGAGCCTGCTTCTGATCCTGACTCTTTTGCTTGCGTTGCCGGCGGCGGGGGCGGACGAGACACCCTGGCTGGGGTTGCCGTTTGAAATGGACGCCGCGCAGCTGCTCGAGGAGGCTCTCCAGGCCACCACCGCGGAGACCGCAGCGGTTGCCGTCCTTCTTGCCGAAAGTACCCACGACTTCGACACACACGGGCGCCGCACCTACCGACATCGCCTGGTCTACCGCATCCTCTCCGAGCAGGCTCTCGATGGTTGGTCGAAGGTAGAGACCGACTGGACTCCCTGGCGACAAGAACGGCCGTCGCTGCGGGCGCGGGTCATCACACCGGAGGGACAGGAGCACTGGCTCGATCCCACAACCATCGCCGAAGGCTCCGCCGGCTCCGGCGCTGACGATATCTTCGACGACCGCAAAATCCTCGAGGCACCACTGCCCGGCCTATCGGTGGGCGCGGTGGTGGAAGAGGAGGTCACGGTTCGCGAAACGACCCCCTACTACGAGCCGGGCTCGGTCACCACCGAGATGTTGATGATGGGGGCACCGATCTACGAAGGCCGCGTAACTGTCGAGGCTCCGGCCTCGACCAAGCTCCGCTACCGAGTGCAGATGCTCGAGGGTGCCGAGCCGCAGGAGAGCCGGATAGGAGATCGGCAGCGAGTCGTGCTCGACTACCTGAACGTGGCTGCCTTCACGGGGATGGAAGACGGCATGCCCTCGGACATACCGCGTTTCCCGACCTTCTCCTTCTCCACCGGCGAAAGCTGGCAGGCGGTGGCGGCGAGCTACTCCGAGATCGTCGATTCCCGCATTGCCGAGTCGGACATCGACTCTCTCCTGGCCCAGGCCGAAGAGCACGAGATGACGGCCACTTCTTCGGTGCCCGATACCCTCCTGGCCTGGGTGCATAACCGGGTTCGCTACACCGGGCTGGAGTTGGGGATCGCGGGGGTTGTTCCCTTTACTCCCGATGAGACCGTGCAACGCAAGTTCGGCGACTGCAAGGACCAGGCAACCCTCCTCACCGCTCTTCTGCGGGCCAAGGGGATCCCGGCTGCGGTCGCCCTGCTGCAGACCGGTCCCGGGCAGGACCTGGAAGCGGAGCTTCCGGGGCTGGGAAGGTTCGACCATGCCATCGTCTATATCCCAGGATCACCCGACATCTGGATTGATCCCACCAGCACCTATAGCCGAGCCGGCGAGCTGCCACTTTCGGTCCAGGGTCGCCTTGCTCTGGTGGCGGCGCCCGACAGCCAGGAACTGGTGCGCACCCCGGCGACGGAATCGCAGGACAACGGCGCCGTCGAGCAACGCCACGTCGTCCTCGTAGACTTCGGCAGCGGCAGCGTGCGGGAGACCACCGTCTATCGCGGCTCGGTCGAGCGGGGTCTGCGCAGCCTCTACGCCAGTGCCGACCCCGAGGTGATCCGCGAGAAGGTGCGCGAGTACACCCTGAGCTCCTACTTCGCCGAAGACGCGACCGTCGAGCACTCCGACCCGCGCGACCTGAGCTCCCCGTTCAGCATCGAAATCGAGGCTCAGGGGACCCAGCGGGCCTCCTCGGATCTCGCCGCCGGCGCCGTCGGCATCGACACCTCGTATCTGCTCTCCAATGTGCCGGCCTTCTTCGTCTCCGACGAGTCGACCAGGGAAGAGCGCTTCGCCCTCGACGAGCCCCACCGGATGGAGATCCACTATCTGATCGAGCCGCCGGCCGGGATGAGGGTGGCGGAGATGCCGGACGACGAAGAGCAACATTTCGGCGGTGCGACGTTCAGCCTCACGGGCAGAGAGCTGGAGACAGGCGCCGTGGAGATCGATCTGATCTTCGACACCGGGCCGCGAGTCATCTCGGCCGAAGACTTCGAGGAGCTGCGCCGCGGCGTCACAGCACTCGCCGAGCGCGAGATCCTCATCGTGCAGTTCCAGCACACCGCACAAGCGCTGCTCTCCGCCGGCAAGGTGCGCGAGGCCATCGAAGAGAATCAGAGAATCGTCCGGCTCGAGCCGGACAAGGCGATTCATCGGGTGCGACTCGCCCAGGCGCTGCTCGCCGCCGGCCTCCAGGGAGCCGCGCTGCGTGAAACCAGCCGCGCCGTCGAGCTCGACCCCTCCTCCGCCACCGCCTTCTGGGCCCTGGGCTGGGTGCAGCAGCACGACGACATGGGCCGGCGTTTCGGCGAGGGCTTCGACTACGACGGCGCGGTGGTCTCCCTACGCCAGGCCAAGGAGCTAGATCCCATGCACCGGATGGCTCGTGCCGAGCTGGCCATTCTGCTCGAGCACAACTCCGCGGGCGTCCAGTTTGGCAGCGGCGCCGATCTGGAGGCAGCAGTCGCCGAGCACCTGGCCTTCAGGGAAGACTTCGATAGCGAAGCGATGAACGTCAACATCATGCTCGGCCTCCTACAGTCCGGTCGGTTCGAGGAGCTGGAGGAGATCACCGAGAAGCTCCCCGAATCCAAGCCCCGCTCGCTTCATCGGCTGGTGGTCCTCACCGTCAACCACGGCGTCGATCGGGCGATGAGCGAAGCCGCCCGCGAGTTCAGAGATCCAGAGGATCGGGTGAGCAACCTCTCGGTCGTCGCCCAGGAGCTGATCCGGCTGGGCCGCTACCCCCTCGCCGCATCACTGATGACCGAGATCGCCAACCTCGCCGACAACCCCGCCGCCATCCTGGTGTGGGCCAGGCAGCTCGAGAGCTTCCGCACACTGGAAGAGGTCGAGATCGATCCGCGCGATCCGGAAAGCGTTGTCCTCCGCCTGGTCAAGCTGACGGCGACCGGGCAACTCGACCACGAGACGGCCACCAGCCTGCTCCACCCCGGTCTCTTCGACCTGCCGGGCATCGAGCAGGCGTGGCTCGACGACACCCTGATTCGTGGACTCGAAGAGGACAACCCGGCCGGCTTCGCGCAGGCGGAGGCCCAGGGACTGAGCCCCAAGGTACTGGCCGAGATGGCCCTCGGAGCGCTCGAGGTCCGTAGCGAGGGGGACGATGAGCTGGGCTACCGGCTGAGTGTGCAGGTCCGGCTCGGAACAACCGCTTCCGGCACCAGAATCTTCGTGGCCCCTTACGAGGACGAGTACCGGATCGTGGCGGCGAGCGAGCTGAGCGTGGGGCTGGGTCTCGAGGCCTTGCGCCGGCTCCACCTGGGTGAAGTGGAAGCAGCCGCCAAATGGCTCGACTGGGCCCGCAAGGAGATTCCCCTCCTCGGCCTCGACGACCCATTGCTCGAGCGCGTCTTCCCGCGGCTGTGGACCGCCACCAGCACGCGGGACGAGACGACGGTGCGGGTGGCGGCGGGCGCTCTGCTGATCGATGCGGGACTGGCCGCGGCGGGCGTCCCGATTTTGGAGCAGAGCATCTCCCAGGCCCAGGAGACGGAAGAGCAGCTACCCCTGAAAGTCGGCCTCCTCGATGGCTATCGCGCGCTCGCACGTCACCACGATGTGCTGCGCCTGAGCCGCGAGCTATTCGAAGAGACCACTTCCCCGTATGCCTTCATTTCGACGATCGACGCCCTCGTCGCCCTCGACCTCTCCGGCGATGCCCAGCGCATGATCCGCGATCGTCTCGCCGACAAGCCGGATGACGTCGCCGCCCTGCGCTCACAGGCGCGGCTGACGGCAATTCATTTGGATTTCGATCTCCACTTCTCGACTTGTCAACAGCTGGAAGAGATCGAAGAGGCCACCGGCAACACCTACAACCAGTGGGCCTGGCTCCACCTCTTTCGCGAACCGGTGGCCAAAGAAGCTCTCGGCCTGGCCGAGCGCGCCGCCCAACTGACCGACTACAAAGAGTGGGATTCCCTGCACACCCTGGCCTCGGTCTACGCCGGCGCCGGCCTACCCGAAGCCGCCTACAAGACGATCATCCACGGCATCAGCCTCAAGCCCGACCAGCGGCCCAGCGCCGTCGACTGGTACGTCCTCGGCCGCATCGCCGAGGAGTACGGATTCAGGGACGACGCCCGCGACTACTACGGCCGCGTCGGCACCCCCGACCCGGACGGCGGTCCCACCACGGCCCTGCTGACCCAGGGTCGCCTCGACCACCTGGCCAAGACCGAGCGCACCGGTCGCACCCTCATCGCCGCCGGGCGGTGAGTCTCAATTCCTGTCCCCACTCTCCTGAAGATTCCTCGGGCATCTAATCCACAGAACGCTTGAGGCGGGGTTCAGACGGCCGATCGTTGCCCGCCAAATACCCGCTGGGTATTCTCAGCGGAGTCTACGAGTTCGTATTGTTGGCGTCCTGACTCCCCAGAGTACCCGAGAGCCATGCACTTACCTCGGCAGAGAACCTCTCGAGGTCTTGGGTGTCGCCTGCTGCCGCGCGTTGAATGCGAGCGGCATCTGCGCTCGCGTAGCCGTGGGCGATGATGTTGCGCAAGCCTGCAGCCCGTCCCAGTGACTCCGCCGTTTCGGCCGAGATGACACCGTGGTTACTCAGGGCAAGGAAGGAGCCGGCCAGAGTGGTCGCCGGTTCCCAACCCTCGTCAGCAAGGATATGGCTCGCGATATCCAAGCAAGATTGGACAGCCAACATCAGGTTGAAGGACACCAGATCGAGGGCATCGCGATCCGACGCCAGCTCGGCAGCACTCGACCGACAGTGAAGCCGCGCGCGAGTTGTCCTTTCTACCAACTCGGCGAGCTTTGCAGTAATGACGTCGGCGTCAACCACGATGCGTTCCTGCCTGCCGCTTGAGAAAGGCGTCGCGCATCCTCTCGAACCATGGCCTGTCGGTCTCAGTTTCGGCAATCGCCCGCGCCCGCCATTGAGCATAGGAACCGGGAACGCCTTCATACACGAGAACCCCGTCCCTCAGAATCGCCTGCAGCAGCGGATATCCGGCTTGTGACAGATCTACAATGTCGACGTCTCTGTCAAGAGCCAGGCTCAGCTCAGCGGCCAGCTGCAAAGGATCGGCACCCCGGACCTCGACCGCAACGTCGAGATCTGAATCTGATCCACCAGATCCTCGTGAAATGGAGCCGAAAAGAACGGCGAATCTCACATCTTCTCGGTTTTGAAGGCCCTCGCGAAGTTCGGCTTCCATGCTCATCTCGATTTCAGTTTAGCACCGGACTACTCATGGTCTCGAAGTGACAAGCGTCCTTTGCCACGTTGTTGCCCGAGCAGGGCATGCATTGCCGGCTTGACGAGCACTACCTTGTGCAATACTATAGTAGTATGAAAGTCAAGACATCCGTCACACTTTCTGAAGAAGTTCTCCAAGAAGTAGACTCGGTGGTCGAAAAGACCGGCAATCGCTCGGCTTTGATCGAGGAGGCGGTTCGGGAGTACCTCCAACGCTTGCGGCAGAGGGCTCGAGACGAGAGAGACCTGTACATCCTCAATGAACAGGCCGACGAGCTCAACGAGGAAGCTCTGGACGTTCTGTCCTACCAGGTCGAGCTGTGAAGCAGGGGCATCTCTACCTGGTCTACAGAGGCTCGGCGCAAGACCCGGAGAAGTACCGTGTCTTCGTTGTCGTCAGCCGGCAGGTTCTGATTGAATCGCGCTTTACGACCGTCATTTGCGCTCCAGTCTATTCGGCCTATTCAGGTCTCTCGACCCAGGTGCCGGTGGGTGTCGATGAAGGCCTCAAGCACGACAGCGGCGTGCACTGTGACGAGCTCGTGAGCATTCCAAAGTCCTCGCTCACCCACTTCGTCGGCAGCCTGTCTGCGAGCAAGCTCGACGAGCTCGACGCGGCACTGGCCATCGCCATTGATCTTCCCCTGAGCTCCTGAAAAACGGCCAAGAAGGTCGGTTTTCATTAGGATATATGACGTATGCTATCATATATCCATGAAGCGCACCACGATCTTTATCGATGAACCGCTCGAGCGCGACCTCCAGGCGCTGGCGGAACGACAAGGGCGCTCCCGAGCGGCTGTCGTTCGCCTGGCCCTCGAGCGCTACGTAAAGCACGAGAAGCAGAAGGCGGACCTCGAGCTTGGCTTTGTTGGCATCGGCCGCAGTGGGCGCTCGGACATCGCCGAGAGACATGAGGAGTACCTGTGGCAGGACCTCGCCGAGGAGGAGCACAGGTCTGCGGACGGTCCGGTCGAGCAGGACGCAACCACGCCGAACGAGCGACGGTAGGTATGCCTCTGCTAATGGATACCGGCGTGCTCTACGCCCTTGCCGATGCCGACGACGCCTGGCACACCCCGGTTCTCGAGTGCCTCGGCGCCTTGAAAGAAAACCTTTTGGTGCCGGTGACGGTGCTACCCGAAGTGACCTACCTACTCCGTTCTCGCCTGGGAACAGATGCCGAGCTGAGCTTTGTCCAGTCGATTGTCGCCGGCGAGCTCGGTGTCGAGCAGCTCGCTGATTCAGATCTTGAGCGCACGGAAGATCTCCTCACCCTCTACGGCGACATCGGTTTCGTCGACGCCACCGTGGCCGCGATTGCCGAAAGATTGAGGCTCACCGCGATCGCGACAACTGATCGAAGACACTTCTCCCAGATCAGACCGGTGCACCGGGACTACTTCGAGCTCCTCCCCTGAGAAGCGCTAGCCCCCATCCGACGCACGGGCAGGTATAGGGTAGAATCCCCGCCCTTGATCGGCGCAACCCTTTCTCACTTCCGGATAGCCGCCAAGCTGGGTGAAGGCGGCATGGGGAAAGTGTATCGGGCCGAAGACACCAAGCTGGGACGCGAGGTGGCGATCAAGGTGTTGCCGGAGGCAGTCGCCACAGACCCCGAGCGCTTGGCCCGCTTCGAGCGCGAGGCGCGGGTTTTGGCGGCTCTCGACCATCCCAACATCGCCTCGATCTATTCCCTGGAATCGGCCGAGGTGGCTGATGTTGGGGAGGGCGGGACCCAAGGATCAGTGGTCTTCCTGGTCATGCAACTCGCCGAGGGCGAGGATCTGACCGAGAGAATCACCCGCGGTCCGATCCCGGTCGAGGAGGCGATGCCCATCGCGCTCCAGATTGCCGAGGCTCTGGAGGCGGCACACAAGACGGGCATCATTCACCGCGACCTCAAGCCCGCCAACATCAAGGTGACACCGGAGGGCCAGGTAAAGATCCTGGACTTCGGCTTGGCAAAGGCCCTCGACCCCATCTCCGGCTCGGGTGCCGACCGCATCAGCGTCTCCTTGTCGCCAACCCTTACCGAACAGATGACCCAAGCGGGGGTGCTGTTGGGCACTGCCGCCTACATGAGCCCCGAGCAGGCGCGGGGACAGGAAGTCGACAAACAAGCTGACATCTGGGCCTTTGGTGTTGTGCTCTTCGAGATGCTCTCGGGTCGCATGGCGTTTCCGGGAGCGACCGTCACCGATGTGATGGCCGGTGTCGTCGCGCGGGAGCCCGACTGGGATGCGGTCCCCACCAACTCCCCGTGGCAGGTCAAGGAGCTTCTGCGCCTGTGCCTGACCAAGGACCCCCGCCAACGCGTCCACGACATTGCCGATGCGCGTCTGATGCTGACCAGCTCCGCAGCTCCGACGACCGAGATCGTCCCAGCCCCTGGTGCCAAGACCTGGCGTCGAATCCTGCCTTGGGGCCTTGCCGCAATCCTCGCTGTCATCGCCGGAGCTCTGACCCTGTCGTCGAGAAACCCGGATTCGACTCCTGGACCCATACAGCGATTCTCGATCACCCTTCCGCCTGAGCTGCATCTTGCGGCCGACGAACAGATCGTTCTGTCCCCGGATGGCAGCACACTCCTGATCACCGGTTTCGAAGACCAGACTCGGAAGCTCTTCCTGCGGCAGCTGAAGGAAACCGATGTGGAGGTCATCCCCGAGACCGAAGGTGCGCGGAACCCCTTCTTCTCGCCCGATGGCCAGTCCATTGGCTTTACTCGCCACCAGGAGGAAGTGGTGACCCTGTCCCTGTCGACGGGAAGGGAGGCTGTGATCGCGGACGCCGGGTGGGGAGGAGGTTCCTGGTCGACCGATGACACCATCGTCTTCACCCCTAACTACACCAGCGGGCTCCACCGGATCCCTGCGAGTGGCGGGGTGCCCGAAGAGTTGACGCGGCCTGATCTGGAGCAGGGCGAGCTGGGACACTTCTGGCCCCAACATCTACCCGATGGCAACGCCGTTGTCTTCACCAGCTTCTCGGTACCGCTGAGCCGCGCCAGCATCGATGTCTACGATTTTGCGACCGGTGAGCATCGGACCCTGGTCGAAAACGGGGTTTGGGGACGCTATGTCCCCACCGGGCACCTGGTCTTTATCCGCGACAAGACCATGATGGCGGTCCGATTCGATCTCGAGAAGCTCGAAACCACAGGTGCCCCGGTTTCCGTGCTCACCGATCTGATGCCGGAACTTGGTCAGGGCGATACCCCGATCACCTTTTCCTCCAACGGCACCCTGGCCTACGTTCCCGCCGCCGTCATGAACCCCCAGCTCCAGCTCACCTGGGTGGACAGGCAAGGAAACGAGACGCCCTTCGCCAAACCCAATCGGTATCAACACCCCAAAATCTCGCCTGACGGGCGACGCATCGCCCTGACGATTGAAGACACGACCTGGGATCTGTGGGCTCTCGAGGTCGAGCGCGGCACTCTGAGTCGTCTGAGCTTCGAGGCCAACACCCAGTTCGGGGCTCTCTGGATGCCCTCCGGGGACCGCATCATCTACTCTCAGGACGATCCCCCCTACAACCTCTACTGGCGGTCCGCTGACGGCAGCGGTGATGCGGAACCTCTGGTAAAGAGCGCCTACGACTCTGAGGCCCGTTCGATCTCACCCGATGGCAAGCTCCTGGTCTACTCCGAAAACCACCACGAGACCGGCTCCGACCTCTGGCTGGTTCCGCTCGCTGCTGATCATCAGCCCCGAGCCTGGCTCCAAACACCGTTCAACGAGGACTTCGCTGCGTTCTCACCCGATGGTCGATGGATCGCGTACAACTCTGACGTGACAGGCAAGACAGAAGTCTTCATCAGCAGGTTTCCCGAAGGCGATCGCAAGTTCCAGGTATCTCTCGAGGGAGGCTCGAGACCCCTCTGGTCGCAAGACGGACGAGAGCTGTTCTACCGGGATGGCAACCGGATGATGGCGGTCAACGTGACGACAAGTGACCGCGTTAGCGCAGACGAGCCCAGGGAGCTGTTTACGGGTTCGTATCTAGCGACGGATAACAAGTGGGACTACGACGTTGCACCTGACGGTCGCTTCATCATGATCAAAACACCTGACGAAAAGAAACCCCGGGAGATCACCGTCGTCCTGAACTGGTTTCAGGAGCTCGAGAGCCTCGCCCCCGACAACTGACCAGAATCAGTCACTCCCGCTTCGAGCCCATTGCCTCGACCGCCCCTCGAGCCAGCTCCAGACAGCGGCGCCGGCCAGCAGCAGCAGAATCCAGTCCAACGGCACTCTGTAGCGGGGCATGTAGCCAACAAAGTAGTAGATGAGGGGGTAGAAGATCAGCGGTGTCATGAGCGCGGCCCGCTGCGGGTGTGTCATCGCCGGCAGCGCGCGCCACGCACCCAACAGGGCGAGAATTGTCAGGGCCGTGACCGCCAGCGCAGCCCGCGGCTGGTGAAAAAGCCCGAACCAATGTTGGGTAAACCGCGAGGCTGTCAACCTCAGAAACTCCCCCGGATGCGCTCGTATCCAATCGATCGCCTCGACCCTGGCCCGTCGCATGTACTCCGCC
>JBAUDS010000186.1:0-6031 GCA_049678185.1 Thermoanaerobaculia bacterium
GAGGTGAGCTGCTGATGGAGCCCAAGGACCAGCCCTGGGGATCACGGGTCTTTGCCCTGGCCGACCCCGACGGCTACAAGATCTCGGTCTCGACGCCGTTCAAGGAAGAGGCCGGATAGGAAATCCCTTTTCGAGTTCCCAGCTTTGAGCCTCAGGATAGGGTACTTGGCGGCCTTGCCATTGAACAATCGGGCAGGATCGACTGAATACTTACATCTGGTCGAGGAGCTCGATCTCGTGGGGTGGTCCGTGGGCGAGCGGCTCGGGGTCCTGAGCCGGCAGTTTCAAACTCCGCCGGATCGCCCGGGCAGTGGCAAAGTCGGTGATGAAGGCGAGAACCGCCCACAGCCTCGCTGCGCTCAGGGCGGCTGCGCCGCCGCGCCTTCGGCGCCTGCGGGTCCCTATCTCGGTACCGCAGAACGGGCACAACAAGGGGTCGATCTCATAGACCCTTCTGATGAGCTTTGCCCGACTAGGGCGGGCCTGGCGGGTGAAGGCGTCGACGGGGTCCTCCGGGCTTGGCTGGGTGCTGGTCGGTTCCACCTCTTCGATGAGCCCCTTGTCCATGAGTCTCCTTAGCACCTCGGCGCGGAAGAGACGTTCGAGGTGGCGGGAGTTGAAGCGTGGCAGGTGGTGGAAGCTCCCATCGGGGCGGAAGCCGCCATCGGTCATGAGAATGTGGACATGCGGGTGGAAGTTGAGCAGCTCGCCCGAGGCCTGGAGGAAGCCCACGGCGCCGGGTGTCACCTCAGCGCCGTCGAAGGAGATGTCGAAGTAGAGCTTCAGAGCTCGCCAGGCGCAGAAAGCCAGCTCACCGAGCAACTTGCGGTCGTAGCGGAAGAAGAGGCGGAGGCGCTTGGGGATGGTGAAGACCACCTGGCGGTGGGGAACGTCCCACAGCAACTCTCGCTTCTGATGGCAGCTTGGACATAAGGCCCGCAGCTTGCAGGAGAAGGCCACCAGAAACTCGTGTCGGCACTCCGGGCAGCGGATGCGAGCGACACCCTGGTCGAAGATCCCGCAGTCGAGATAGCGATAGACCGCGGGCTCCACACAACGGCGCAGATAGCCGTGGGTCGGCTCAAAGCGCTCCTCGTAGACCAGCAGGAACCGGTCGAAGTGGTGGGCCAGAGCGCGGTAGAGAACGGTGCGCTCGGGTCGCCGGGCGCGGTAGACGCGAGCGTGGGCCGGGGCGCGACTCGTCTCCACTCCAACCAGGGGAGACGGAATCGACGGCCCTGAGCTTGCAGCAAAGGTCGAGCAGCCAGATTCAAAGGCCGAGCAGCCAGATTCACATTACGACTCGGACGTGGAATGGGAGGTGACCCCTCAGAGCCTCGATTTCGGTCAGCAGCCGGTGGGGCAGAGAAGCTCGATCTCGAACTAGATCGATCTCAGCTTCACCTCGGGAAGGTAAGTTTGGAGTGGAATCTTCTTGAGCACGACGACGGAGGGGTTATCCAGATGATCTACCTTGGAAGCCCTGAAGTCGATGTAGCAGGCGATGGTGTGATTGTTGGCCAGACAGAGATCACTGCAGTGAAGGTATCGCCGCGCTCGATAAGGGATCCAGAAGAAAAGTCGAAGGTGTTGAAGAACGCCTCTTCGTTTTGGACTCTAACACCTCGGACCGTTAGCAACGGTGCTCGGTACATTTGGCCGCAGTTCCGCAGTAAGCACGACGTCAACTTCGAACTCCGGACCTGGCACCTTTAGCGAGCGCCATTGAAATTCGAGACGGCGTCTGAGTCTCGTGATACCGTCGAACCCGACGCACGGAAATTCCTATCCTCCAACAGCTGCGGTCAGCATTGAACGAGGGAGATGATGATGCCTACAGGGACGCCGGAACAGGTCCTCAAGTCGATCGTCGACGGAATTAATTCGGGCGATCTTGATGCCCTCATGACTCTTTATGAGTCTGAGGCCGCTTTTGCGGCTCAGCCCGGGAGCCTCAAACACGGCTTATCGGGTGTCCGTGAATCGCTGGCCGGTTTCATCGCGATGAAGGGCACGCTCGATCTCGAAGTGAAAGGGGTCCTTGAGGCAGGTGGCCTAGCCCTCGTCACTGGAGTATGGTCATTCGATGGGACCGGTCCAGACGGCAAACCGGTCAAGCTGGAGGGGCACAACGCAGACGTTCTGCGCCGTCAGTCAGACGGCTCCTGGCGATTCGTGATCGACAACCCTTGGGGAACGGACTGAAAAGGTACCTGGCACCTTTCTTTTCTCGCAACCTCTTCCCTCGCTGGGAAAAGATTTAGCGGTGCCAGGCTTTAGAACCTTAGGTCACGCGGTGGATCGCGGCAGTGTGCGTCTCAGGCTATCTGGTCGAGGAGCCAGATTCACATTACGACTCGGACGTGGAATGATCTGTTCGAGGGAAATACGGGTCGGTGACTGCGTCAACGCGGAGCAGGCCGGCAGCGGCACCGCCAATGTTCGGCGGGTCAAGATCCTCTGCGACGACTGATCCGGAGACAGATCAACGGACCCCTCGACAGCATCATGAACTACCTATGGAGGAGATACAGATGAGATTCACATCAACGGAGAACAGCTATCGTTGCAGTCGAAGGCGAAGGATTCTGGTCCTCGGCTTGCTGGGACCGGCAACCCTACTTCTAGGGGTGGGGTCGGTGTTCGCGCAGACCGACACACCCCGCTCCGAGCGGGTCTTAACTCAGCAGGAACAAGAGGTCCTGACGCCCGACGAGATTTTCGCTGTCCTGAAAGAGGGCAACCAGCGCTTCGTGTCGGGCACGCTGACGAGCCGAGATCACTCCGAGCAGATCCGGCACGCGGCGGGCGGACAGTTCCCCAAGGCAATGATTCTGTCGTGCGTCGATTCACGAATCCCAGTCGAGGATGTCTTCGACCTCGGGATCGGTGACATCTTCGTGGCGCGCGTCGCGGGCAACTTCGAGAACACCGACATCCTGGGCAGTATGGAGTTCGCCACCAAGGTGTCCGGCGCAAAGCTCATTCTGGTGATGGGACATGAAGACTGCGGCGCGATCAAGGCAGCGATCGATCAGGCGAAGCTGGGCAACATCACCGCGATGCTCGAGAACATCAAGCCCGCGGTCGGCTCGCTCTCCAGCTACGAGGGAGATCAGACCAGCGCCAACCCGGAGTTCGTGCATCTTGTGACGGAGAAGAACGTCCGACTGTCGATTGACGACATTCGCCAGCGGAGTCCGATCTTGAAGGAGATGGAGGAACAGGGTCAGCTCAAGATCGCCGGCGCGCTGTACGACATGGACACCGGGGCTGTCGAATTCTTCGATTGACCTGCCGTTGGCTGATTCTGCTCGCTTTGGGATTCGCCGTAGGGGCCTCCCTTGCGGCGCTTCCCGTCTGGGCGCAGGATCTCGAAGTGTAAGCGGGTGCCAGGCCTGCAAGATGCAAGATCGAGTAGCTGTTCGGCCTCTTCGCATAGATAGTTAGAAGACCCAGGCCGAACTGCCGCTCAGCCGAGCGGCCGACAGCTTGGGTCAGCGCCTCGCTCACGCACCCGAACTGCAAGCCTGTCTAGAGCAGATCGAATCGCACCTCGGCTGCGGAGGTCTTCATTGCCCCTTGCTTGGCTTCAACTTGCAGCTTGCAGGCCTGGCACCTTTATTACGTCGCCGATGAAAGAAGAATAACCGGGACCTGAGAGTCCCTATCCGGGCCGGTTCGGTCGAGAACGGCCTCGAGCGGGAGACCAGACCGGGCAGACGCTAGCGCGACTACGGCGGCGCCCGATCTGGTAAACTCACCGGAAATCGGAGAAGGCAATATGAAGAGAGTGGCTGGCGTTTTGATGGTGGTGGCGTTGGTGTCCGGGTGCGCATCAATGAGCGTTACGATCGAGCACTCGCAGGGAGTCGATTTCTCAGAGTTCAAGACCTTTCAGTACAAGGACTCCGACATGAGTCTCGCCGACACCAATTCAGCGGCCCACAGGCGGACGGTCGATGCCCTCAAGCGCGAGCTCTCCGCCAACGGTCTTACCGAGACCGACTCCCGTCCCGATCTTTTCGTGACCTACTATGGCGAGATCGCCGAGGACGCCACGGTCGATCCCGCTACCGTGGGCTACAACGCCAGCTCCAGGTGGTATGCGGTGGGAGACACGACGACGTTCATGAGCGTCGATCGGGGTTCTACGGTGGTCGACCTCTGGGATGCCTCGTCCAACGACTTGGTGTGGCGTGGCCGGGCCGACAAGATGCTGAGCCGCAACCCGGACGCCAACCTCGCCAAGATCAACGAGGGCATCGCCAAAATGTTCCGGAGCTTCCCTCCGGGGTCCTGACTCAATTGAATCCAGCGGACGTTTCGCGTCGAGCCTAGCGGTTCAGTGCTCCGAGCTGGATACCCTCGCCGAGGGTAAAGGTCGCGCCCACGGCGCCGACCACCGCGGTGCCCCGGCCAAGCCCGGCAGAGTCGCGCAGGAGCTTGACGGCGTTGATGCCGGTGCAGTGGGAGCCCTGGACATGCTCGACGCCGAACTCGTGCATCTTGGCCCCGGTCCATGCGACTTTTTCGTCCGGCAGGCTCATCAGGTGAAAGCCTCCGAGCACGGCATGCACAGGCTGCTCACCGACGATGGCGCGGGCGTACTCCATCGTGTTGACGATGCCGGCGTGACCACAACCGGAGACCACGACCAGGCCTTTCGGGGTGTTGATGACCAGGGCCTGATCTTCCGGGATCGTATCCTCCTCCAGTGAGCCGTTCCGTTCGATCTGCATGAACGATGTCCAGTTCTTCTCCGGGTGCACCCGTGGGATAGGTCCTGTGATCCACATACCCGGATGCAGCTCGTAAGGCTCCTCGTGAACAATGAAGCGCCCGCCGAGTGCTTCGTACTGGTCACGCACCTCGGTGACGGGTACGAGGAGCTCCTTTGGTATCGGATGTAGCTTCTTGACGGCTTCGGGGTCGAGCTTGCGGGGCAAGAAGATGCCGTCCCCCACGTGTGTCTGTTGCAGAGCCGAGGGGTTCTCATCTTTCAGCGTGCGCCGCAAGGTGACCAGGCCGCCAGTGTGGTCGAAATGGTTGTGGGTCAGGATGACGGTATCGACGGTGCTGAGGTCGATGCCGAGCTCGGCCGCGTTCTTCAAGACCGTGCCAGGACGTGCACCGGTATCGAAGAGCACGGCATGCCCGTCGGCCTCGATGAGCGCCGCATAACCCCACTCGCCCACGCCCCGAAACTCGGTGAGCATGGTGGATAGTGTGGTGATCTTCAGTTCTGAAACGACCGCCGGTTCTTCTGCCGCCACGATTGTAGGTGGCATTAGGGTGCAGATCACTCCGATTACGGCGGCGCAATTCTTCATTGGTGCTTTTCCTCTCTAGGTCCAGGGCGAATGGGAGCAAAGAGGACAGGCACAAGACAGCGAATGATTTGTACCTGTCCCCTTTTGAGTCTGTCGATTACGGCGTGTACCAGATCGGCGACGTATAGGCCCGGTCCTGGATCGTCGCCGGTACGGTGTCCGGCAGCGGGATGCCGAAGAACGCGGCGTCGTAGGTCGTCCAGCGTGGGGTCGGAATCTCGAGCACGCGCACATAGTAGAAGGCGTGCTCGGCGGGATCGAAATCCGGGTCCGTCCAGTGCGACGCCAGTACTACTTCACCGATCGAATTGGTAAAGGTCGCCGTTGGGATGTCCACGGTGTTGCCCACCGGCTCTTTGCATCGACCGTCCGTGCCAACGGTGCGACCGTCAGAGACGGCCACATCGTAGATGCGCTCGTGCAGCTCACCTTTGGCATCGAGCCATCCCTTGATGACCTGCACACGATCGAGGTTGGCGCCATCGGGATCGCGCAGCGCGCGGATCATAAAGCTCGGCGCGGTGCCGGCCGGGGCCTCCCAGAGGTCTCCGCCCATCGGCACGCCGCGCCGATACCCTGCAGCGATGAAGTCGGACCCCACCAAATCGTCGGCCTCGAAGTCCCAACCACCGAACACCCGTACCCGGATCCGCGTTCCGGTGGTGGCGTAGACCTCCTTGCGCTGGAGAGCATCGAAG
>JBAUDS010000187.1:0-16564 GCA_049678185.1 Thermoanaerobaculia bacterium
GCCCTGCTCCTCGTCGCCCTGCTCGTCGGCGGCCGCCAGGTAGAGCAACGGCACGCCGCCGGAGAGCGCGCCAGCCGCGCCGCGGAGCTACGCAGCGAGCACGAGAGCCTGCAGCAGGACCTGGCCCGCCTCAGGAGCCTGGCCGAGGAGGAGCGGCCGGTGATGTACCTCGGCGGCACCGACCAGATCGATCTGGTGCTGGATCTCGCCTCCGTGGAGCGGCCGGTGCCGCTGGCTCCCGCTCTGGCGCTCGATGCGCGGTTGGCTACCGAGACCAGAACCCAGTAGATCATCCATCGAGGAGAACGAAGATGACACGGCCACAGACAGCCAATACCGCCAAGCCCACCCAGATGCTGGGTACTCTGGGCCTTCTCGCCGCCCTCCAGCTCCTGATCGTGGGGCCGCCTGCACAGGCTGGCCCCCAGCACGAGGACGAGGAGATCGAACACCACCGGGTGGTCACCGTCCGCGCCGGGGAAGTAGGTCCGATCGACGTCACCCTGTCGGGTTGGCGCACCCATCTCGGGGTGCAGTTGGTGGATCTGACGCCCGAGCTGCGGACCCACTTTGGCGTCCCCGCGGACGTCGGGGTGATGGTCTCGAGCGTGGTCGAGGACAGCCCCGCTTCACGCGCCGGCATTCAGACCGCGGACATCATCACCGCCGTCGACGGCGAACCGGTGCGGCGGTCCTTCGAGCTGGCGCAACGGATAGGCGGTCACGAGGATGGAGATTCCGTCGATCTCGAGACCTGGCGCGATGGCAAGGTCCTGAGCCTCGCCGCGGTCCTCGAGGAGCGGCAGCGGCCCCAGATCGACGTCCGCCGGCTGATGACCCTGGGTGAGGACCACGAAGGCCACGAGAGGCTGACGCCGGAACAGCTCCACCAGGTGATCGAGATCGATCCGACGACGCTCAATCAGGCCATGGTGCATCTCAACGAGCAACTCGCCAGTCCGCACTTCCAGGAGCGGGTCGAGAGGTACTGGACGGGCCGGGGCGAGCTCCAGCAACGTCTCGAGGAGCTCGAGCAGCGGCTCAAGGAGTTGGAGAAGGAGCTCGCCGAGTTATCCCCCGACGGCCCCTAGCCTGACCCTCCTGGAGGCCTCGGACCTTGGGCGAGCGCCGCTCGAGGGCGGCCGCCACCTCGCCGCCGACGAGGATGGACAGGGCCGTAAGGTAGAGCCAGATGAGCAGTATCACCACCCCGCCAACGACTCCGTAGACCACCGTAAAGCGGGCGAAGTTGGCGACATAGAGCCGAAACAGCAACGTCACCGAGATCCAGAGAGTGGTGCCGGCCACGGCGCCAACCAGAATCCTCCGCTTGGCGCGGCTCTGGTCGTGGTTGGGGAGCAGGTAGTAGCTCAGCCACATAAGACAGACGGAAAGCGCAAAGATCAGCGGCCAGCGGAGAAGGAGTCTCGCCGGTTGTCTGAGGCCCAGCGTCTTGGCGATCTCGGGGCCCGCCAAGACCACCACCGAGACACCCAACAGGGCCAGAGCGGTCAGCGCCAGCAGCAGCAGCGAGAGGATCCGCTTCTTCCACCATCGATGCCGCCGCTCCACCCGATAGGCGTGATTGAGACCGTCGGCCAGCGCTCCAAAGATGTTCGAGGCCGACCAGAGGATGAGTACCAGACTGATGGACAATGCCCCAGCACTGGGGCTGGCCGTGACCTGGTGAACGAACTCCACCACCGTGCGGGAGGCCGCCTGTGGCATGGTGGCCTCCAGCTGCCCCATCACCCAGTGAAAGGCGGCCTCGCGTCCGATATAGCCGGTGAGCGAGAAGAGCACCAGGATAAAGGGAAAGAGGGAGAGGAAGAAGTAGAAGGCGATGCGGGCCGACTCGGCGGCGATGCGGTCGCTCTGCACCCTCTCTATCACTCCCCTGGCCAGCCCTGGCAGGCTCGCCACCGTTCTCTCCCCCTTCATACCGGGTTGCTTCTCCATTCCTTTACCCGGGTGGAGGCAGCGTCCGTCGCGCTGGAGTGGCCCTGGGGGTCGTGGTCATCGGCGGAGAGTATATTCGCTGGGCTCGAGAGGGCTCGAGGCCTTTGGGGGCTTTGGGTCCACCACCCTCCGGCCGGCACGGAGACCGGTCGTTTCGATCTCCATCGCGGCGGACGCTCTGCGGCGCCAAAATGTTCAAGAAAATGTCATCGTTATAGCCGTTTTTTCGGAGGTTGGGGCACCAGTTTTTCACCATTTTTTCAGATTCATCCATTTCTTTCCGAGAGACTTATGCAGAAACCCAAGAATAACAGTATTTTTGACCACCCCCCCCTTGCCGGCAGGTTGGCACATGGGTTGCTTACTATTAGCGCGAGAGGAGAGTTGCCATGAGAAAACGAATACGATCATCCGCCGGTTTCAGTCTTATCGAGGTCCTCCTGATCGTAGCGCTGATCGGCATCATCACCATGATCCTGATTCCCAATCTGCACGATGCGCTGCACAAAGCGCTGCAGAAGCGCACCGTCGCCGACATGCACACCATCGCCACCAGCATGATGTCCTTTTACACCGACATGCATGGCGGCGCGGCAGCGGGCACCAGGGTCTATCTCAAAGACTACGATCCCATCGCCCACGAAGGGGTGAGCGACATGCTTGTGCCGATGTATATCGACCATCTGCCAAAGAACGATGCCTGGCACAATAACTATGACTACTACTTTGGCAAGACCACCGAGAAGTACAGCTACGAGCTGGCCTTTGGCATCCGCAGCCGTGGCCGCAGCGGCGACGCCGACAACGTGGCCTACACCTGGGGCTCCTTCGACCCCACCCTTTACGACCACGACATCGTCTGGCTGGACGGCGTGTTTGTGACCTGGCCGGAAGGCACCCCGAACCCCAGCGGCGCCGGCAATATCGACTGCAACCAGGGTGTGGGCGACGGCACCGAAGGCTGCGATCCCGCCAACTCGAACCAGGGTGATCCCGCCAACACCAACGACGAGGGCGGCGGCTCCCCCGGCAACCCCGGCAAGGGCGGCGGCACGAAGCCCTAACTGCCTCTCCTTCTCCATGACAACTCGAGGGTCGGCCCACGGGCCGGCCCCTTTTTTTGTGTCTGCGCTACGACGCCCTAGACCCAACGGCCGGCACGGAGGCCGGCCGCTTCGTCCGCTACCCGGCTCTTAGATCACTTTCCACAACCACTCTGCCTTTTCCATCCGCCGCTCGATGGTTGCCACCCGCTGGCGGTAGGCCGGGCTGCTACTCCGCGGGTGCCAGCGGCTGGGCCGCGGGAGGATGGCCGCCAATCTGGCCGCCTCGTTCTCGGTCAGCTCGGCGGCCGGCTTGTCGTAGTAGGTCCGGCTGGCGGCCTCGGCGCCATAGATCCCCGGTCCGAGCTCGACGACGTTGAGATAGAGCTCGAAGATCCGCCGCTTGTCGAGGTGGCGCTCCAACTGTCGGGTCAAGAGCACTTCCTCCACCTTGCGCCACAGGTTGCGGCTGGGGGAGAGCCACAAATTCTTGGCCAGCTGCTGGGTAATGGTGGAGGCCCCACGCGGCAGCTCGCGCTCGCGTACGGCGTCCCGGACCGCCTGCTCGACCTCCTCGGGCGCAAAGCCGCGGTGGGAGAAGAAGTCGATGTCCTCGCCCACCAGGACGGCCCTCTTCAGATGCGGCGAGATTTGATCGTAGGTGACCCAGGTCTGGGAGACGGTGTCTTGCTCGCCCACCTGCCGTCGCAGCTCGCGGTAGCGCTCGATAAAGGCGGTGGTGGTGGGGTTCTGCTCCGCCAGCTCCGCCACCCCGGGCAGAGTCAGCCACTGGTACGCCGCCCACAGGGCCAGCGCGGCAAACACCACGAGGATCAGCAGGCGCCATCTCCGCAGCGACTGGCGCCAGGTGCCGTCAGAGGTCTCTTCTGTCGCCATCTCCGGATCCATAATCGCCTCTCCGCCCGGGTTAGAATAGCGCCCCGGTCACGCCATGGACATCTTCGCCTTTCAGGGACTCTGCTACCGGACCGACCCTATCCTAGCCGGTCGACGGGGGGGACCCCCCTACGACCAGATCGACGAGTCTCTCAGAGACCGGCTCCATGCCGACGAGCACCACTTCGCCCATCTCATCCGGCCGGTGGCTGGTGGGGAGGATGATCCTCACCGAGAAGCCGCCCGGCTGCATGCCGAGTGGCAGACCACCGGAATCGTGAGCCCGGACTCCCGGCCATCGCTCTATCCCTACGAGATCCGGCTCGCCGCGGGGGGCGGTCGGCGGCTTGGTCTTGGTGCCCTGGTCGCTCTCGAGGAGCCCGCGAGCGGGGTCATCCGGCCCCACGAGCAGACCGTCGCCAAGACCGTCGACGAGCGGCTGGGGCTGCTGCGCTCCACCCTTGCGGATTTCGAGCCCATCCTGGTGCTGAGCGACGACCGCGGCCAGCTCGACCAGCTGCTGAGCGAGGATCTCGAACGGCTCTCGCCCCTCGTCGATCATCGGGACGATGCCGGCCACCGGCACCTCCTCTACCGGCTCACCGAGCCGGACCGGATCGCAAGCTACCGTCGGCTCCTCGAACCCTGCACCGCCGTCATTGCCGATGGTCACCATCGCTGGGAGGTGGCGCGCCGCTTTGCCGAAGAAACCAATGCCAAACCCGGCACCCCTGCCGCCACCAAGCTGTCGGTGATCACCAGCCTGTCGTCGTCCGCGCTCACCATCGACCCCATCCACCGGGCCCTGCCCGAGGTGGGCGCGCTCGGGGAGATAGACGGGGTGGTGCTCTCCCGTCGAGCCTGGACCGGCGGCTCCGGCCGTGAGCTGGCCGCGGCGGTGGCGGAGTCCCGGCAACCGGCCCTGGGGGTCTGGGAGCGGGGACGGGCAGCCGAGATCTGGACCCTCGACCCCGGGGCAGCCCCGGTCGATCTCCCCGCCGGTGCCCGGGAGCTCACCGTGACCCTGCTCCATGGCGCCTTGCTACCGGCTTTCGGTCTACCGGCGAGCGCCGCCACCGACGGCACCGTGGTCTACCGCTCCGACCCCGAGCACCTCTTCTCGGAGTTGCAGAGCGGTGACCTAGCCGTCGGTTTCTGGCTGCCGCCGATGTCGGCCCCGGGCTTCTCCCGCGCGGTCGCGGAGGGAGACCTGCTGCCGCCAAAATCCACCCGCTTTCTACCCAAGCTGGCCTCCGGGTTGGTGTGGGCCGCCCACGACACGAAGCTCGGATAGCGCCGTGCCCACCACCTACCGAGATGACGACAAGCCGGTGGTCCAATTCGACCCGCGGCTGGAGATCTCGCCCTTCGCGCTCTTTCGGCGGTTGCGGGAAGAGCGGGCGCCACTGCTCGTCGATGTCCGCGCACAGCCGGGTAGCCGGACCCTCGAGGGCGCGATATCGCTCCCCGACGACTCGTGGCGGCCACCGGCCGACACCGATGTGGTGCTCTTCGACGACAACGGCGCGGCGGCGGTGGCGCACACCGAGCGGCTGCAGCAGGCTGGATGCGAGCGCACCCGGGCGCTCTTTGGCGGGCTCGACCTGTACGAGTTCTCGCTCGATCCGGAGGTTGTGGGGCAGGAGACCTATCTCGTGCAGTTCACCGAGGACGAGACGTAGTCTGTGATCTGCGGACCTACCGGCTACGCGCGGCCACCGGTGATCTCGCCACCCTCTCCCACGGTCCACAGCTCCCCCGAGTAGATCAGATCCTCGAGCGAGCCCTGGCCCTGCGCTTCGATCTGCTGCTCGATCTGGCGGCTCACCCCCTCGTCATAGCGAGGGGCCTCCACCGCGCGCAGGACGCCGATGGGTGTCGGAAAGTCGGGCGGCCCCATCTGCGCCAACATGAAGGCGATGGCCGGATTGGGTTCGTCCTCGTCCCAGACCAGACAGTTCTCGGGGCCCAGATGGCCGACGAGCTCGATCACCTCGAGCCGGGTGCCGCTGAGACGGATCCCCTTGTTGTCTTCTTTGCCAAAGACGAGCGGCTTGCCGTGCTCCAGATAGACGACGCCGTCGTCCCTTGTATCTTTGTCGGTCATATGGCGAAAGGCGCCGTCGTTGAAGATGTTGCAGTTCTGATAGACCTCGATATAGGCGGCGCCGTCGTGCGCCGCCGCCCGGCGCAGGGTCTCTTGTAGATGCTTGACAAAGATGTCGACGCTGCGGGCGACAAAGGTCGCCCCAGAGCCGATGGCGAGCGACAGCGGGTTGAAGGGATTGTCCACCGAGCCGTAGGGAGTGGACTTGGTGCGCTTCCCCATCTCGCTGGTCGGCGAGTACTGCCCCTTGGTCAGACCGTAGATCCGGTTGTTGAACATGACGATCTTGACCCCGACGTTGCGGCGCAGCGTGTGGATCAGGTGGTTGCCGCCGATCGACATGGCGTCGCCGTCACCGGTGGCGATCCACACCTCCAGATCGGGCCGCGCCACCTTGATCCCGGTGGCGATGGCCGGTGCCCGGCCATGTATCGAATGAAAGCCGAAGGTATCCATGTAGTAGGGGAAGCGGCTCGAACAGCCGATCCCGGACACCACCACGAACTTCTCTTTGGGAATCCCCAGCTCGGGCAGAACCGACTGGACGGCCGACAGAATGGCGTAGTCCCCACAACCGGGGCACCAACGGACCTCCTGGTCGGACTGGAAGTCCTTCTTCTTGAGGACTGGTATCTCGGTGGTCATGTCTCTATGACTCCAGGATCTCTTTGATCTTGTGGTAGATCTCGTGGCGGAAGAAGGGTTTGCCCTGGACCTTGGTGAAGCTGACAATCGGCTTCAGAAATCGACCCTGGAGCAAGAAGGCCATCTGCCCGGTGTTCATCTCGGGCACCAAAACCTGCTTGAACCGGGACAACACCTCCGCGAGGTTCTTGGGAAAGGGGTTGATGTAGCGCAGATGGGTTTGCCCCACCTTCAACCCCTCTCGACGAGCCACCTTGACGGCGCCGGTGATCGCCCCCAGGGTGCTCCCCCACCCCAGTACCAGCAGATCGCCCGACTCGTCGCCGAGCACCTCCAGGTCGGGGATGTCGTCGGCGATTCGCTCCACCTTTTCCATCCGATACCGGGTCATCTTCTCGTGGTTCAGGGCGTCGTAGGAGACGTTGCCGGTGACGTCTTCTTTTTCCAGCCCACCGATCCGGTGCTCGAGTCCCGGGGTGCCGGGAATCGCCCAGGGCCGTGCCAGGGTCTCCGGGTCGCGCCGATAGGGCTCGAAGGTCTCCGGGTCCGACCAGAAATCGGTCTGCAGATCGGGTAGATCCTCGACCCGTGGCAGACGCCAGGGCTCGGAACCATTGGCGATGTAGCCGTCGCTCAAGAGCATCACCGGCACCATGTGTCTGGTGGCGATACGGGCTGCCTCTATGGCACCGTTGAAACAGTCGGACGGCGAAGAGGCCGCCAGCACCGGCAGTGGAGAGTCGCCGTTACGGCCGAACATCGCCTGGAGCAGATCGGACTGTTCGGTCTTGGTCGGCAGCCCCGTCGACGGCCCACCACGTTGGACATTGACGATGATCAAGGGCAGCTCCAACATCACCGCCAGATTGATGGCCTCCGATTTGAGCGCCAGACCGGGTCCACTGGTGGTGGTGACCGCCAGCGAGCCGCCAAAGGAGGCACCGATGGCGGCACAAACGGCGGCGATCTCGTCCTCGGCCTGGTAGGTGATCACTCCATAGTTCTTGAATCGCGCCAGCTCGTGGAGGATGTCGCTTGCCGGCGTGATGGGGTAGGAGCCGAGAAACAGCTGGAGACCGCTTCGCCGGCTGGCGGCGACCAGCCCCAGAGCCACGGCGCTGTTGCCCATGATGTTGCGATAGGTACCCGGCTCCAGCGGTGCAGGCTCGACCTCGTAGCGGACCTGGAAGACCTGGGTAATGTCGCAAAAGTTGTACCCCGCCTTCATCACCTTGATGTTGGCATCGGCGATCTCGGGGCGGTTCTTGAATTTCTGCTGCAGCCACTCCGTAGTGGTCTCGAGCGGCCGGCTAAAGAGCCAGTAGACCATCCCCAGGGCAAAGAAGTTCTTGCACCGATCCTGGGTCTTGACGTCGAGCCCGCTGTCCTCGAGCGTGCGCCGGGTCATGGTGGTGATGTCGGCGGAATAGACCCGAAAACCCTCTAGGCTGCCGTCCTCCAGGGGATTGTGGTCGTAGGCGGCCTTTTTCAGATTGCGATCGTTGAACTCGTCGGCGTTGGCGATGATGATGCCGTTGGGCTTCACATCGACCAGGGACTTCTTGAGCGCCGCCGGATTCATGGCGATCAAGACGTCGGGCGCGTCGCCGGGAGTGTGGATGTCGTAGTCGGCGATCCTGACCTGAAAGGCCGAGACCCCGGGAAGCGAGCCCGCTGGGGCCCGAATCTCAGCCGGATAGTCCGGCAGAGTGGCCAGATCGTTGCCTAGCAGCGCGGAGGTGGCTGTGAACTGCCCACCGGTGAGCTGCATACCGTCGCCCGAGTCACCGGCGAAGCGGATAACCACTTCGTCCATCTTCTCGCGAGCGACTTTTCGTTCTGGTGGAGATTCCGTATCGCTGACCTCAGTACCCATCGTTCTCTCACTCAGTCGTGGAAAAAAGTATGCCTAGCCCCCTCGTCAAGGAAGCAGACAATATCACCTCGTGGGGGCCTCAAACAGACGCGGCCTCGGCATCGGGCTCCCGCCCGTCGCGCCGGCGCTTTGCCTCCTCCACCAGATCGAAGAGACCCTGCCGGATCTCGGCTCGTTGCGCCTCTTCCTCCGGGTAGCTGGGCCGGTAGCCGAGTTGGGACGGATCCAGGACAAAGGGGCGTTGGAGCTCCTCTATGGCCACGACCGACTGCTGGCGACTGAAGAAGGCCATGTCGTAGTTGTTGCTCATGATGATGGCTTCCTCCGGACAGGCGTCGACGCAATAGCCGCAAAAGACACAGCGCAGCAGGTCGATCTCGTAGATCACCGGATACTTCTCGATATTGACGTCCGGTTGTTCTCCGGCCTCGATGCGGATGCAATCGGCGGGACAGGCCGTGGCGCACAGAAAACAGGCTACACAGCGCAGCGAGCCGTCGGGCCGACTGGTCAGAATGTGCTGTCCCCGATAACGATGCGAGTAGTCGCGGCGCTCTTCGGGGTATTGGATCGTCACCTGGCTGCCCCGCGTCCAGAGGTTGCGGACAAAGTGTCTCAGGGTCACCCACAGCCCCACCAGCAGCGGCAGGTAGAGCTTGTCGGCAAGGCTGTACCGATAGGGCACAACCGATCGTGGATGATCTTGGGTGACACTCATCGGTCGAGCTCTCCCGCGATCACATTGAGCCCACCCAGGGTGACGATGGCGTCGGAGACCGTGCCTCCTCGGATCAGACGCGAAAAAGTCGAGAAGATCGGAAAACAGGGGGGCCGCACCTTGACCCGGTAGGGCTTGCCCGAGCCATCGCTGACGATGTAGAAACCGAGCTCGCCGTTGGCGCCCTCGACCATCGAGTAGCACTCGCCGGCCGGCACCTGGATGCCGTCCATGATCAGCTTGAAGTGGTAGATCATCGACTCCATCTGGTTGTAGACAGCCTCTTTGGGCGGTAGCGCCACATGGGGATCCTCGACGATGAAGGGCCCCTCGGGTGCTCCCCGGTCGAGCAGCTGGCGGATGATGGACAGAGACTGTCGCGCCTCGGCCATCCGCACCCGGTAGCGGTCGTAGACGTCGCCGCCCTGAAAGACCGGCATCTCCCAGTCGACCGTGTCGTAGAGATCGTAGGGATGGGCCTTGCGCACGTCGTAGCCCACCCCCGAAGCGCGCAGACAGGGGCCGGTCCAGCCCCAGTTGACCGCCTCTTCGCCGGAAATGGCCGCCACTCCCACCGCCCGATCCAGAAAGATGCGGTTATGGGCCACCAGGCTATCCACATCGTCCAGAAACGGCGGGATGATCTCGAGCAACCGGCGGCTGCGGTCCTCGAAATCGGGGGGCAGGTCGGCCGCCAGTCCACCGATCCGGCCGTAGGTCACGGTCAGCCGCGCACCCGAGCAGGCCTCGAGCAACCCGTAGATCTCCTCACGGGGCTGGAACAGGTACCAGAAGTTGGTCAGCGCCCCCGCATCCACGAGAACGCTGCCGTTACAGACACAGTGGTCCATGATGCGCGAGAACTCGGAGAGGATGGTGCGCGCCCACACCGCCCTGGGTGGTGCCTCGATCCCCAGCATTTGCTCGACGGTCCGGCAATAGGCGACGTTGTTGATGAACGAGGAGCAGTAGTTGAGCCGGTCGGTAAAGGGCATCACCTGCTGCCAGGTGTGGGTCTCGCACATCTTCTCGAAGCAGCGATGGAGATAACCGATCTCCACCTCGCTGGCATCGATGGTCTCGCCATCGAGTGTAGCCACTACCCGCATCGTCCCATGCATTGCCGGGTGGGAAGGCCCGATGTTGATGGTCATCCGCTCGAAGAGATCATCTTCCGCATCCTCTGCCGGCGGCTGTGGCCGGGGACGGTAGATTTTGTCTTCGGTCAGAACCCAGCGCCGAGCCGGGTCGTAGTCTTTGCGCAGCGCATGCCCCTGGAATCCTTCATGGGTCAGAATCCGGCGCAGGTTCGGGTGACCTTCGAAACGCAGGCCGAACAGATCGAAGGCCTCACGCTCGAACCAGTTGGCCCCCTTCCAGATTTCGATCAGGGACGGCAGGACCGGATCCTCTTCGCCGACCGGCACCTTTAGCCGTAGACGCTGTCCACGGAGAACAGAGTAAAGGTGATAGACCGCCTCGAACCGCTCCTCGCGCTCGGGAAAATCGACCCCACACAGATCCAGGAGAAGATCGAACCGGGTCTCGGGATCATCTCTGAGGTCCCGCGCCAGGTCCTCGAGAATCTCTCGGCGCACGACCCAGGTAGGCTGGTCGAGGCCTTCCTGGGGCGTGATACTGCCCTGGGGGTAGCGGTCAAGCAGCGGCGGTGTCGCCGTTACGGTCGGCATGCGAGGATCTCTCCTTGTTCCGCTGCTGGCGCTCGCGATCGATCTTCTCTTTGAGCTGGAGCATGCCGTACATCAGGCCCTCGGGACTCGGCGGGCACCCGGGAACATAGACGTCCACCGGGATGATCTCGTCGATCCCCTGCATAACGTGATAGGCGCGATAAAAGCCCCCGGAGCAGGCACAGGCGCCCATCGACACCACCCACTTGGGCTCGGGCATCTGCTCGTAGATCTTCTTGAGCACCGGCCCCATCTTGTCAGTGATGGTCCCCGCCACCAGCAGCACATCGCTTTGGCGGGGGGAGAAGCGAACCACCTCGTAGCCGAAGCGGGCGACATCGTAGTGGCTGGAGACCGTGCTCATGAACTCGATGGCACAGCACGCGGTGCCAAAAGGCAGCGGCCAGAAGGAGTTCTTCTGCGCCCACTCTTCGAGCTCTTCAAAGCGGGTTGTGATCCAGGATTCACCGATCATCGGGGCCAACCTCAGCCTGCAACTCTAGCCCAAGCACATGGGAGCCACAAGCAACGGAAAAAGGGCTCAAATGTCGCCCGACGCAGCCTGAAGGGCCTCTTGCAGCTGCTCCAGAGCGGCCGCTTGCTCCTGCTGGGCGGCGACTACCTGGCGGAAAACCTCGGCGGTCTCCTCGTCCACGTCCCGCATCATCCGCGGATAGAGAACGTCGTTTTCGTATTTCTCTTCGGCCAGGGCCGTGCGCAGGGCGGTCGACTCGTCATGCACCTTGCCGGCAGCCTCGAGCTGGATCGTCGCCAGCCGGTCCTTTTCCGCCGCCAGCTGGCGCCACCTGGCGGCCAACTTGGGCTTGCCCGCCCTCTCCGCCTGCTCCGCGTAGGCCCGAAAATAGGCGGCGCTGACCGCTTCGGCAGTAAAACCGGTCTTCAAGTGCTCCTGGAATCGGGGCAATCGTGACACCGGGCTTCCTCCTTGTTCGCGTTAAGATGCTGTGGATCCGGACGCAGGCTTCCGAATTGACAACCGGATCTTAGCGCGAATCATTCCTCACCGGCGGTAGTGGAACTTCTGTCGCTGCCGGTCGTAGTTTCGACTGAAGGCTCGATCTGCTCGATTCCATGGCCAAAATCCCGGTCTCTCGCTGGCTCCTCCTTGCCGTCCTGGCCGCCGCGGTCGCCTTTGCCGTGGTGGCGCTCTCCACGGCTTTCCTGCTGCCGTCCGCCAGCCGGCCCGTAGTCCAGGTTGCGGCCTACGGACTGCTGATCGCGGTCGCCCTGCTGTTGTTTTTCTGGCTGCTGTGGAAGGTCGCCCACCTCTTCCTCTGGCGGGTGAGTCGGCGCCTGGCTTTCTCCTATTTCCTCATCGGTTTCCTACCGATTCCAATGGTGCTGCTGCTGCTGTTTCTCAACGCCTATCTTCTGGCCGGCTACTTCCTCGGGCACCGCTACCGCGACGCCGTCCACGAAATTCACCAGGAGTTGTCGCAAGCGGCCTCCTCCCGCCTTGCCGCCACCGAGCACGAGACCTGGGACAGCCAGCGCCACCAAGAGCGGTTCCTCTTTGCCTACTATCGCAACGGTCGGCGAGTGTCGGGTGACAAGAGGCTTCCACGGCATTGGCCGACCTGGCTGACGGAGACCGAGGGCGAAGAGCCCTTTACCTTTGTCGCGCTTTCCGACGGCTCGCCGACGCTGGCCGCAGCCGCCACCGGCAAAGAACGCGGGGTTCTCGTCATCCTCGAGGACGATGTCGAACAGACGCTGAGAAACCGGAGCGGTGTCTGGGTGTCGCTGCTGCGGGCCGACGATCCTCGCAAGGAGAACGTCACCCGTTTGAGCCTGGGTGGCAAGGAGTACAGCCTGCTGCCGCTGAAACCGAATCGCGGCTTCGAAGGCAGAGAGGAGTTCTTTGGGACTCCGCCGGAGGGGCTCCCCCGCCTCGAACGCCCCTTCATCTGGTGGGGAGAGATCGCCGGACCCCTTCGTGACCTGGAGGATGGCTCGACCCTCTCCGAGTACATGGCGGCCTCCCTCAACGGCAATCTGCCGATTATCTACAGTCACCTGTTCTCTTCCTCGGCCGAGGTCAACACCTCGGTCTGGGCCAGTCTCATTGCCATCACCGGGCTGCTGGCAAGCATCTATGGGGTCGCCATCGCCATGGCGTTCTACATGATCTTCACCCTCAGCCGCTCGGTAAACAGCCTCAGTCGGGCGACCAACGCGGTCCGGCAGGGCGAGTTCGCCGTGCGCATCCCAGTACGCCGCCGGGATCAGATGGGCGAGCTCCAGGGCTCGTTCAACGAGATGGCTGCCAACCTCGAACAGTCGGTTCTGGCAATCGCGCAGAAGGAGATCCTGGAGAACGAGCTCAAGATCGCCCGCGATCTCCAGCAGAGTCTGCTGCCGACGGATCTGCCCGCCTCCGAGAGCGTCGACTTCTCCACCCTCTTCGAGCCCAGCGCCGCCATCGGTGGTGACTACTTCGACGTCCTGCGGCTGGACGAGAACCGGATCGTGGTGGTCATCGCCGACGTCTCCGGCCATGGGCTGTCCACCGGTCTGCGGATGGCCATGCTCAAGGCGGCGCTGGTCATTCTGGTACAGGAGGGCAAGGAGCCGACCGAGGTCTTCCGCCGGCTCAGCGCCATGATCAGGGCCGAGGGAGAACAGCGGCTCTTTGTCACTGCGACCCTCTCGGTGGTGGACTTTCGGCGTGGGGAGCTCGCCATAACCAACGCCGGCCACCCGCCGACCTATCTTCTCCGCGACGGCGAGGTGAGCGAGATCCTGCTCCCCGGCAACCCACTGGGCGCCCTGGGCGAGGACTATGGCAGTCGTACCATCGACCTCGAAGGAGACGATGTGGTCGTCTGGCTGTCGGACGGGCTCATCGAGGCCACCAACAGCCGGGACGAGCCGTTTGGCTACGAGGCCGTCGTCGGCGCGCTCGAGGGGACGGCGGCCTCCGCCGCGGTGGTGAGAAACCGCCTGCTGGATGCTCTCAAGACACATACCGACGGCCAGCCCGCCGAGGATGACAAGACCCTGGTCGTCATGCGTTACATGACCCCCGCTGCGGAAGCCCCTACTCCCAGAAAGGAGTAGATCCGGCGGATGAAATCGCGGGTCTCGCGGAAGGGTGGTACACCGTCGTAGCGCTCGACGGTCCCTTCGCCGGCGTTGTAGCCGGCCAGCATCTTTGGCAGATCTCCCGCAAAGCGATCACGCAGCCACTCGAGGTAGCGGACCCCGGCGTCCAGGTTGCTCGCCGGGTCGAAAAGAGCGTCACCCACGACGCCATATCTGGCGGCGGTCGCCGGCATCAGCTGCAGGAGCCCGACTGCCCCTTTGGTCGACACGGCGCGTGGGTCGAAGGCCGACTCCGCCCGCACGATGGCGGCGATCAGCTCCGGATTCAGCTCGTACCGCCGCGCCGTGGCGTAGATGAGGTCACCAAAGGGTGTCTCCGGAACCGGGTGACTGTCGTCGAATCCGAGCAGGATGCCGGGCGCAATCTCGGATGGCAGCGACACCATCTCGGCTTCGATCTCGTCATCGACGATACGCTCGACACGCAGCAGCGAGAGCTCGAGAAGACCCCCCGAGGGAAGATCGAACCGCACCCGGTCCCCATCGAGCTCAAAACCGTCCACCTTGAGCACGTGCCCGCTTACCAGCAGCACCAGCTCGGCCACGGCCGGAGGAGTCGATACTGCCAACGCGGCCGCTAACAGTGCGCAGCGGCTCCCCAGACGAAGCAGTGTCTTCATGGACGACCGCCCTCAGGATCTGGCGCGGGGATGATGGCGGTCATAGAGCGAGCGCAGGCGCTGGGCGTGGATGTGGGTGTAGATCTGGGTGGTCGAGATGTCGGAGTGCCCGAGCATCATCTGCACGGCTCTGAGATCGGCACCGTGCTCGAGCAGGTGGGTGGCAAAGCTGTGGCGGAGCACATGAGGGGAAAGCTTGTGTATCCCCACGCCAAGGCCGTAGTTCCTGAGGTTTTTCCAGAATCCCTGCCGACTGATGGGGCCGCCCCGGCCGTTGACAAACACCCGCTCGTGGCGGCCCTTGGCCAGAGCGGGCCGGGCCTCGGCGAGGTACCGCCCCACCCACTTTTCGGCCTGGTCGCCGACGGGGACCACCCGTTCCTTGCTGCCCTTGCCGGTAACCAAGATGAAGCCGGTGTCCAACCTCATCTGGGGCAGAGAGAGACCGGTCAGCTCGCTGACCCGCATGCCGGTGGCATAGAGCAGCTCCAGCATCGCCTTGTCTCTGAGTCCGAGTGGCGTCTCCACGTCGGGGACGGCCAGCAGGGATTCGACCTCCGCTTCTGAGAGGACCCGGGGGAGTGTGCTCCACATCTTTGGTGGCGACAGATTGAGTGCCGGGTTGTCGCTGCGCTCCCCCGCTTCCACCAGATGGGCGAAAAAGCCGCGGATGGAGACCAACGCGCGACCCACCGAGCGTGGCGCCAGCCCGGCTCGACGCAGTTGGCGCAGATAACCGGCCAGGGCCTGCTGGTCCGCAGCCAGCGGATCCAATCCATCCTCCTCGAGCGTGCCGCCCATCCGCCGCAGATCACGCCCATAGCTGTCGACAGTCTGTTGGGCCAGACCCCGCTCGAGCAGCAGCGCCTCCAGATAGCGCTGCAGGACACGTTGCCACGGAGCTTCGGTGGCTGTCATCTGGATTTTAGGCCGGGGGGATAACCGTACAGTTGCTCGCGCGTCAGGCCGCGCCCACCGGTTGGCTGGCAACCGAGCTGGCGACGAAGTCACCCACTTCGCTCGTGGTGTGACGGCCACCGAGGTCGGGTGTGGTGACACCGTCTCGGAGCGCCCTTTTGACCGCATCCTCCAGCGCGGCGGCCGCGGCCTCGTGACCGAGGTTCTCCAGCAGCAACGCCGCCGACAGCACGGCACCCATGGGGTTGGCCTTGCCGGTGCCGGTGTATTTCGGCGCCGAACCGTGGACGGGCTCGAAAAGCGACAGCCGCCCCGGGTGGAGGTTGGCCGAGGCAGCAATCCCCAGACCTCCCTGCAGCGCCGCTCCGAGATCGGTCACGATGTCACCAAACATGTTGGTGGTCACGATGACTTCGAACATCTCGGGCTTGCGCACCATCTGCATGGTCAGGGCATCCACAAACAGGTGGCTGGCCTCGACCTGTGGGTACTCGGCGGCCACGGCGGCAAAGCAACGCTGCCAGAGATCGTGACCGTAGCGCATGACATTCGACTTGTCGGCCATGCAGACTTTGCTCTTGCCGTGCGAGACGGCATAGTCGAAGGCGGCCCGGATAATCCTGTCGACTCCCTTGAAGGTGTAGATCTCCTCCTGGATCGCCACTTCGTCCGGTGTGCCCTTCTTGAGGTTGCCACCGGCCCCCACGTAGGCACCCTCGGTGTTCTCTCGGAATACGACGAAGTCGATATCGTCGACGGTCTTGTCCCGCAGCGGACAGAGCCGCTGGTCATAGAGCTTGATGGGTCGGAAGTTGATGTACAGGTCGAGCTTGAAACGCATGCCGAGCAGAATGTCGGCCGCATGCTTCATGTCGGGCACACGTGGATCGCCAAAGGCGCCGACAAAGACCGCTGAAAAATTCTCCGTCAGATCCTCGAGGGCACCGTCGGGAAGGGTCTCACC
>JBAUDS010000188.1:0-28376 GCA_049678185.1 Thermoanaerobaculia bacterium
CGCCTTGCCTGCGACCGCAGATCCCTGGCGCGCGACCCACGCGACTTCTACCACGGGCTGCTAAAGTTAGAAGTCGTGAAACCGACGACGCTCAATATCGATGGCCTCCTGTTCGACCTGGATGGAACGATTACCCAGGGCGGTGAGGCGATCCCAGGGGCGGCCGCGGCCCTGGCCCGCCTGCGCGGTGCCGGTGTGCCCTTTCTCTTTGTCACCAACACGACCCGGCGGCCGCGATCCGAGATCGTGGCCGAGCTGATAGGAGTCGGGATCGAGGCGGCGGAAGAAGAGTGCCTCACGGCCCCGATGGCCGCCGCGACCTGGCTGAGACAGCGTGGAGCACAGCGAATATCTTTGCTGGTCGATCCGGCCACCCAGGTCGAGTACCAGGCCTTCGAGATCGACAACGAACACCCCGAGTACGTTCTGCTCGGCGATCTGGGTGACAAATGGAGCTACTCGATTCTGGATAGCGCCTTTCGGGCGATCATGTCGGGCGCCGAACTGGTGGCCATTCAGCGTAACCGGTACTGGAAGAAGGGCGATCATCTCAGTCTCGATGCCGGGCCCTTTGTGGCCGCCCTCGAGTACGCCACCGGCAAGAAGGCCCATCTGGTGGGCAAACCGAGCTCCGACTTCTTCTTTGCCGCCACCACACGGTTGGATCTCTCACCACGAGCCGTGGCCATGGTCGGCGACGACGTGGAGTCGGACGTTGCCGGTGCCCGTGAGGCCGGTCTGCGAGCCGTCGCTGTGCGCACCGGCAAGTTCCGTCCGGCCGACGAGCAGCGGGGACGCCAGGTCGCCGATGCGATGCTCGACTCGATCGCCGATCTACCGCGGTGGCTCGGTCTGGAGACCTGACCCGATCTAGGTCGAATTCTTGCGGAGGAGGTAGTAGAGGTTGAGATCACCGCCGTCGCCGTCGGAGCGGAAGGTCTCCACAATCTCGAGATCGAGTGCTCCGACCAGCCTCGCCGCTTCGCTCGGATCGGCAAAGTGGCAGTAGCGGCAGCCATCTGTCTCACCCCATCTCAACAGGTAGTCCTCAGCCTCGAGATCGGTGGGATCGACCGGCTCGCTCGCCTCGCGGTTGTACTTCTCCCAGTCGACAAAGCGCCGGCGGAAGCGCTCGTGGTCGGCAAATTGCCAAAAGGTCATGGCCATCAGACCGTCTGGTGCCAGCCGCTTCTGCAGGTCCTCGAGGAGCGCTCGCCGTCTCTCGAATGCCGGGACATGGTGGAGCAGGCCGAAGAGGGTGAGGAGATCGAAGGAGCGATCACCGAGGTGCTCGTCCAGGTCATCGGAGACAAGATCCGCGACGACGAGCTCCCCGCGCACTCCCGCCCGAGATGGCAGGGTCGAGCGGACGATGTCGACAAGTCGGGCGCTGGAATCCACGCCGGTGTAGTCGTGGGGCTGCTCCAACTCTTCGCCCAGCCAGAGGCCAAACCGGCCGTTGCCACAGCCCAGGTCTAGAATAGACGCTGCTTCGCCCGCCGGTGACGTGGAGCGCAGCCGCCGCCAGGTCTCCAGCACCCTCGCCCAACCGGGCCATGGAGCTTGACGGGTGCGGCTAAACGACTCGGCAAACCGGTCGTAGAAGCCGGTATTTAGACGTGTCAGGGTAGAGACCGTATTCGGATCCATCGCCAACCGTGAGCAGAGCTTACCGATTCACGCCGCAAAGTCACGAGGAGGAGCTCGTCGCCTTGATCGGCGAGCTCGATCGACTCGAAGAGTTCGACTCGGCCGCGGTCGATCGCCTGCTGCGCCAGTACCCCAAGGAGGGCCGTGGGTTCTTCTCCAAAAGCGAGATCATCCAGGGGTTTCGCCATTTCGCAGCTCGACACCCCTGGCAGCACTCCACCGAGTCGTTCGCCGAGAAGCTGCGCAAGAAACCGATCCGGACCCTAAGCGGTGTGGCTCCGGTCACGGTGCTCACCAAGCCCTTCCCCTGTCCGGGTCGCTGCATCTTCTGCCCCAGCGACGTGCGGATGCCCAAGAGCTACCTGTCGGACGAGCCGGGAGCACAGCGGGCGGCGCAGCATCAGTTCGATCCCTACTCGCAGACACTCTCACGGCTCACCACCTATCACCACAACGGCCACCCCGCCGACAAGGTGGAGCTCATCATCCTCGGCGGGACCTGGTCCTACTACCCGGAGGATTATCAGGTCTGGTTCATCAAGCGCTGCTTCGATGCCATGAACGACTTCGCCGGGCAGCGGGAGAGCGGTTTCGCTTTCGAGCCTCCCCCACCGGCGATCGACTTTCGAGAGCTGGCCGAAACCGTCGACGGCCGCACCCTGAGTCGCAACTACAACACGATCGTCACCGACTTCACCGCGCTGCAGCCGGCTTCGCGCCTGCCGGATGAAGGGGCGGGCTGGGACGAGCTTTTCGAAGTCCAACAGCTCAACGAGACGGCCGAGGCTCGCTGTGTCGGTCTGGTGGTGGAGACCCGCCCCGACCATCTCGACTCCGAGGAGGTCATCCGTCTACGGCGGCTGGGTACGACCAAGGTGCAGATCGGGTATCAGAGTCTGTCCGACCGGGTGCTGGAGCTCAACCACCGGGGACATGACGTCGCCGCCACGCGACGAGCGATGCGGTTGCTGCGCGAGGCCGGCTTCAAAATCCACGCCCACTGGATGCCAAATCTCTACGGCTCCTCCCCACGAGAGGATGTGGAGGACTTCGAGCGCATCTTCTCCGACCCCGATTTTCGGCCCGACGAGCTCAAGATCTATCCCTGCAGCCTGATCGAGAGCGCCGAGCTGATGTCCTATTTCGAGGCGGGGAAATGGCGACCCTACTCCCACGACGAGCTGGTCGAGGTTTTGATCGAGTGCATGCAGAAGACTCCCGAGTACTGCCGACTCACCCGGGTCATTCGTGACATCCCCGGCGACGACATCGTTGTTGGCAACAAGATGACCAACCTCAGACAGGTGGCGGACGAAGAGCTGCGGCACCGGGGGCTCGTCTGCCGCGACATCCGCGGCCGCGAGATCCGCCACCGCCCCGTCGCGCAGCAGGGGCTCGAGCTGAGAGCCACCGAGTACGACACCGCGGTCGGGCGAGAGATCTTCTCCCAGTATGCGACCCACGAAGATCGGATCGCGGCCTTCCTCCGGCTGTTGCTCCCCGACCACCCCGGACCAATCTCAGAGCTCGCAGGCAGCGCCATCATCCGGGAGGTCCACGTCTACGGGCTGCTGGTGTCGATCGGCGAGCGCCAGGGCGGCCGGTCGCAGCACCTAGGTCTGGGCCGATCTCTCGTTCAGAAGGCCACCGAGACCGCCCGCGCGGCCGGCTTCGAGGATCTGGCCGTCATCTCCTCGGTCGGCACCCGCGAGTACTACCGGAGCCTAGGCTTCGTCGACGGTCCCCTCTACCAGCACTTGGATCTGAGCTAGAGATAAGCAAGAAAAACGGCCTCTGCCCGGTGGGGACAGAGGCCGTGGATTCCAGCGTTGGAAGGTGTGGTGTGGGTCTAGCCGCCATCGACAAACTGCCGCAGCTTGGCCGTTGCATCGTTCTCCTGCAGCTTTTGCAGCGCCTTGGCCTCGATCTGACGGATCCGTTCGCGGGTCACCTTGAACGAACGTCCCGCCTCGGCCAGGGTGTGGGTGTCCTCCTTGCCCACACCAAAGCGCATCCTCAGAACCGTCTCCTCCCGCGGAGTCAGCTCCCGGAGAGCGTCACCGGTCTGCTCACTCAGCCGGGTGAAGATCACCGATTCGAGCGGTGAAGTGGCCGACCTGTCCTCGATGAAGTCGCCGAGGAACGAGTCGCCGTCGTCGCCGATCGGGGTCTCCAGCGAGATGGGCTGCTGGGCGATCTTCAGAGCCTTGCGCACCTTGGAGGTCGGCAGGTCCATGTGTTCGCCGATCTCGTCCACCGTCGGCTCCCGTCCCAGCTCCTGCACCAGATAACCGGTCACCCGATGCAGTTTCTGCAGAGTCTCGTTCATGTGAACGGGGACGCGGATGGTACGCGACTGATCGGCGATGGCGCGGGTGATCGCCTGCCGGATCCACCAGTGGGCATAAGTCGAGAACTTGTAGCCGCGCCGGTACTCGAACTTTTGCACCGCCCGCACCAGACCGATATTGCCCTCTTGGATCAGATCCAGGAACTGGAGACCGCGATTGGTGTACTTGCGTGCCACCGAGACCACCAGCCTCAGGTTGGAGACGATCATCTCTTCACGCGCACGCTCGGCCAGCGCTTCGCCACGGCGGATCTTTTCGATCGTCGCCGAGACCTGGGCATGGGTGGTCACAAACCGCTCTTCGAGAGCCTTGACCTCCCGCCGGTACTTCTCGATCCGACGCCGATGCAGCGAACGCAGCTCCTTGTTGGTCTCCCGCTCGAGCGCTTTGGTGGCGCGACGGATCGACTGCTCGGCGCGGCGAAACCGCCCGTCCAGTTCCCTCAGGTGACCGATGAGGCGGTTGAGCGTCTGCACCGAAAGATCGATATGGCGCAGCTCGCTGGCGATGCCTCCCACCAGGCGATCGACCTGCCGCTCCAACTCCTGGAAGGCCTCCCCACCCGGCTTGCGCTTCTGCTGCCGACGGTGAAGGGTCTGGATCTTTCGCTCGAGCTGGGCGATGTGCTTGAAGGTCTTGAGCAGCTCCCGAACGTTCTTCTCTCCGCGCACATCCAGGAACTCGTCCGGGTCGGCCAGATCGGGCTGATGGCCGCCCGTGTGCGCCATCTCGCTCAGCCGGAGGATCCTCCCCAGGACGATGGGATTGGCGGCGAGCCCCTGATAGACCAGACGCTCTCCCTCCTCGATACGGCGGGCGATATCCACCTCGCCGGCGCGATCGAGCAGAGGAATCGTACCCATCTCCCGAAAGTACATCCGTACCGGGTCGCTGACCTTTTCCTGGTCGGAGAGGCTGAGGTCGAGACCCTCATCCTCCGCGGCCTCGAAGTCGACTTCGCCGACCCCGTGCTCATCACGGTTCATGTATCGCCCGGGGCGGTCGATGACCCCGATGCCCATCACGCTGAGACGCCGGTAGATCTCCTCCAGCTCGTCAGGGAGGCTCAGGATCTCGTCAGGTAGCAGCTCACAGATCTCGTCGTAAAGCAGATACCCCTTCTCGCGGCCGACTTCCATCAGCCGCTTGAGCGAAGGGATTCTGAGCTCGACGGCACTCTTTTCCATCAACACAGCCAATTCTCAACTCCTGCTCGATGTTTTCGAGCCCTTCCCGGTACCGGTCCGGAGACAGATGACCCGTCTCTCCGGCTCCTGGTGCCGGTCAGGTTCCGTGTTCATAAATGCTGTACTCCCTATTTGGGGAACGCAGACAACACCCCACACCCTCTCGCCAATGGCCACTTGCGAGTCGATGCCGAGCGTACCCGACCCCGCGAAATATCTTCTAGGCAGATGGAAAGTGCCATTCTGCCACCGTCCCTAGTAATGACGAAAGAGGGCCGTGATTTATTCCTTTCCACGGCTCGTGGGGCAATTTTACCCCAAAAGGCCCAAATCTCCCAATTTGGCCTCTGGCGGCCGTTTCGAGGGCTTGTTTTAGGGCTTCAGAATCGAAAAAGCACTGGTGTCGTCGTCGGTCTTTGAGCCCACCGAGGTTCCACAGACCGAGCAGCGGTACTCGTATTTGTTGCCGCTCGGCAGAATGATCAACAGGTGCTTGCGGGCGGGGGTGGCCCGCCGACACTGGAGGCAGAAGAGTTCTGTCGCTTCGAATTCCTCGAAAGAGTCGGGTGGTCGTGTCATCGGTTTACTTGTAGCGAACACCGTGCTTGATCACCACATCGACGTCCTGGAGCAGATTGATGTAGCGCAGGACATCGCCGCGAACAGCGATGATATCCGCGTACTTGCCCTCGGCGATGGTCCCGACTTCTTTCTCGACACCCATGAGCACGGCCGGCCAGTAGGTGGCCGAGCGGATGGCCTCCATGGGGTCGACACCGAGCTCCCTGACCCAGATGTCGAGCTCGTTCCAGGTCGACTGGCTGTGGAACTTCATCGGGATGCCGCTGTCGGTGCCGATCAGCAGCTTGACCCCGGCATTCTGAAGCTGGCGGAACTTGTGCGCCAGGGTCGGCTTGCGGTCAGGAGTGATCTGGAAGTAGGGCAGCCGCTCCGGGTGCTCGATCGAGGCCCTGATGTCCTCGACGATGTCCGCCGGCAGACCCTCCTTCCATGACGGGTCGTCGAGCATTTCGGGGTTGTCACGCACATACTCGTAATTCCAGAGGCCCTCGATGGTCGGCGTCCAGAAGAGGGGTCCGATGTTCATTTTGGCCGCGCGCTCGCGGATCAGCTCCAGAACATCGGCGGGATACTCGGGTGCCGTGGCCAGACCGGTGTGCTCGAAGCAGTCGACGCCGGCGGCAAGCCCCAGACGGATCTCCTCGGGCCGATGTGCATGGCCGACTACGGTCAGTCCCTGTGCGTGAGCCTCGTCGACAACCGCCACCAGTTCGTCCAGGGTCAGCTCGTCCTGATCGATCAGCTTGATGAGGTCGACACCGGCGTCGGCCAGCTTGCGGACCTTGGCGCGCGCATCTTCCGGACCATTCACACCCCAGCGAAACAGCTCGGTCCCCGGATAGGCCATCTTCTGAATAAAGGGCCCCGACACGTAGAGCGTGGGTCCGGCGATCTCGCCCCGGTTGATGGCGTCGCGCACCTCGATGCTCGCCTCCAACGGGGCTCCCAGATCGCGGGCGCTGGTCACCCCGGCCAGCAGCAGTTGCCTGGCCGATGCCGGCATGATGACGGACTCGAACTGCTCCGGATAGGTCTTGTCCCAGTAGGCGTAGTCACTGTGACCGTTGATCATCAGATGGACGTGCATGTCCCAGAGACCGGGCAGCACCGTCATCCCCTCGGTCGAGATCACCTTGGCGCCTGCGGGCACCGGCAGGGTGTCCACCTGCCCCACCTGCGTGATGCGCTCACCTTCGATGAGCACCACGCTGTTGCGCAACGGGTGACTGCCATAGCCGTCGATGAGCGTTCCACCCACCAGGGCTTTGATCTCGGCCGCCAACGGCGGCGTGCCGGCCAGCCCCAGGGTGAAAGGGACCGTCAGGAATATCCCCAACAGACAAACTCTAGCCGCCAGATTTCTCTTCATCCGCTTCCTCCAATACCGGTACGAGCTGTGCCTATCGACCAAAAGTTTAGCAGCCCGTCGCCGCTGAGATCGCCCACGAGTCGCGGCAGGAGATCTACGCCTTCCTCAGGCGTTACCTCAAATAAGAAAAGACCAAGACCCGATCGACCTCTACATCGGTGAGCACCTTCTGCGAGCCGTCGGGCCAGAGCAGGGTCAGCTTCGACACCCGGTCGGTCTTGCCGAGTCCCAGGTGAAAGCGCTCGTCGCTGACCGAAACGTAAGAGGCGGCGATAACGCGATGGCGGATCAGCCGGTCGCTGCCGGTCTCGACGGTCACCCGCAAGGCCTCTGGCGCATCGATCATCAACCACGATCCCCGGCGCTCGGAGTCGTTGCGCAACAGAGTCGGCGGCGCATCGACGTTGGAGACTGCCAGATCGAGATCGCCGTCGCCGTCGACATCCCCGACCCCCAGACCGCGACTCGACTCGACGACCGCGAGGCCCGAACCCGAGCGAGCGCTGACGTCGACAAACCGCCCCCCGTCGTTGAGCAGCAGCAGATTGGCCTGCTTGAAACTGGTTTGCGACGAGGGCGGAGCCTGGTCGGCCTGCGGAAAGATGTGGCCGTTGGCGACAAAGATCTCCAGATCACCGTCGAGGTCGAGATCGGAGAGCGTCGTGCCCCAGGACAGGGGCAGATAGGTCGACTGCTGTAGCCCCAGCTCCTGCGTCGCGTCCTCGAAGATGAAATCCCCCAAGTTGCGATAGAAGGTCGAGACGTCCTTCCAGAAGTTGGAGACAAAGAGATCCACCAGGCCGTCGTTGTCCAAATCCCCCGCCGCCATCCCCATCCCGGCCTGGGCGTTCCCCATCTGGTCGAGCGCGGCTCCGCTCCACAGACCCACCTCTTCGAATATCCCGTCGCCACCGTTGCGATAGAGATAGTTGGGGTTGGAGTCGTTGGTCACATAGAGATCGAGATCCCGGTCACCATCCAGATCGAGGGCCGAGACTGCAAACGAGTAGAAGAGACCGACGTCTTCGAGACCCGACTCCGCGGTGGCATCCTCGAAGCGGCCGTCACCCAGGTTGCGAAAGAAGTGGTTACCCAGCCCGTCGAGACCAAAGGGGCCGGGCATCACCATCAACCCTTCCCACAACAGAGTGGGCTCCGCGAACAGGACCTCCTCCAGGGTGGCATCCACATAGCCGGCCACAAAGAGATCCTGGTCGCCGTCGGCATCGGTGTCGAAGAAGACCGCGCCTGTCGACCAACCCTCCACACTCGGGCTCTCCGCCACCGCAAGATAGGTTCCGTCTCCCTGATTCCGGTAAAGGATGTCCGTACCGAAGTTGGTCACATATAGATCGGGAAACCGGTCGCCATCCACATCACCGGTGGCGACACCGGTACCCCACTGATCGTCTCCCACTCCCGCCCGCTCGGTGACGTCCAGAAAGACGCCGTTGCCGTCGTTGCGGTAGAGCAGGTTGCGACCCCGCTCTACGATCTCGGTGCCGTCGAGCCGCCAGCCGTTGACCAGGAAGAGGTCCAGGTCCCCGTCGACGTCATAGTCGAAGAGCGCCAGACCGGTGCCTCCCGACTCCAGAAGGTGGGGTTTCTCCTCGCGGCCGCACCAGGTGGGGGCCTCGAGGCCCGCTTCGGCCGCTACGTCGACAAACAAGAGCGGCGAGTCAGCCCCGACCGCAAATGCGGGACCGCTCGCCGCCCAGCAGATGACGCTCAGCAGAGAAAAGGCGGATCTGATGCGGGTGATCACTCCCCTGCCAGCAGCGGCTTGGCCACCTTGGCGAATTTGTCCCAGGCAGCCTGGCGGGCCACATCGTCCTTGGCCTGCCGCAGCTCCGACGACGCCGCCAGCAGTTTCTGCTTGGCCTCCCGGGTCACGACCACGTACCCCGGCTCGTAGGTGCCTTGCTCCTCACCCTCGGCGTTGAAGTGATGACCACCCTCGAGCAGCCGCTTGCGGACACCGCCCATGGCATTGTCGCCTTCGTTGGCAAACAGGGCCATCTCGGCTGCGGCACCCTCGTAGTCACCTTTCTGGAAGAGCATCTTTGCCCCGTGCTGATGACCATCCAGCACCGCCACCACGAAGTCGTACTCGGCTTCGCGCATGTCGAGGATAATGTTGGCGAGGGCATCATAGGCCGCTACGACCTTCTCTGGTGTCTTTTGGGCCATGGCCGGCAGAGCCACGAGAGCGACGGCCATTACGACTAGTGTGATTCTGGTTTTCATCATCCACCTCCTGGTAACAGGTTGACGTTGGATCCTGGGTAACCAAGGGACTTGAATACTCTAGTGTCTCAGATCGGGTTTGGCTCCACCCAAAAGGGTGGGGACACGCTCTAGGGTGTTATCCAGGTGCCGGTACGACCCTCGAAGGCATCCGACAGCCTGAAAGGGTCGGTGATCAGGGTCCGGCTGCCGCCACCCTCGATAAAGCGGCAAGCGGCGTCGATCTTGGGACCCATGCTACCAGCGGGAAAGTGGCCCTCTGCTTGATACTTGCGGGCCTCCAGCACCGACATGATGCTGATCGGTGTCTCCTCGGGTGTCCCAAAGTTGAGCAGGACCCTCTCGGCCCCGGTGAGCACGACCAACTCGGGAGACCGGACTCCGAGGGCGATGATCGCCGAGGCCTGGTCCTTGTCGATGACCCCCTCCACCCCCTCGAGCTCACCCGTCGAGGTCCGCGCCACCGGTATCCCACCACCCCCGCCACAGATGACAAGGGCTCCCAACTCCAGGAGAGCGGTGATCTCGTGTTGCTCGATAATGGCGATCGGCTGAGGAGAGGGGACCACCCGACGCCAGCCACGGCCGGAATCCTCCTTGATGATCCAACCCCGCTCGCGGCACAGAGTCTCCACCTCCTCCTCCTTGTAGAAAGGCCCGACAAATTTGGTGGGGTCGTCGAAGGCCGGGTCCGCGGCATCGACCTCCACCAGCGTGATGAGACAGCACACCCTGTGGGCCATGCCCTTCTTGCGCAGCTTGCCGCGCAGAACCTTCTCGATCATGTAGCCCATGCCGCCCTGGATGTCGGCACCCATCAGGTCGAGCGGCAGGATCGGTGCTTCGTCGCGGGCCACTTCGACCCGGATCATCTGGTTGCCGATCTGGGGTCCGTTGCCGTGGGTCAACACCAGGTCGTACCCCCGTTCCAGCAGGGCCACTACGCCTTCCAGGCTTTGATCCAGATTGGCGTAGTCCTGCTCTACCGTCCCCGCTTCTCCCGGTCGGGTAATCGCGTTACCGCCCAGGGCCACTACCGCTCGTTTGCCATGAGATCCTCTGGGCATGTACCTACTCTATCCGAGCGCCGGCCCTCGTGTGGTGCCGTGCTACCCTCAGACGGAGAGTCGAGGCTCCCACCGCCACCGCGAAGACCCTGGAGGACCCCGGGATGAAATCGCTGCAGAACAAGCGGGCGCTGATCACCGGCGGCGCCCGGGGGATCGGTCTGTCGATCGCTCGCGCCTTTGCCGCTGCCGGCGCCGAGATCGTTCTCACCGACATCGACGAGGAAAAGCTCGACGAGACCCGTTCGAGCCTGACCGCAGCCGGCGCCGAGTGCCACGCCTATGTCCTCGACGTCACCGACGATAGCGCCATCGCCGCGGCCCGCGACCGGCTCCACGAGGAGGTCGGTCGGATCGATCTGCTGGTCAACAACGCGGGTGTGGTCTACGGTGGCGCCTTTCTCGAGGTGCCGCTCGAGCGACACCTGCAGACTTTCAGGGTCAACACCGAGGGTCTGGTGGCCATGACCCACGCCTTTCTTCCCGATCTCATCGCCGCCCAGGAGTCGCATCTGGTCAACATGTCGAGCGCCTCGGGTCTGGTCGGTCTGCCGTGGGGCACGACCTACGCCGCCAGCAAATGGGCGGCGTTCGGGTTCTCCGAATCCTTGCGTCTCGAGCTCGAGCGCACCGGCAACGACCACGTGGGAGTGACCGTGGTCTGTCCCAGCTATGCTTCCACCGGCATGTTCGCCGGGGCCAAACCTCCCCGACTGACGACTTTTCTCACCCCCGAGAAGCTCGCCGCCAAGATCAAAAGAGCCGTCCTCGCGGGCAGCCCTTATGTGCTCGAGCCCTGGCTGATCAAGATCACGCCGTTTCTGAAAGGGGTGCTCCCCCGGCCCGCGCGGGATCTGCTGTCGGATCTATTTGGCGCGACGACAGGGATGCGGAGTTGGACGGGGCGAGGGGAGGAATGAAGAAGGGCTCGGGGGTGCCGCCACCCGCCCCGGCCGGCACGGAGGCCGGCCGCTTCGTTCCCGTCCGAGGGAGCGGCACGAGGCTCTCCCCTACTTGACTATTCCCTTCCGCTCGAACTTCGTAACATCCAGCCCCAGCCTCAGCGCGTCTCGAAACTCCACCGCGGTCATGGACCCGGCGGGGCGGCCGCCGAGCATCTCGAGATCCTCGATGAATTCCCACCAGACCTTCTCCCGGCGCGAGATCTCGTCGAGGTCCCAGAGCTTGCCGAAGTTCTGAACGTATTTGTTGTGGCGGCAGAGCATGCGAAAAGCGTGCTGGGTATTGGGGCGGGTCTCGCTCAGACCCAGAAGCCGGACATCGTTGCCCACCTCGTGGATCGGCTGGCCCCACTCGGAGTAGCCACCAAAGATGGTGCCCAGGGTGTTGAGCGCCCGGGAGATCTTCTCCTGCTTCATCCGCTTGAGCAGCCTGGTCATGCTGGGCAGGGTGACCGTCCTGTGCAGCGTCGGCTCGGCCAGCCTGACCCTGATCCCGAGCTCCTCCTCGACCGCACGGATCATCTGCTCGGAGGTGAGCCGGTTGTCGGTGGCCAGATGGACCCGCTCACCCACCGCGGCCGGCTTCTTGAGCGCGGCGACGATCCCCTCTACCACCCGGTCGACCGGAATCATGTTGATCTCGGCCGATGGATCACCGGGGAACGTACACGCCATCCTCGCCAGCATCGATCCTTTGGAGCGATCGACCCAACTACCGGTGGTGGAACCCAGCGCCTCCTGCGCGCGGCCAAAGAGATTGACTGGAGCATTGACGACCTTGGTGTCACCCCGGTTGTTCCCGGCCCTCGACTCACCGATAACGATCGCCGGGCAGAGCTGGATGACACGCAGACCCTTGGCCAGCATGAAGCGCTCGGTCTCGATCGACGCCATCGCCTTGGTCAGCTCGTAGTAGTTGTTGTAGAAGTTGCGGGGAAAGACGACCTCGTCCTCGCGGGCCGTGTCCCGCACCTGACGCCCGTGGATGTAGGAGGTCTCGATGCCGAGATGGGCGACGAAGGGACTGTCCGGCGCCGACTGCAGACGATGCGAGAAACGCAGGGCGTTTAGTGTGCCGGTGACATTGGCGTGGAAGCTTTTCTCGTAGGGGTCGTCGAAGGCAACGCTGGCCGCACAGTGGATGACATGGGTCAGCCGGGTTTCGAGGTCCTCGATCACGGCGGGCTCGAGACCGAGGTCGGGCTGTTCGACATCGCCGGCGACAAAGCGGAACTTGGAGCGCAGCCCGGGGGTGTCGAGCCATAGACGATCCAGCAACACCTCTCCCCGTTGAGCCGGGGATCGGGTCTCGATCAACTCCTTGGTCTTGCGATCACGGATCTCCTTCGGCCGGATGACGACGATCATCTCCTCGATATCGTCGTCGTGGGCCGCCTGCCAGATGATCTCCTTGCCCACAAAGCCGGTGCCACCGGTCAACAACACCCGTATGCCGGGAGATCCGTCGGCGCCGACCGCCTGCCAACGCTCCACCGCCTCCTGCTTGAGCGCCGTCAGACGGTCCTCGACCTCCTCCTTGGCGAGATAGGGCTTCTTGTAGTGGAAGTAGTACTCGCGATTCTTGAGACCAAACAGGGCCTTGGCGACCTTGGTGACGTCCTTCTGGCCGATGGCCTTGGCGATGACATTCGCCGCCCTGTGACCGAATCGCCGCCTCTCCTTCATCTTCCTGCGGGTGGCCTCGGGGTCGCCGGTGGCCCGCATCATGCGGCTCATCATGTGGCGGGCGTGGATGTCGACGACGTGGTAGTCCCGGTGGTAGCGGACGAGGAGCTGGTGCGGCAGGATCGGTTGATCCAGTACCTCACCGGTCACCAGACTCACGCGCTCGATGTAACGGGCGGGATCGAGCTCTTCGGGTAGTGCCGTCTCTTCAGCCATGACCTGTCTGATTACTCCAGAAACTTGAAAATATCACTCCCGCCGGGGAGGCTGGGTCAGTAGATGAATTCTCGGATGTCATAGCGGCTCGCCTTCAACCCACGAGCCCTGATCTTGGCGGCCAGACGCTCCAGCTCGGTCTCGATCTCCTCCTCGTCCATCGGCTCGAGCCGCTTCTCCACCCCTTGTCTCTGGTAGGTGGACCCAGTCTGCTCGACAAACGGGGAGAGATAGACGAGGTCCTCGGAGCTCAATGGCATCGCTTTGAGCGCCTTCAGGGTGGCCCGGGCGTGCTCCTCCCGGTACTGACGACCGCCGAGCCCCACCATCACGATCAGGCAAACACTCAGGCCGGCGGTCTTCAATGTCGCCACAAAGGCCTCGAGCTCCGCTGCCTTTCCAGGTTTGTTGACCAGGGCCAACAACTCGTCCAGACCCGTCTCCATGCCGATGTAGACCCTGTCCAGACCCCGCTCCGCCAGCTCGCGCCAGTCCTCAGGCCGCCGTCGCTCGCCGCTGAAGAGATCGATAAAACCGTAGAGCTTGCGGTCCGGGAGCTCTTTCGCAGCGATCTCCAGCAGCGGCATCAAGCGGCGGTTGGAGAGTGCCAGGGCGTTGCCGTCGGCCAGAAAGATCCCGCGCCGGAGCAGCAGCCCCTTACCCAGAAGGTCCTTGACGCCGGCCACGTGTCGCTCGAACTCCTCGGGCTCTTTGACGGTAAAAGGGCGGTCCATATAGAAGCTGCAGAACGTGCAGGCGTTCCAGGTGCAGCCTTCGGTCGCCTGCAGCACAACTGCCAAATACTGATCGGGCGGCAGGATGGAGATGGGCTTGTAGACCGCCGCGAACCGCCGGCGCTCGGCCTCGAGCTCCGCTCCGCTCCAGCGGAGGATCTCCTCGTCGAGTCGCCGCTCCAGCTGATGCGAGGCCCCCGCCCGCGCCTCGCGAGCCACCGCGTAGGCCTCGTCGATAATCTCGAGCCCCTCTTCGGTCCCGAGCCGACGGCGCTGCCGGGAGCCGCGGCGGAATCGCAAGTGCACCTCGCTGCCGAGACTCCGTTTGAAGGTCTCACCGTCGCGGAAGTAGATGAGCAGCCTGCCCTCGCGGTCGAAGGTGAGGGACCTTCCCAGCTCGGGGCTAAGGACAGTGGAGCGGGGGCTCAGGTTTTCGAGCAGCACCTCAGCCTCCAGCAGTCCCGAGCATCTCTCGGGCTTGCAGGATCAGGTCGACCGCCTGCTGGTGACTGAACCGCTCCAGATTGATCATGATGTCGTAGCGCAATGGATCGTCGGCACCGATACCGAAATGCCGCTGAAGAAATTCGGCGCGCTCCTTCTCGATGCGCGCGATCTCGGCACGGGCCTTCTTTGGCGACAGCCCCGTGAGCTCGGCATAGCGCTCGGTGCGGGTGGTGAGCGGCGCCACCAGACGCACCCGAAACCCCCGATTCCTGGGCAGAACAAGGTCGGCTCCGCGACCCAGAAAGACCGAGCTGCCCTGCCGGCTCAGCGACAGCAGCGTCTCGCACAGACGGTGGAAGTAGTCGTTGCGGACAAAATCCCGGTCCATGAGTGACCGCAGTGCCTCCTCCCACCAGGACAGATCACGCTGATCCATCGAGGTGTAAATCTGCCGTCGAAAGTCGTCGTCGCCGGCCATCGCTTCGAGGATCTCGCGATCAAAGACCGGCCAGCCGAGGCGCTCACCGATCAGGACGGCGACCTGGCGGTCGTCGACCCCGACCATCCGCGAGACACAGAGGAAGTCTTCAACCTCCTCACGCTCTGGCGTTGGTGTGCTGATTCGCTGAGAGCGCGCCAGCTCCCAGTTTCTCACCTGCTTTTCGACCAGTCTGCTCAGGTCGGGATCGGCGGAGGTCAGCTTGAAGGCCATGATGGTTCCCCCCCTTGAGTTTACTCCTTCTCGAGCCCGCGGAAAGACGCGGCGGCCACCAGATATAGCGCTATGGCCAGGACCGTCACCGCCCTGAACCCGAGGTGAATGGCCAGTATCGGTGTCATCGCCGCGCTCACCACCGAGGCGCTGCCGTTGATCCCCCACGCCCACGGTACCCAGACCGGTCGCAGCCTGGCCGCCCGCTCGAGACCCAGTGGAAAGGGCATCCCCATAAAGAACGCCGGCGGCGCCAGCAGGGCCAGGGCGATGACGACTTTGACCAACACGGGTAGATGGATGGCTGACCGCAGCACGAGTGGCAGCAACAGCAGGTAGCTCGATGACAGCGCCGCCAGGGAGAGGATGGCCACCTCGATCGCCGACAGCTCGAAGCCGAGAATCGTCCGAGTTCGACGACGCAACCTCTGCTCCAACCTGGCCGAGCTGCCGCTGCCGAGACCGGCGAAGACCAGAAAGGCGGTCAGCACCAGGGCCACCGCAAAGAGCGGGTGACCGAGAAAGAGGGTGAGCTTCTGGATAAACACCACTTCCAGCATGAGAAAACCCAGGCCGAGCGCTCCGAAATAGATCACGACCCGTGCCGATGCACTGGCAGGTCGTCCGGAGGAACCCAGAGCACCAAGCGGCAGCAGGATGAGCACAACGGCCGCCACCAGCGCCTGCAGGAGTGTCGCCACACCGATCAGATACCCCCACTCCACCAGCGGCGTGCCGCCCCTTCCCCTGAGCTCGAGCAGCTCCGGCAGCACGCTCCACTTGAAGAAATGAAAGAAGAAGGGACGATCGTCGGTCGCCGGCCGCAGGTTGAACTTGTACCGGTCGTAGAGCTCCTCCCGATCGACACCCAGGATGGCCTTGGCTCCTTCGGCCAGGTAGGGCGCCTCGAGGAGGTTGTAGCGGTTGGTCTCTCCCACCTCGATGCCGGGGTAGAACACCAGGTCGAAAGAGCGCTCGCGGCAGAAGCTCCGCAGAGCCTCCAACTGTCGAGGTGCCAGCGGCCGGCGGCTGACGATCAGGGTGGCAGTGCTCCAGCTCCGGATCATCGCCAGGTGCTCGCCAGCGGCCCGGACACCCAGCTGCTCGAGGGCGGCAACCGCCGTGGCAAAGAGCTTCAGACTGTCGCGAGGTGGCACCTTGAGCCACCGGTTGACCGCCAGCAGACCCTCCGGCTCGAGCCGGGAGAAGGCCTCGGCAAAGGACTCGACGGTGTAGAGATAGCTCTCGCTCGCCGACTGGGAGCCGGCAGCGGCGACCGTCGACGAGTCCAACGGCGGCACCAGAATCAGGTCGAAGAGATCTCGCCCGCGGGCGAGAAAGCTCCTGGCGTCTTCGATGTGGATCCGGACCCCGGGGCGGCGGTAGGGGCTCTGCGCGGGCGGGGCGAGAGCGCCATCGACCAGACGGACAACCTGCGGATTGAACTCCACGGCATCCACCCGCCGAGCCCCGTGGAGGAGCGCTGAGAGAATCTCACCGCCCCCACCGGCGCCCAGAATCAGGACCCGGGGCTCGCTGAGCAGGTGATAGGGCAGGGCCGACGGCAGGTAGTCGAGATACGACACTTCCCCACCGTCCCCGGCGAGATCGATGGCGGCCATCGAGTCGCCATCGGTGAAGAGCCCCAGCTGCTCGGGTAGCTCACCTGGAAAGTCGAGGCTCAGACCCGGAGCATGACGGAACGGGATGCGGGGACTGGCGACCACCGACAACCGGCCCAGTGGGCTGGAGCTCTCGGCCAGAACCCGAGTGGACGGCACCAGCATCGTCTTGCTCAGCCCCTTGTACTCGGAGAGCTGTGGGGTCAGCCAGCTCTGCGGCCAGACCCAGACAAACAGCACCGCGGCGATGCCAAACAGCGGCGCCGACTTGCCTGTTGCTCCCAGACTCCGATCCAGCCCGGCGATGCCGGCGGCCAGCAGACCAAGAGATCCCACCAGCAAGAGGGCCGTCGGCGGCGGCGCGACAAAAAGGACGGCGACGACACCGAGGGCGCCGACACCGGCTCCCACCAGATCCGCGCGGTAGATCCGGTGGATGTCTCCTCGGGCCCTCATCAGCGCCAGGCCTATGGCCGTGCCGGCACTGAAGAAAGGGAGCGCCAACAGCAAATAGACCGCCCACAGCCGCCAAAATTGACGCAGGTCCCAGGCCATCTCCAGGGGATTGAAGGGCACTCTCTGTGCCAGGGCGAAGGCCCCTACCGCGAGCACGGAGAACAGCGCCGCACTGGTCATGAAAGCGAAGCCGAGGCGCTGGTCCTGCTGCTGGGAACCGGGCCCCAGACGCCGGCTCGCAATCGTCAGCAGAGTGCCACTGGCACCGTAGCCCAGCAGCGCCAGACTGATCACCATAAAGGCGAAGTGATGCCACTGGATGATCGAGAACAGACGGATCAGGAGGATTTCGTAGCCGATCGCCGCTGCAGCGAGCACCGAGACGGCAAGGCGGAACGGCATGGTGCGCTCGCGAGAAAGCCGGCGGCTAGCGGTCGCCGGTCAGCGGAACAAAGGCGACCGGAAGAAGCTGGCGGGTCGTCACCTCACCCGCCAAGGATTTCTCCACCATGGTCAACTGTTGGACCCGGAAAGGCCCGCCCACGGGGATGACCATTCTGCCCCCGGGCTTCAGTTGGCGCACCAGCGGCGGAGGGATATGGGCGGCGGCGGCGGTGACGATGATGCCGTCGAACGGCGCGTGGTCTTCCCAGCCAAAATAGCCGTCGCCGATGCGGGTGGTAATCCCCTTGTATCCCAGACGCTCGAACCGGTCGGCCACCTCCCGGCCGAGCTCGGGGATGATCTCCAACGTATAGACGTCGGTCTTCAGCTCGGCGAGCACGGCCGCCTGGTAACCCGAGCCGGTGCCGACCTCGAGCACGCGGTCACCGCTGTCCAAGCGCAGTAGATCGGTCATCAGAGCCACGATGTAGGGTTGCGAGATCGTCTGGCCGTAGCCGATCGGCAACGGCCGGTTCCGGTAGGCGTACCGCCTCTGCTCGGTGGGCACGAATTCATGCCTCGGCACCCGCGCCATGGCCTCCATCACCCGGTCGTCGAGTCGAGCCCTGCCGGTCTCCCGGCTGGTAAGTTGGACGTCGCGCCGGATCTCGTCCATCAGCTCCCGACGCTGCTCCTCGTACGGCTCCGCCCCCAAGACACCCGTGACCCCAACCAGGGCCAGAAGGATGGCCGTCAGCGCAACCGAGGCTGCCGTTCTCATTGCCGAGGTCGTCCTACCGGCATGAGCGCCATGGCCTCCTCACCTTCCCGCAGCTGCATGATGGCACCGACCTCGTGGTCGTCGAAGGCCCCGACCAGAACCGCTCCGAGACCGAGGGATTGGGCCTGGAGATAGACGTTCTCGGCGGCACACCCGACTTCGATGTAGACATAGCGTCGAGCGCGCGCGCCGTATTTGATGGCGGTCTTCTGCACGACCCCACCGATCGCCAGCACCACGGGGGCCGAGTCGACCCACTCCACACCGTGCGAAGCCGCGGCCAGCTTGATCCGCACGTCCCCCTCGGCAACCGGTTCCAGGTCGTGCAGATCCGGGCGATATCTGTAGATGCCGACCTCCAGCCCGTCCACCCGCGCCGCTGCCAGATACATCTGCAACGGATAGAGACCTCCGGCTGACGGCGTGGTTCTCTCGCCCCCCGTACCGGTGACTCCCTGAACGGACCAGAGGAGCTGACCGATCTCTCCCAGCGTCAAGGATTGCGAGGCAAATCTGCGGATCGACCGGCGCTCACGCAGGGCTCCTTCGACAGTCACTTTGCCGGCCAAACGTGGCTCCGGCAGCGTCAACCTTTTCACGGCCGATCCCTCCCGCTGCTTGCGGTTGATGAAGATCCATCCATCTTTTGATAACAGGGTTGCATGTCGTTGAATTTCTCAGAGTCCAGGGTCATACCGGTGAGAACGGAAGCAGACTCCAATAGGCGAGAAAGGGGATGAGAAGCAACGCCGCCAAGGCTACCGTACTGTAGTACCAACGAAAGAATGGACCGGCCAACGGTTCTTGCCACACCTTGGCTGTCATCCACGAGAGCAGAAGCGATCCTACTATCGACACGGCCCCCGCCGAAGTGAGCACTCGCGGTAGGTTTCCCACCTCGGCAACCTCGGCGCCGGCAATGGTCCACAGCCGCACGAGCAGCACGGAGAAACCGGCCAGCAGAAGCAGGTTCCAGACGCTGACTACCCAGGCGGCAAACCTGAATCTCGAGGTACGGCCGGCGTGACCTCCTCGCCTTCGGTCTATCTCGGCGACCACGGGGAAAGCGACGCAACAGCTCCCAAAGGCGGCCGCGAACAGGAGCAGCAGTGCGAGTTGGACCGGTGCCGAGCCAAACCAGGACGGGCGACCGGGGTACAACCTCTCCGGCGGCAAGACCCCAGGTTGTAGCAGGTCGGCGCCGGGGGCGGGCGGAACGGTGCCGTCGACCACCGCCCGTACCCAGTCGAGTGTCAACTCCCACACCCCCGGCGCATAGCGACGCTCGCCGCGAACTTCGAAGCGGCTGCCGGTGGCGGTGAGCATGAGTCCATGATCCGCCTGCGGAAAGATCGCCACGCGGATGGTGCCGCTCGCCTCGCCCTCGCCAACTGTCAGCTGCTCGTACCGACGGGCCGAGACGCCCACGGGGACCAGGCTGTCCAACTCGCCAAAGAGGGCCAGCACCGGCCGATCGAGACGCGCCAGATCGGATCGTGGGTCGTACTGCATGTCGAGTCCCGGCAGCCAGGGCTTGCCCGCCAGGGTAGAGCTCGCTTGCGCCCGGTAGAGAAAGTCGTAGGTCAACTGCTCCATCTTCACCGTGATGTCCACCAGACCCTCGGAGCCGGTGAGATCCCGGATGTTTCTGGCAATCCGGAAGAGCTCCTGCTCCGCCGGGCTTACCGCCGCCCCCGAGAACGGCACCAGGAAAGCCACCTCCCTCGATTCGGCCGCGGCAATGGTCGAGATCCATCCCCCTTGACTGATCCCCCACAGACCGATGCGTCCCGCATCGATGGCCTGGTGGCACCCGAGATAGGAGACCGCGCCCACCGCGTCACCCGCCAGCTCGTTGAGTCCGGCCTTGAACCAGTTGCCGGTCGAATCCCCGGTCCCACGCTTGTCGTAAAACAGCGCCGCGATTCCAGCTTGGGCAAAGAGATGAGCCACCGGGCGATAGGCGTGTCGAGTGTCGGCTCCCGAGCCGTGGACGAGCACGATGGCCGGATGGGGTCCATCTCCGGGTGGCAATAGCAGGGTCCCGGCGAGCCACTCTCCGGCACCCTGAAAGACCACCTCCTCCTGCTGGTAGACCTCCACCGGCGGGTAGAAAAACTCGAGGCCAAATCGGTTTTGCCAAGCCAGCCCCACTTCCTGCCCCTCGGCAGCGCGCACGATGTAGATGACGTCTCCCCGCTCCGAATAGAACCGGTCCGGTGCGAGCGGATAGAGACGAAGACGCTCCTCGCCGTCGAAGACAAAGAGATAGTCGAGCGTCCGCCAACGGGTCAGCAGCAGCGTGGCCTCGCCGGGCAGACCGTAGGTGCCGATAAGTGGATCGAACTGATCCGTGGTCAGCTCCACCGAGCGGCTGAGCTCGAACAACCCGCCGCCGCCGGGGGTCATGGCGGCACCGCTGAGCCGATCGCCTTCGGTCGTCCCTTCGAACCGCCACTCGCCCTCCGCGCTGGGCAGCTTGATGGTGAGGCCTGGCCCCTCGGCATTGGTCACTGTACCTGGGATCGCCCCCAACCCTGCGGCGGGGATCCACCCTTCGACGCTGGGTACCGCCTGGGTGAGAGCGATGTCGAAGCGAACAAATCGCCACCGCCCTTCCACCTCGGCGCTGCCCACCCATCGTCCGACGATCTCGTCTCCGATATCTCGACCGTGGAGCGGATGAATACCCGCCAGCAACCATGCTGCCGCTGTCACCCGAATAGCGGTGCGGAGAACGCCGCCCATCTCGAATTCCTTGTTTCGGTTCGCGGAACCCCGAATAGAAAAAACAGCAATAGACCCCGCAAAGTCTATACTCTAAGTGTCCAGAAAACTCCCGGGAGACACCGAATCATGATTCGAACGCGCGCCCTGGCTCTTTTGACCATCGGCCTTGTGGCCACATTCCTTCTCGCGCCGACCGTCAACGGTTCGACATTGGTGGTCGCCAACAAGACCGACAACACCGTCGATCTCGTCGACCTGTCCGCCGGCAAGTCGGTGGCAACGCTGCCGACCGGATTCCGGCCGCACGAAGTCGCCGTGTCTCCCGACGGCACTCTCGCCGTGATCAGTAACTACGGCGATCGAGACCAGCCCGGCTCGAGCCTGACGGTCATCGATCTCGAGCAGGTCAAAGTCGTCTCCACCGTGGATCTCGGCAAGCACACACGGCCGCACGGCCTGGCCTGGATCTCCAGTACCCAGGTGGCTGTCACCACCGAGGGTAGTAAACATCTGCTCGTGGTCAACCCGCGGAGCGGCAGCATCGACAAAGAGATCAAGACCGGGCAGGAGGTCTCTCACATGGTGGCCGTCACCCCCGACGGCAAGCGCGCCTTTGTGGCCAACATCGGTTCGGGCTCGGTGACCGCCGTCGACCTGGAGGCCGGCACCAAGCTACGGGACATAGAAACCGGTGAGGGTGCCGAAGGGATTGCCGTCACTCCGGACGGCCGCGAGGTCTGGGTCGGCAACCGGGAGGCCGACACACTGACCATCTTCGACCCCCAGACGCTGGAGATCCGCGAGAATGTCCCCTGCAAAGGCTTCCCCATCCGGGTGGCACCCACACCCGACGGCAAAAAGATGCTGGTCTCGGCCGCCGAGAGCGGCGAGGTGGTGGTGATCGACACCAAGCAGCGAAAAGAGATCTTCCGGCGTCAGCTCGACCTGAGCACGGCCGCAGACGCCAGCACCCGTCTCTTTGGCGATCGCTTTGGCGGCAGTCCCGTGCCGGTGGGTCTGGTGGTCGCACCCGACGGCTCCTCGGCCTGGGTGGCAGCCACCCAAGCTGACGCCGTGGTGGTCATCGCCACCGCCGGCCTCAGAGTGCTGGGCATTTTGGAGGCCGGCAAGGAGCCGGACGGTATGGCGGTGAGCCCGGTGACCGTCCGGCCGTCTTCAGACTGAGCTGGTCTCTGGTCTCGTCTAGGCCGTACGCGCGGCGGCGGCAAACCGGCCGACGATCTCGGCCACCGTCTCGATTCTGGTTACTCCCTCGACGCTCTTGCCCGCCTGCAGGTAGTCGCGGTAGGAGAAGGACCGGAGCGACGAGCGCTTGAGCTTCCACAGCGACTGCAGCTGGTAGATCATCCTCATCCAGTGCTTGGTGCGACGGCCCCTGAGCATGCGCCGTGCCAGAAGTCCGGCCTTGGTACCCACCTTGGCGATGTAGGGGGTGCGGATGACCGAGACCGGGACACCGGTGACGCGCTCGGTCAGCACGATATCGTTCTCGCCCGAGTCGACGATCGCCCGCTTGTAGTCCTCACTGGCGGTGCACTCGGTGGCGGCGATAAACCGTGTCCCCATCTGCACGCCGGCGTAGCCCAGGGTCAGGGCACTCACGAAATCTCCTTCGTCCCCAACGCCCCCCGCGCACACCAGCGGCACCCCGAGATCCGCGAGCTCCTGGTAGAGCTCCTCGGCCCCCTTGGGACCCGCATGACCACCTGCCCGATTGTTGACCGCGATCAGCCCATCCACACCGGCATCGAGCCCCTTGAGGGCCCACTTGCGCTCGGTGACGTCGTGGTAGACCAGACCGCCGACCGCATGGGCCCTCTCCACCACCCACTGTGGCTTCCCCAGCGAAGTGACAAAGAAACGGATCCCCTCGGCGATGGCCACGTCGACATAGCGCTGCATCCTCTCCTCATAGGTCTTGGCGGATTTCTCGACGACTACGTTCAGCCCCACCGGCTTGGCGGTGAGCCGTCGAATCAAGGCCAGACCCGACTGGAATTCGTGACCGTGAACGTAGACCAGCGACAGCGGCTGGATGATGCCGATACCGCCGGCCTCGGAGGCCGCGGCCACGAGCTCGGGATTGCTGCAGGGATACATGGCGCCGCAGATCAGGGGCACTTCTATTCCAAGCTGTTTGGTCAGCTCGGTGCTCATTAGAGACATCTCGGGGCTCCTGGTGGTCAAGGGCGCGGGGAAGAGGTGTATTCTGGGGTCGCCGCTCGGGTGATCCCAATGGCCCTCCTGCTCTACTTCCTCTTCACCATCGTCACCGTCGTCGGGGCCTTTCTGATCGCCGATCGGCTCCACTCACGCCGGCTGGCGGTGGTTCTGGCGCTGGCGGCTCTGGTCTTCTTTGTCGCGCTGTTTGTCGCCATCCTCGCTCTGCTGCGCAGCGCCGTCGCCTGACCCAGCCTACTCCAAGAAGATCGGGCTCGACCAGGCGGCTCCCCCATCGATCTGGATGGCACGAACATAGACGTACTCTCCCGGTCGCAGATCTTCGAGCTGTTGCTGCCAGGAGAAAGTACGCTGGCCGTCACAGGGGACGGTCACTGCGACTGCACCGCTCCGGATCAGGTCGAGCCGCTCGAGAGGCTCGGGAGCGGCGACAAAGACCTGGAGCCGATCCGGGGCGTGGGGGCCCGCCTCGAGCACCGAGCCCATGCCGAGCTCACCCAGAGAGACCCTGAGGACGATTCGCGGGCCGTTGGTGGCATACACCCGGCGTGAGCGGATGGCGGCCAGGATGTCCTCGCGGCTCAGACCTTCGCTGAGAATGGCAGCGAGACCGCCCGAGGGACCGTTGAGGTGGGCCAGACCGGGGTGCCCATCGTGGCTGTCACCGCTGCCGATAAAGCCGAAGCGGACGCCGCTGTCGAGGACATCGCGAACAAAGTTCCCCGGCACCGGGCTGTAGATGACTGCCGGCGAATCCATGGCTTCGCTGCTGCCATGGACCGAGACCACCTCGGTCACCGGCTCGAGCTCCGGGTCGGGTAGGTAGTTCCAGTTGGTGGCGATTGGCCCACCCGCCGAGTGATGAGCCACCGTCAGCACCTCCTGCCCTCTGAGCGCGTCCCACAGCTCATCCGGGGTGTCGAAATCGGGATCGATCGAATCGAAAAGCTCGGCGTGGTCCTGGAAAAAGAGCACATGTCGGTGGCCATGCATCCAGTTGGTCCACTCGTAGCCCAGCAGGGTGACGAACTCCCCGGGCTGGTGAAAGAGCTCGGCCTCCTTCTTGATCTCCTCCCAGATCTCCGGGTGGAGCGCCAGGGGCTCCATCCCCCAGTGGTCGTGGTCGGTCAGGGAGACCACGTCCAGAGCGGCCACGTCGCGGGCGTAGAGGAAATAGTCCTCCGGGGTTCCCGTGCCATCGGAGAGGCTGGAGTGGCCGTGGAGATCTCCCCACAGGATGCGGTCCACCCCGCCGGCGACCATCAACGGGTTGCTGGCGGCCGCCAGACCCTCGGCGCCCTCCGCCTCGATCCGGTAGATCCCCTCCTGGACAAAGGTGATCTCGACACGTCTGGTGCCTTCGTCCTCCGTCGCAAAGCTCACCGTGGACGGCAGACCCATGTCGGTCCCCGGTCCCGACAGCGCGACCTCTCCCGAGAAGTCCTTGCTGAGGTTGCCAAAACGGTCGAGCACGGCGATGGTGAGCGCGACCGTCTCACCCGGCCGCGCCGTCGACGGCAGGGTCAGGACCAACCGCGCCGGTGGCCCGCCGAAAACATCCACCCAGAGCTGGTCGGCCACCGGGCCGCGTATCCCATCGCCGTTGCCATCCACCGCCACCCAGAAACGGGATCGGTGCTCGGCGTAGCGGTCGGCGAGGGCGCCTGTCGGACCGGCGCCGTAAAAGATCCGCACCTGCTCGCCCGGCTCGAGCGCGCGACCCCTGACCTCGATGGCCAGCAACTGCTGGTCGATGGTCGCGGGTGCCAACTCCACACCTTCGGCCTCGGTAGTGACCATGGAAAAACCCAGCTGCTCGGGATCGAAAACTTGCGGTGTGCTCCAATGCCAGAAGGGAGGCGCCTGGAAAAAGATCCAACCCCCTTCGGCGATGCCGAGCGGGCCGGTCTCGTAGACCACCGACCAGCGTCCCGGGTGACCGGCCATCACCGCGGTGGCCGGGTCCCCCGAGCCCCCTTCCAGCCATGCTCTTCCACCGCCATCGGCTGGATGCCGCTCCAGAGCCAGGTTCTCCCTCAGGGTCTCGACAATCTCGGGCCGGGCGGAGGGAGACTGGTCCAGCGTCGAGTCTCGGTCCCACCGACAGCCAAATGGCCAGACGAGCAGGCCAAGAGAAAGAAGCCAGAAAAGCCGGTTGGTCTTCATGCAGGGCGAAAGATATCGAAATTCGCGACCAATGCCTACGTAGGGAGAAATAGACAGAACTGTGACCGGTCCACCTGATTACCGCGACCGGGGGGGGTGCGATGGCCAGATTGCTGAAGATTCTCGTTGCCACGCTCGTCGTGGCAGGTCTCGTGGTCGGCGCTTATTTCTGGCTCAAGGGCCGGGGCGAGAAAGAGCAGGAGTTCGAGCTCGTCAAGGTCGAGCGGGGGGAGATCACCGAGAAGGCGGTGGCCGTGGGACAGATCGAGCCCCGGCTCAAGTTCGAGGTCAAGTCCAAGATCTCGGGTATCGTCAAGCGGTGTGTGGTCGATGTGGGTGATCGGGTAAACCCGGGCGATCCTCTGTTCGAGATCGCACCCGACCCCACCCCCACCGAGCTGGTGGAGGCCGAAAGACAGGTAGACGCCGCCGAAGCGGGGTTCAAGCGGGCCGAGGCCGAGTGGGCAAGGGTCACCGAGCTGACAAAAGAGGGAATCTCCGCCCGCGAGGAGGAGGACGTCAAGCGTGAGTCCTTCGAGCTCGCCAGGATCGAGCTGCAGAGCGCTCACGACAACCTGGATCTGGTCCGTCAGGGCCGGATCGACGGGCGGGGTCGTCAGATGGAGTCGATCATCCGAGCACCCGCCGGCGGCATCGTCCTCCAGCGGCTGGTCGATCCCGGCGACCCGGTGGTTCCATTGACGACGTTTCAAGCCGGCACCGAGCTGGCAACCATCGCCGATATGGGTGACCTCATCTTATGGGCACGGTCGACGAGATCGACGTCGGCAAGCTGGCGGTGGACGTCGCTGCCCGTCTCAACATCGGCGCCCTACCCGACAAAGTCGTCACCGGTCGCCTGAGCCGCATCGCCCCCCAGGCGAAGGAAGAGGAGGGGGCGCGTCTGTTCGACGTCGAGATCGAGCTCGATCCGGTGGAAGACATTCTGCTCCGAGCCGGGTACTCGGCCACCGCCGATCTGGTCATCCGTGAAAAATCCGACATCCTGCTGATCCCCGAGCGGTTGGTGCTCTTCGAGGAGGATGGGGCCAAGACCTTTGTGGAGATCCCGGCGGCGTCCCCCGGAGGCGAGCCGCAGAAGGTGGAGATCGAGACCGGGCTCTCCGACGGTCTAAATATCGAAGTGCTATCGCCGGTCTTGGCAACGCCATCGTCATCGCCTGGCCATCGATCACCTCGATGTCGTTCGAGGGCCTGAGCAAAGGGCGACGCATTCGTCTGCGCGAGGACGACATCGAGCTGATTCGCCAGCGAGCCATGGGTCTGGAGGCCATCTCCAGCGAGTACACCGACACGCTGCAGCTAAAGCACGGCAAGCGGACGATGGCGGTGGATGTTTCAGGGGTCAGCCCCGACTTTGGCGAGATGCGCAACATGATCCCGAAGATGGGGGGACGATTCCTCAATCCCCTCGATGAAGCCAACCAGCGACGGGTTGCATTTCTGGGCGACGAGTTGGCCGAGACGCTTTTCGGCTCGAGCGATCCGGTGGGTCAGGTCTTTCGACTTCACGGCTCGCCCTTTACCGTGGTGGGTGTGCTCCAGCCCAAAGAGCAGGACTCCTCCTATAGCGGCCGGGACAAGGACAAGCTGACCATTCCCGGCTCCACTTTTAGGGCCTTGACCGGCGAGAAGTACCTGAACTTGTTTATCTTTACCGCCCTGGACGTCCAAGGGACCGAAGAGCTGACCAACGAGGTGCTGGCCATCATCGCCGGCAAGTACCGCTTCGACCCGACCGACCGCGAGGCCCTGATGATCTGGGACACCACCGAGATGTTCCAGTTTCTGGACGCCTTTATGATGGCCTTCAAGATGTTTCTCGGCATCGTCGGGTCGCTGACGCTGGTAGTCGGCGGTATCGGTGTCTCCAACATCATGAGCGTGGTGGTGGAAGAGCGCACCCCCGAGATCGGCGTCAAGATGGCGCTGGGGGCCAAGCCCCGTGGCATTCTGGGCCAGTTCCTCACCGAGACCCTGATCTTCACCGCCGTTGGGGGATTTATCGGACTGCTGGTCACGGCCGGTATCTGCGCCGCGTTCCCGGCTCTGGGGCTCGAGGAGTACGTGGGTATTCCGACGGTAGACGTTCAGGTCGCCGCGCTCACGGCCTTTCTCCTCGGTCTCATCGGTCTGGTCGCCGGTTTCTTTCCAGCTCGAGCCGCGGCCAACCTCGATCCGGTCGTGGCCATGAAGATGACCTAGCGGGAATCGACCCATGACCGACACGCTCAACCCGAAAAAACGTCGCCCCGGTCTCGGTATGGTCTTCCAACTCTTCTGGCGCGCCTCGCGTGTGCAGCGGAAACGGGCCATCCTGACGGTGGCTTCGATCGCCTGGGGCACCCTCTCCCTGGTCCTGCTCATGGCTTTTGGGGAGGGACTTGGTATTGCCCTGGGCGAAGGCTGGGTCGGGATGGGGACCGACATCGCCGTCATCTGGCCGGGCGAGACGACCAAGCCGTGGATGGGGTTGCCGGCGGGGCGATCCATCCGGCCGCGGATCGAAGACATGCGGCTATTGCGCGAGCGCGTCCCGGGGCTGATGGGCGTCAGCGGTGAGATCCAGCGCTGGCGCACCAATTTCACCTATGGCGACAAGACGGTCAACGGGCCGATCAAGGGTGTCAGCACCGTGTGGGGTCTGATGCGCAATCAGATACCGCTGGCGGGCGGCCGCTTTCTCAACCCGCTCGACGACGCCCAGCGCCGGCGGGTGGTCTTTCTGGGTGACGCCCTTGCCGAAGAGCTCTTTGGCGAAGAGGAAGGAGTCGGCGAGACAATCCTCATCGACAACGTCCCCT
>JBAUDS010000189.1:0-3695 GCA_049678185.1 Thermoanaerobaculia bacterium
CAGGCAGATACGCCGCTGCAGTAGAAGGGCGGTGAGAAGGTCGGGTTTGGGCTCAGTCGTCGGTGTAGATCTCTCCCAGGACGTGGATCCGTCGCACCACACCCACGAGCTTCTCGTCCTCCACCACCGGTACCAGGGCCCGCTTCTCCTCGTACATCAACATGCCGACATCTTCCAGCGTGTCGGTCGCGGTGACGGTGGACACGTTGGCGCGCATCACATCCTCTACCGTCACCCGACGGCATCGCTCCACCTGATCGATGTCCGCCTTGTCGATTATCTGACCGAGGAGGGTGGGAACCGTCTCCAGAGAGAAAGGTACGCCCTTCTCCTTGAGAAAAATGTCGCGCTCGGTGACGACACCGAGGAGACGATTGTCGTCGTCGGTGACCGGGAGACCCCTGACCTTCTTCTCCTTGAAGAGCGCAACCAGCTCGGTCAGCGGCATCTCCTTGCTCGCCGAGGTGAGGTCTCGTGACATGAACTCGCTGACGGGTGTCTGTTTCATGATGCCCCTCAACTAAGATTGCACGATTCAGCTGGGCGCGCAAGACCGCTCTAGAACCACGGGCGGTGTTTTGTCGTACTCTCAATCATTCTGGCTTGTTTGCCATCGCCTGAAATTCTGTCCGATCCATGCGCCGTCTCCTCCTATTCGTCGTTCTCCTCATCTTGCTGACCGTCGTCGGCGTCCTGGTGCGATCGTCCCGCACTGCCGACATGACTTTCTTTTTAGGGGGCATTCAGGTCGACGAGCCCGATCATGAGGCCTGGGTGCGGACTCTCGACGAGGTCGGCATGAATACGGTGGCGGTGACCGTCTACGCCCGTCAGGGGGACTGGGACACGGCAAATCTCTGGTTCGACGACGAGGCACCCTGGGTGGTCAACGAGATCAGAGTCGCCAAATCCCATGGCCTGAAAGTGGTTCTGGTTCTGCGGGTGGCTCTGGACCATGCCTTCGAGCGCAACAAGTTCTTCTGGCACGGGATGATCATGCCGCGCTCAGCCGCGCAGTTGGGCGAGTGGTTCGATCGCTATACGATCTTTGTCTCCAGGTGGGCGACGATCGCCGAGCAGGAGGGGGTCGACATCCTGGCGGTGGGCAGCGAGATGAACGCCCTTACCAACACCCTCGAGGTCGACAAGCTGCCGGTGCTGGAGGAGTACTGGAGCAACGAGGAGAAGGTCCGGTGGGAGCAGGAGAAGGTGCTGGCCCACTCGCAGGAGATCGAGGAGCGGCACCTCCAGGTTCGGGGTCAGGAGAACTACGAGTCGCTGGAGCTGTTCCTGGGCGATGAGGCCGCGGCCCACCGGCAGTGGGCCCGACAGATCAGCTGGCTCGAGGAGGAAGACCCTCTGGCGCGGATCAACGAGCGCCGCCGTCACCTCGAAACCTATTGGCGCCGCCTGATCCACAACGTCCGCGACGTCTACGACGGTCGGCTGACGTATGCGGCCAACTTCGACCAGTACGAGTTCGTCGGTTTCTGGGACGAGCTCGACTTGCTGGCCATCAACGCCTACTTTCCGCTGCGCGGAAGCTACGAGCCCGACCTCAGCCGCGACGAGCTGGCGACTCGTCTGGAGGCCGGCTGGAGGGGTGTGCTGCAGAGGCTCGATGAGTTTCGCCGGCAGCAGGGGATTCCGCGGCACCGGGTTCTGTTCAGCGAGCTGGGATACGTGCAGCGGGAAAACTCCACCATCGAGCCCTGGGCGTCGACCGGCTTCTCGGTGCTGCCGTCGACCGGCGGTCCCCGGCTGGTGGTCTGGGAGGATCAGCCCCCGGACGAGGCCGAGCGGGCGCTGGCGATCAGGGGCCTATTCAACGCCAACATGGCGCTGAGTGGGGAGTTGCTAGGCGGGATTTTGTATTGGAAGTTGTCGACGATCCCCGACCATCGGCAGGTCGAGCCTTTTGTCCTGGTGATCGGAGGTGAGGGCCCCGAAGATCCGATGCTCGGAGAATTGCGGCGCTTTACCACTGGCCCCTAGTCAGGGCTGCTGGACCGCCCCGGCTTCGACGGCCTGCTCCTCGCCCTCGGCTGCTTCCTCTTCTTCGACCTCGATCACCTCGGCGTGAACCGCGGCGCTCCAGTCGATCTCCGGGCCCTTGGAGTCGAGCCCGGCCTCTTTATCGGCCCGCTTCTGCTCCTGCCGGTCCCGGCGTTTGGCTTCTTTTTCCCGTCGCCGCTGCTGTCTCTCGCGCTCCCGCTGGCGGCGTGCCATGGATGCTTGGTTGGTAGCCATAATTCCTCCTCCGCGAGCCTGGGTGTACGACCCTTGCCGCACTTGGTCGTTCAGCGATCAGTTGGCTCGCTGGCCCCATGCTACCAGATGACGTTGCTGTTATGATTCGTCGCTCTTTCTCAGGAGGTTGAAGATGCTTTATCGGCAATGGAAAACAGCTGTGGTGGTTGTTTTACTGGTCATCGTTTCGGCTCCCGGTGCTCTAGTGGCCGGCGAGTACAACGCGGTGCTCGACATCGGTGCGCCGATGCCCGGCTTCGCGAGCCTGCCGGCAACCGATGGCTCCAAGCTCTCGTCCAGCGATCTCGACGAGGAGGTTGTGATTCTCGTCTTTCTCGCCAACCACTGTCCGTGGGTCAAGGGGATGGATGGCGATCTGGTAAACCTGGTCGACTCGTTCGAGGGCAAGGACGTACGAGTGGTGGGGGTGAGCGTCAACCATCGAGAGGAGGACCGGCTGCCGGCAATGGTCAAGCATGCGGCCAATGCGAGCTACAACTTCACCTATGTCTTCGATGAGAGCCAGGAGCTGGGTCGTCAGCTGGGTGCCACCCGCACCCCCGAGTACTTCGTCTTCGACGAGGATCGCAAGCTGGTCTACATGGGGCTGCTACACAACTCGCCGGCGGCCAAGCGCCGCGACGGCAACATCAACTACACCCAGGGTGAGCCCACCGATTTCTATGTAAGTGATGCCGTGGCCGAGGTTCTGGCGGGCAAGTCGGTGTCGGTTGCCGAGACCCGGGCTCACGGTTGCTCGGTCGAGTACGAACAGCCCGGGAGCTAGTAGTCCGTGTCAAATCAAAGCGCGCTGTTCGGCCTGGCTCTGGCTGTGGCCGCGGTGATCGGCTGCGCAGGGAGTGCGCCCACAGAGACCGAGGAGAGCGTCGAAGTCTCTCTCACGCCCGTCACTTTCGAGCAATGGCAGCAGGAGCTGGCCTCCCTCGAGGGCGGGATCGTGGTGGTGGACATGTGGGCGACCTGGTGTGTCCCCTGTGTGGAGCGCTTTCCAAAGATGGTCGAGCTCTACCACGAGTACTCCTCCCGTGGAGTGACCTTTGTCTCCATGTGTCTGGATGACCGGGGGGATACCGAGGCCGTCGCCTACGCGCACGAGTTCCTGGGCAAGCAGAAGGCGACATTTGCCAACTACCTGATGGACGAGATGGTCACCGAGGGTTTTGTCAAACTGGATCTGCTGGGCATTCCGGCGGTCTATGTCTACGCTCCCGACGGCGAGCGCCGCTACCGACTCACTGCCGACGACCCCTACAATCAGTTCACCGATGAGGACGTTGAGAGTGCCATCCAGGAGCTGCTGGCCGAGCAGTCATAGAGTGAAACGGACAGCAGCGCCCAGAGTGACGCCGTCGGTCTTGACATTGTCCAGCTCATCGAAGGCCTTGGCGCGGTAGTCGGCGTGGAGGTCCAGTCGGGTCTTGGGG
>JBAUDS010000190.1:0-4814 GCA_049678185.1 Thermoanaerobaculia bacterium
CCGTAGCCCCCGCTCTCCAGCCACGCGACCACCGGATCGGCGGCGCTCAGACCAAAACCGCTGCCACCGGCCAGGACCACTGCATGGGCCTTGCTCGCCAGGTGATGGGGTTGCACCAACGAGTCGAACTGGCGGGTGCCGGTCGCGGTCCCACGAACCTCGGCGGCTGCCGTCGCCCCTTGGGGGCAGAGGATGACGGTTACCCCCGTCATGCCGGAGGTGTCCGACCCATGACCGAGACGCAGGCCCGGTATGGCCAGCTCGTCGCTCGACTGCGGGAGATGAGGGGGGAGGTCCACGGTAAGCGGAATTCTAGCCTGCATTGTTCACGACCGCCTTGCGAGGCGGACACCAATCCCGGAGAATGCCGGACAGGGCCGGAGCCCACCTCATGGAGATGCCACCACCACCCTGGATCGTCGGTCATCGCGGCGCCGGCGGCGAGGCGCCCGAGAACACCCTCGAGAGCTTCCAATTGGCGGTCGAGCAGGGAGCCGACATGGTCGAGCTCGATCTGCAGCTGACCGCGGACGGTGCCCTGGTGGCATTTCACGACCGCGACTTGCACTTGTTGAATCAAGAGGCGGTGCCGATCGAGAGCCTCTCCCTCGACCAGCTGGCCGATGCCGTCTACCTGGACCGGCGGGCGAAGAAGCGCCGAGGAGTATCGATACCCACACTCGCGGCGATCATCCAAGCGCTGCCGGCCGATCTGCCCCTAAACCTGGAGCTCAAGCGCTATGGTGCCGACAGCCAAGGCCTCGTGTCCGCTTTGGGTCGAGAGATCGCCGGCAGAGAGCAGCTTCTCGTCTCCAGCTTCGACTGGGATCTGCTGGCCCTGGTTCGACAGCGACTCCCCGGCAGACCTGTTGCACCCATTGCCGAAAGAGGTTCCGATGCCCTGCTCCAAGCCGCCCAGGAGCTCGAGGCGTTTAGCGTCCACTCTGATTGGCGAATCGCCCGGCACAACCTCGTCCACCAAGCGCGGGTGGACGGCAGACCGACCCTCGTCTACACCGTCAACCAGCCGGATCTCGCCCGCAAGCTGCTGGCCAGAGGAGTCAGCGGCCTGTTCTCCGACCATCCCGGCCGCCTCCGGCGACAGCTCGAGGCGCCTACCTCATGACCTCGGACGCGAACGTGATCGCCGTCGTCGATCAGGGGTCGACCACCACCAAGGGTGCGCTCTATACACCTGCGGGTGAGTGTGTCTTCCAGACGGCGATCGCGGTAGAGCGGCGGGTGGAGGGAGTAGCGGTCGAGCACGACGCCGGCGAGCTCGCCCGCGGAGTGGACGAGTTGGTGCGAGAGCTCGTGCGCCGGGAAGAGAGGGTTGCCGCCCTCGGGTTGACCTGTCAGCGCTCCACCTGTCTGGTGTGGGACCGGGCCACCGGTGAGCCTCTGACACCGGCCCTCTCCTGGCAAGACCGGTCCGAGCTCGACAGGATCGAGAAACTGGCGGGGCATGGCGCCGAGGTCACCCGTCGCACCGGTCTGCCACTCTCACCCCACTACGCGGCTCCCAAGCTGGCTCGACTCCTGGACGAGATCCCCCGGGGACGCCAGCGAGCGGCAGAGGGTGAGCTGGTGGCCGGGACTCTCGACGCCTTCCTGGTGCGCCGGCTGGTTGGTGTCGATGCCACCGAGCCGGGTCACGCCGGTCGGAGCCTGCTCTACAACCTGGACTCGGGAGACTGGGATCCAAGACTCTGTGAGCTCTTTGGTATCCCCCCCGCTGCCCTACCCGAGCTCCGCCCCAGCGCCGGCCATTGGGGGGAGGTCGCGGGCGTGCCCTTGCTGGCGGTGGCCGGGGACCAGCAGGCCGCCCTGCTCGGCCATGGCGGCTGGATCACGGGCACCGCGGTCGCCCACTTCGGCACCGGTGCGTTTGTCCTGACCTCCACCGGTTCCGAGCCGGCTCGCCACCCCGGTCTGCTCTCGGCCGTCCTCGCCGCCACCCGGACCGGTCGACGCTTCCAGATCGAGGGCGCCGTCAACAGTGCCGGCAGTGCCGTCGATCGGGCTTGCCAACTCACGGGGGAGCGGCTCGAGGATTGGCAGGAGACCCGGCTCGATGTCGACAGCTTGCCCCTGGTTCTGCCCGCCCTCGCCGGGGTGGGGGCCCCCTGGTGGCGACCGGAGGCGAGGGGTCTGCTGACCGGCGGGGAGTTGGAGATCATCGGACCCGAGCTGCTGGGTGGGGTCCTGGCCGGTGTGGCCATGCGGGTCGTCGACTGTCTGGAGGCGCTGCGCGAGGCCGGTGCTCGACTCCGGGTGCTGCGCTCGAGCGGCAAGCTCACCCGGCTGCGGGGTCTGGTCGACCTCATCGCCGATGCCGGCCAGATCGAGGTGGAGGTCTCGTCCCAGGAAGAGACGGGACTTTTGGGCATGGCAAAACTGGTGGTCAGCGTGCTCGACAGCGACGAGGCGCCGCTGGCGGCAAGCCCGGCCGCAGCCTACCGCCGCAGCCCCAACTGGGATCCGGCCCGGGCCGCCGCCATCCGGACGCGATGGCAACGATTTGTCCGCAGCGTCCTCGATCTCGAGTGACAAGCTGCTTCAACCGTCGAGCTCCCAGTCGCTCCGCCGCCAGGTGTCCTTCTCACCCTCTACCGGATCTAACCCAGAGTCCACGAGTCTCTCGCCGAGGCGATCCAGAAGCTCGTGACGCCCGTCGATCACCCCCAGATTGAGAAAGAGCTCCCGCGCCCTGCCCGGCTTCCACTCGATGACGAACCGCAGCGACTCGGTCCCCTGTCGCGGGCCGCACCAGAGCACATTCCGGAACGCGATCGGACGCAGACGAAAGGTGTGGAGCGGCTGGTAGGAGAGCCGCTCTTGCTCGAGCACGACCGCCGGCCCGCCCGCCGTCCACCAGATCTTGAGCAGCGTCAGCATAAAGAGTAGCCCGTACATCACCAGCACCCCGAAGGCGCGACCCAGGGGTGCCGTCCCCGGTGTACGAAAGAGCCAGGTGACGGCGCCGAGCACAGCCACCAGACCCACCCCCCACACCATGGCTGTGCGGCAGGAGCGCCGAATCCAAGGACGGAACGGGAAGGTGACTCTACTCAAGCGACTTCGGAGCGGAGCGGAGCGCCGGCCGGGAGAGAGTCCAGGTGCCCGTCGAGAAAGGTACGGGGGTCGCTGAAGACCTTGGCCATGTTCATGCCCTTGCGCACGGCGTCCACCGTCACCTTGCGCGTGGCCAGGGCCGCCGCGAGCCGCAGATAGGTCTGCGCCCAGCCCCGGTGCTTGTAACGCATCTGAAGGGTCCAGTCCCAGAGCCGTGAGTACTCGGTGTAGAACTCCTCCAGCGGCAGCCTGGTGGGCAGCACCGCGTGCACGATGTCGAAGAGCTCCCAGCTACGGGTGTCGACCTGGTCCGCGACCTCGTCCCAGAGATCGGTGCCCGGCAGCGGTGTCAAGACCGAAAAGCCGCTGTTGTAGGCGCCCATCTTGTCGATCCAGTCACGCAGCTTGGCGAAGTCCTCTCGCCCCCAGTCGGGGTCGACGATGAAGTTGCAGGTGAAACCGACCCCGAGGTCCTTGAGAATCTCCAAGGCACGCACGTTGTTGGCGGCGGTGTTGCCCTTGTTGACCGCCTCCAGACCGGCATCGTCGATCTTCTCCACCCCGAGAAAGATCGCCAGGTCGCCGCAGTCCTTCCACATCTCGATGAGCTCGGGAAAGCGACAGATGATGTCGGTCCGGGTCTGGACCGTAAAGTACTTCTTGATCCCCGACGCCTTGATCTGTCTTGCCATCTCCTTGCCGCGATTTACGTTCATCCAGAAGATGTCGTCGGTGATGAAAACGTTGGGGGCCTCGATGGTGGTCAGCTCTTCGACCACCCGCTCCGGCGACTTCTCCCTGAAGGTGCTCTCGTGGAACTTCCAGACCGAGCAGAAGTTGCATTTGAAGGGACAGCCGCGAGCGGTCTCCATCAGGGCCAGCGGCTTGCGGAAATTGATGTAGTAGTGGGGTGCGTAGTCACGAATGAGGTGCCGTGCCGGTAACGGCAGCTCGTCGATGTTCTGCCGCGCGGGTGCCGGTCCGGTGTAACGCGGACCGCTCGAGGTGTTGAGCATCAGCCCGGGTGCGGTCTCGAGCGCGGCGCGGCGCTCCAGGGTGTCGACCAGCGCGGGCATCACCGACTCACCGTCACCGATCGCCACGGCGTCGATGTTCGTGTCCCGGAACCACTCCGGATCCCTCGAGGCATCGTGACCACCCACAATCACGAAGGCCTCCGGCAGATTCTTTCTTACCCGGCGTGCCAATCGCATGACACGATCGCGCTCGGTAGTGAAGTTGCACTGGATTCCAACCACCTCGGGCTCGAAGGCTTCGAGCTTGCTCATGCCGGCCGGCTCTCCATCGATTCGCAGATCGAGAATCCGGCACTCGTGGCCGTCGGGCTCGAGCGCCCCGGCGACGCTCTCGAGACCCAGAGGCTCGACAAAAGTGAGCATCTCGAGGCCCAGGATGCCGCCGTTGTTCGACTTGACCAATCCGACTTTCATGATGACCTCTGCCTCACGTGTCCACTATCCATGACACGCTACCAACCGATTCCGTGCCGCAAACGGTTTGATGATTCTGGAGCAATCGATACCAGAAAGCAACTTGCTACCACTCGAGTCACGACGACAGAGAGCCGCGTGACCACGATATCCTGTCACCTTCACTACTTCGAAAGGCAGACATGACCAAGAGGATCCGCAGAATTGCCGTCAACACCGGTGGCGGCGACGCGTCGGGGCTCAACGCCGTGATCCGCGCCGTCGTCGTCACCGCCGAGCGCCGGGGGT
>JBAUDS010000191.1:0-10323 GCA_049678185.1 Thermoanaerobaculia bacterium
TGAGCGAAGGGTCGAGCGGATCGGGATTGCTGGGATCGGGGTTGAGCAGGACCGAGCTCTCCAGCCCGCCGATGACACGTCCTCCCGGGTAGTCGATCTCCTGGACAAGAATCTCGATGGCCTCTTGCGAACTGCTCGAGGAGAGGAATACTGTGCGCGAGGCACTGGATTGTGGCTCGATGGTGACGTCCAATTCTGTTTGCGCAATGGCGGCGAACTGATCAAAGGAAGCCTGGCCCAGATCAGGAGGTTGATTGTCGATGGTCAAACGGAAGCTGCGCTCCTGGTAGGTAGTGTTCTGGACAAAGATCACATAGGCGCGCTGAAACAGATCCCCGCTGGTGCTAGAAGGCAGGATGCCCAGCGGCCGGGAGTTCCCCGGGGCCGCCACGTAGAGTCCTTCTGTGAGCCGGGCACTGTAGACGTTCTGGTTGCGCATCCCGGTGCGGTCTTCGTCGTCCGAGCCGGGTAGGCAGTCGGGCACCGATGTGGCGCCATCAAAGATGCTGGTGCCGCCGGAGTTGGAATGCGTCGGCGGGAAGTAGTTGGTCCAGTCGCCGTCGGGTGGCGGGATGACGTCCCGATCGTCGGTCCAGACCTCGTAGGCGGTCGCGGTGATAGACGGGTCGGTGTTGTATGACCAGTTTCCGGCGCGGTCGGAGACGAAGGGTGGTGCGGGAGCCAAATCGAGATAGTCGGAGAAGAAGGGCACGGTACCACTACGAAACATGGGCAGGTTGGGCGGGTTCCACTGCAGCTGCATCATCTCGGCGTCGGATTCACCACTGCCCACCATGATGAAGGGATAGCGCGAAGTCTGTGTCGACTGCAAGACCGGGTAGGTGGTGAAAACGGGGACATCACCCGGCTCGGCGATAGCGGCGCGGACATCGACGGTATGCCGGGAGGGGTAGCCAGGCAGATCCGCCACGAACCCCTCGAAGACCCCGGAGACATCCTCGCGAAAGTCGTAGTAGCCGACGAGCAACTTACCCGCGGTGTAGGTGATCGATGGCTTGATCTCATGACCAGGCACCATCGGCTCGTCGATCGGCTGCGGGCCTGTCCAGGTGAATCCATCAAGAGAGGTGGAGACCACGATGCGAGCGTCGCCCGACACGGGGTCGGGATCGGCACCTGGAATGGCCACTCCCCTGGTGGTCCAGGCCAGATAGAGCCTGCCTGTTTCGTCCGCGGTCATGGTCGGATAGGCACTGGAGCGGAACGACACCGTCGTCGTTCCCTGATCGAAGGGCTCGAGCGCGGAGACCAAAACCGCTGGGGCGAAGGAGGAACCACCATCAGACGACGAAGCGACCAAAACCGCATTTTGAGGTGTGCCCGGTCCCGGCTCGCACAAACCAGGTCCAAAGACCCCTGTATTGAACGGTTTGATCAGGTTTGCGAGGTCAATGCCTTCTTGTTTTGTAGCCTTCTTGGGTTTACTGCCGAGGGGATGAGCTACCAGCCAGGCATCGGCCTGTGCCATGATCCCAGCCACGGTTATTGGATCGAGAGTATCCAGTTGGTTCAGCTTGGCCGCAATCAGTTGCTTGGCCAGGATGTAGGTGGCGTCACCCTTTGGCTGAGCCTCGAGAATGCCAAGCAGCTGGACCGGAGTATAAAGGTAGCCGCCGAGATACAACGAAGTCGATGCCCATACCTCTGGGTGGGTCTTCCAGAAACCGGGACCGCGGACACAGTAGTCCGGGAGACCCAAAGTACTGAACTGCCTCCAGGCCACGTGGACGTAGCCGCTGGTCGGTTCGATGGCGATCGTAGCGCCTTGATTGACGGTGTTCGGTGCGCTGATCTCTTGAGGTGTGCTCCAGGTGTCACCACAGTCGGTGGAACTGGAGAACATGATCTTTGAGGAGGTCACCGATACTCCATCGCTCTCAATTTCTGCCCAGGCCAGGTACATCGGGCCGCACTGAAGCGTCTGCTCGACGAGAGTACCGTCCTGGTAAATGTCGAACTCCTTGCTCGCAGACCCGCGCGGAATGTCGATCGCCAGCCAGGGTTTGTCGATGAAGATCGGCGAGCCCGGCGGGTAGGACCAGACCTCCTGGGTGTCGTAGTACTGGATTGGGATGTAGGGATCGTTGTTGAGGTCGATGAACCGGGAGACGAAGACCGTGCTTTGCGGGTTCAATCCCCGAGCGAACAGGATGCCGCTCAGGGCAAGAAAGCCCTGAACCCCGGCCCGCATCACCGGGTCGGCTGCGGCTTCCAGGCTGAAGATGCTCGAGGGTAGAGAGGAGCAGAACAGCGATGCATCCTGCGGATAGCAGGGCAGCAGCGTGCTAGTCCAACTGCCGCCCCCATTGAGTGAGGTGAAGACACCGATCCACGAGTCGCCCGTGGGCTTACCCTCAGGGAGTCCTGGTATGTCCACGGTCCGATAGTCGTTGGCCCCGCAGAGAATGTGGAGCGGATTGCGGGTGGAGACCGCACAAGCCGGCTCGTTTTGACGCTGCAGGAACGGATCACCGTCGGGCCAGGTAGTACCGGAGACCATGTTGACGTTGGGGCCGGCGATCAGGCCACCCTGCGCTCCAGCGGCGGTCGCCACCAGCGCGGTGACACAGATCGTGATCCAAATTCGGATCGGAAGACTTCCGGGTTTCATGACAACCTCCTTGTGGCCCAGCGGGTGGGGCGAAGGGCCGCCCCTGCCTGCAAGTCGGAACCGGCCGGGGTGATGCGGACCGGCTTGGTCGGTCGAACCGATGGTCCGGCCGAAGAGATCTGATCGAAAGGTGTGGGGATCCTCGATCCGAGCCTGTGCGGCTTTTCACATCGAGGCCGTAGGGGTCCGCTTCCAGCGGACGGCGTTGAGCTCATGGCGAAACCGAATGAGCTCGACGAGGGCGCATCCAGCACCCGCGGCTGCTACGCTGATCCCCCGCTTCGTCTCCGGGTAGTCCAGAAGACGACGGGAAGCCAGACGCGCTATCGCCTAGCAAACTGGAACCGACGAAGACCGGTAACCCGCACCGGTATTCCCCGAACTATCTACAGCCTGGTCCTGTCTTGTATGTGAGACCCGCTCTAGTGTTCCTTACCACAAGCTTCGCTCTTCCAGATACACCCCAAGGGGTGGTCCGCATCCCACCTACTCGGGTAGCCCGAAGGGAAGAACACCAGGCGATCGTTGGCTAGATGGCCAGCTAGGGCCGCATCAGATCGAGCACCGCCGCGGTCATTGCGGTCACCCCGGTGCGGATGGCCGGCTCGGGGAAAACGGTAAATTCGGCCGAGTGGAGCCCTGGCAGCTGTTGGCCGCGCCGTGCATAGTCCTCGAACTTTGCCGGCTCGACGGCGCCCAGCCACATGATGGCGATGGGGATCTTGCCGTCGAGACCATAGCGTGCGAAGTCCTCACCGGCCATGACCGGTTCGACCCAGGTCACACGATCCTCCCCCAGCGTACGCGCTATGACCCCCGCCAGCCGCTCGACCAGCGCGGGATCGTTGTAGGTGGAGGGGGTGTACTCCTCCTCGGCCAACTCGACCACCGGTAGGAGCTCGTCGGGAAATCCGGCGGCGCGAGCCGTGTCCTCCGCCACCAGCCGGATGGAGCTCAGTAAATGGTCACGGACCTCGGGCTTGTAGGAACGCACCGTCAGTTGGAGGTGCACCTCGTCGGGAATGATGTTGTGCTTGGTGCCGCCGTGGATCGAGCCCACGGTGACTACCGCCGGATCGAAAGGGGAGACTTGACGGCTGACGATTGGCTGCAGGTTGACGATCACCTGCGCCGCCAGCGTCACCGGATCCTTGGTCTTGTGGGGGTAGGCCCCGTGCCCACCCCGACCCCGGATGGTGATGTCGACCGAGTCCACATTGGCCAGGGCGTAGCCCGAGAGCATTCCCACCGTTCCGGCCGGCATCTCGGCATTGGCGTGGAAAGCCAGGGCATATTCCGGTTTGGGGAAGCGCTCGAAAAGACCGTCGTCCAGCATCGCCCTGGCGCCGGCGCCCCGCTCCTCGGCCGGCTGGCCGATCATCACCAACGTCCCACTCCACCGGTCCTTGATTCGCGCCAGCATCCGCGCTGTGCCGACAAAAGTGGTCATGTGGAGGTCGTGACCACAGGCCTGCATCACCAGTACTTCGCTGCCACTGTCACTCACGCCCTTGGCCCGACTGGCATAGGGAAGACCGGTCTTCTCTTCGATCGGCAGGGCGTCGAGGTCGGTGCGCACCATGACCGTCGGTCCGTCGCCGTTTCGCATCACCCCCACCACGCCATAGGAGGTCCGTCCCTCGAAGCCGTAGTCGCCCACCTCTTCGGTGACCTCGAAGCCAAGTTTTCGCAGCTCCCGCGCCACCAGAGCCGCACTCTCCTTCTCCTGATAGGAGAGCTCTGGATAGGTGTGCAGGTGCTCGTATATTTCCATCAGGGAGTCGACCTCTGCGGCAGCCTGCTCTTCCAACTCGGCAGCAGCAGAGGGCAGAACAGCACACATCGGCATCACTAATAGAGCAAACGCAATCCACAGCTTTGAGAATGTCAAGGGGCCCTCCTTTTCGGCTCGTCTCGCGAGTGCCCCGATCTTGAACCAGCTCGGCGCAGAGGGCAAGGGGGGAAGGGTTGTAACCGGCGAGCTATTGGGTGTAGGTTCCAGTCGGACAGCCTGACAAGGAGGACAAAATGACGATGTATTGTTGCCGGCTGGTCTTGGCAGCCATGGTGCTGGTGAGTCTGACCGTGGGCTGTGCGCCCAGGGAGAGCACTCCTTCAGCAGAGGAGCAGACCCCCGAAGCCACAGAGGTTGCGGTCACCACCGAGGACGAGCTCCTGACGCGAGGCCGCTATCTGGTCGAAGGACCGATGCACTGCTATGCCTGTCATTCGGAGATCGACTGGGCCGAGCCCGGACCTGGGCAGCCCCTCCCGGGCAAGAAAGGTATCGGCGCCAAATTTCCGGATGTGAGCGTGCCTGGTCTGGTGGTGGCATCGAACATCACTCCCGATCCGGAGACCGGGATCGGCGAATGGACCGACGAGGAGCTGGGTCGTGCCATCCGCGAAGGCGTGGGCCGCGATGGCAGAAGGCTCTTTCCAGTCATGCCCTATCTGTTCTACCGCTCCCTCTCGGACGAGGACCTGGCAGCGGTCATCACCTACATCCGCTCGATCGAGCCGGTGCGCAATCAACCACCCGCGACCGAGCTGCCCGAGCCGGTGTTGGCCTCGCTCCCCCCGCATCAGGCCATCACCGAGCCGGTACCGACCCCCGACCGCTCGGACCCGATCGCCTACGGCGCCTATCTGACCCAGATCGGTGAATGCATCGAATGCCACACACCGATGACTCCCCAGGGGCAGCCCATGACGGAGTTGACGTTGGCGGGTGGCAGGATTCTCGAGGGACCGTGGGGGAGGGTCGCCGCAGCCAACCTCACACCCGACCCGTCGGGGATTCCCTACTACACCAGGGAGCTCTTTATCGAGATGATGCGAACCGGCTTCGTCAGCGCCCGCGAGCTCAACCATGTGATGCTCTGGGGTTACTACCGGAACATGACCGACGAAGATCTCGAAGCCATCTTCGCCTACCTGGGCACGCTCGAGCCCTTGAGTCACCGGGTCAGCAACACCGAGTCACCCACACCCTGCCCTCTCTGTGGGCAGAATCACGGTCTGGGGGACCAGAACTCGAACTAGCCCAGCCGCAACGGTACGTAGTGGGTTCCCCCCGGGGTGTCCCGGCTGGGTGCCGGCGCGGGCCTCTAGGACTTTGGGGTGTTGCCCGCGCCTGCGCTCCGCTGCGCGCCCGATCGTAGGCTGTCTCCGGCGGATCTCAGTGATGCGCTTGCGGAGAGCCACCCAGCCGGGACTCCCCGGGGGGAACCTCAAGCCGTCCTGGTGCTGCCACCCCTCGGCCGGCACAGAGGCCGGCCGCTTCGGGCCTGGATGGCCTCGCGTTGCCGCAGTTCGGTGGGTGTGGAAGGATCTGGTTGTTGAAAGGAGGAGCGATGCGATACCTGACAGGAATTGTTTGTCTGGCTCTGCTGGTCGGCCTTGGCTGTGCCCCGGCGGAGCCACCGGGTGGCGGGGAAGATGCGGCCATTTCAATGGAGGTGGCGGGCCAGGCGGTGGCTGCCGACATCGAGGAGCGGCTGGCGCGTTACGCGCCGACCGAGATGACCGCGGATCTTTCAGGTGTGCCGGAAGAGGAGCAGGCGGTGCTGGTCGAGCTGATCAAGGCCGGACAGCTGATGGACGAGATCTTTCTGCGCCAGGTGTGGGTGGACAACCCTGATCTCCAGACGGCGGCGCTGGATGCCGGCGGCCCGCTGGCGACCTTCTACGAAGTCAACTTCGGCCCCTGGGACCGTCTGGCGGAGAACGAACCTTACATCGGCACGATGCCTCACCCCGGCGGGGCCGGCTACTACCCTACCGACATGAGCAAGCAGGAGCTCGAGGCCTGGATCGAGGAGAACGCGGAGGACCGTGAGGCCCTCCAGGGTCTCTTTACGATCGTCCGTCGGGAGGGAGATGGGCTGGTGGCTATTCCCTACTCGGTGGCCTACCGCGAGTGGCTCGAGCCGGCGGCCGAGCATCTTCGGCGGGCGGCGGAGCTCACCGGCAACGATTCGCTCAAGACCTTTCTCGAGACTCGGGCCGATGCCTTCTTCAGCGACGACTACTACGAGAGTGACAAGGACTGGATGGAGCTCGACTCACCGGTGGAGGTCACCATCGGACCCTATGAGACCTACGAGGATGGGCTGTTTGGCTACAAGGCGGCCTTCGAGGCATTTGTGACCGTTACCCTGCCCGAGGAGTCGGCGGCCCTCGACCGCTTCAAGAACGAGCTGCCATGGCTCGAACGGAATCTGCCCATCCCCGACGAGCACAAGAATTTCGACCGGGGAACCGAGAGTCCCATGCGGGTGGTGGACGAGATCTTTGTCGGTGGTGACAGCAAGGCGGGGGTCCAGACCCTGGCCTTCAACCTGCCCAACGACGAGCGGGTGCGTGAGGAGAAGGGCTCGAAGAAAGTAATGCTGCGCAACGTCCTCCGGGCCAAATACGACAAGATCCTGGTGCCGATCGCCGAGCGCGTCCTGGCCGCCGATCAGGTCGACTCCACCTCTTTCGACGCTTTCTTTGCCGAGAGCCTCCATCACGAGCTCTCACATGGCCTGGGGCCCGGCAAGATCACGCTGGATGGCCGCGACACCGAGGTCCGTCTGGAGCTCAAGGATCTCTACTCGACCCTGGAAGAGGCCAAGGCGGATGTGATGGGGATCTACAACATCCTGGCTCTGATCGAGAAGGGCGAGATTCCCGCCGAGTTGCGCGACACCCTGGAGGCCACCTATGTGGCGGGCCTCTTCCGGGCGGCCCGTTTTGGGGTGCACGAGGCCCACGGCCGGGGCGTGATCTCCCAGTTCAACTATCTGCTGGAGAAAGGCGCTCTCGAGGTCGACGAGGAAGGGCGCTTTCGTGCGGTGTCGGAGAACTTTGCCCAGCGCATCAGCGATCTGCTCACCGACATGCTCATGCTGCAGGCAAATGGTGACTACGAAGGGACGGCGCTGTTTCTGGAGACCTACGGCCGGCCGTCACCGAGCCTGCTGGGCGCCATCGACCGGCTGGATGACGTGCCGGTGGATGTCCGGCCGATCTACACCACGGCCAAAGAGTTGCTGGCGGTGGGCTGAGGCAGCGAGGCGAGGTCGATTCGCCGGGAGGCAGACTCGTCTGTAGGGCACAAAGAAGCAGCGAGGACACCAATTGGTGTCCTCGCTGGTCTCCCCCACAAACGCGCATCCAAGCTAGTTGAAGGACCGCTCGACGGTGATCCGGGCCACCGGATTTCGCCAGTCGTGCTCGGCCGCTACGAGGTCTGCAATGCCGTGGATTCCGGAATGAACATAAATGAATCCTTCGGCACCGTCGGTATCCCGTACTCCACCGTTCCCGCACGGCGGGCCAGGAATGTAGGTGCAGCTCTCGCTGTTCACCTCACTGCCGGCATCGTAGGCCGGAACCGAGAACACCTTTGATCTCGGTCGACCGCTGACGTCGGCGCTGTCAAGGCCGAAGAAGGCATCATTGGTCGTGACCAGCATCCCGAGGGCTGTCAACCGTGTCCACGGGCCAGCACCATTGAGATACAAGGTCACCGAGGCTCCGGGCAGCAAAGGGCCTTCGGCGATGTCGAAGTCGGCCACCTGCGGGTTGCCGGCCAAGGCGGTAAGCAATCCGGAGCTGTCGGCATCCTCCGCCAACGCAGCCACCTGACTGCTTGCCGCCTCACCGGCGCGGAGAATATAGGTGTTAGCCGAATGGGTGACGACCACCGGCGGGCTGATGATCTGTCCCGAGGTCAAATTGGTGATGGTGATGCGGTAGTTCGGTGCCCCCTGGGCGCCGGCGTTGACAGGCAGCACCGCCAAGAGCAACGTAGCGGCAACAACGGTGAGAAGGATCCGGTTTCGATTCATGGCATCTCCTTTTGCTTTTCTGGCCCCGATCCGTTCGGGACCCGGTAAGGAGAAGCCTCTTCGAGCCGGATCACGTCATCGTCACGAAGATCTCACGATTCCTTCAAATCTAACCGGCAGCGGCCGCCTCGATAGCCGCGAGTGCAAAACTGAAACGAGATCCCTCCCCTTCCCTGCTCTCCACTACGATTCTGCCGCCGTGGAGCTCCACAACCCGGTGCGCGATGGCCAGACCGAGCCCGGAGCCTCGGTCTTCGGTCTTGGCAAAACGACCACGGTAGAAGCGGTCGAAGATCCTGGGCAAGTCCGAGGACGAGATCCCGCATCCGGTATCTTGCACCGACACCTCGACGAGATCGCTCTCCATCTCGACGGCTACCTCCACACGCCCACCAGACGGCGTAAAGCGAATCGCGTTCTCGATCAGGTTGACCAGAGCCCGCTCGATGAGTCGGATGTCGGCAAGAACCGGGGGAAAGGATTCCGGAGTGTGACAGAGAAGCTCCACGCCTCTCTTTTCCGCTTGCAGGCGAAAGCGCTGAACGTTGTCCTGCACGAGCTCGGACACCGAGAACGGCTCCAGACTGAGCTCCACGTCGGCGGCGTCCAACCGGGTCAGCTCGAAGAGCTCGTCCACCAGCCCAGCGAGACGCTCGGAATGGCGCAGCGCGATCTCAACATACTCCCGTCGCTCCTCGGGGGTGAGGGTCTCCTCCTTGAGCTGCAGCGTCTCGAGGTAGCCGCTGAGCGCCGCGATCGGGGTGCGCAGATCGTGAGAGACGCTCGACACGAGCTCGCGCCGCTCGCGATGGAGGTTCTCCGTCTCGTGCAGGTAGGCCTCGACCTTTTCCACCAGACCGTCGAAGGTGGTCTCCAAGCTGCCGATCTCGTCGCCGGCCTCCATCGCCGAGCCCTTGCTGCCAAGCTGCAAAGACTCGAAACGAGCCACCTTGCGATGCAGTGCCCAGAGCCGACGGGTGAGACGACCAAATACGAATAGCCCGCTGGCAACCGCCAACACCACTGCGGCAAGCCCGGTCCACAGGCTCAAACGCAGGATGTAGCTCGCCGCCAGACGCTCGGCCGCGGAATCATAGAGATCGCCACCCAGAACGATATAGAGGTAGCCCTCGATGGATTCCCCATCCGGCCTGATCGGCGCCGCCGAGAACACTTTGCGACGCCCAGGGTTGCGGGGGTTGTCACCGAGGATGGGGAGCTCGCCATCCACCTCGAGGAACCGACGAACCGGCTCGAGGGAGACCGTCTCCAGCTGCACCTTCCCCGCCGGTGCGGAGAAGGCCAGAATGCGGCCACCGGGATCGAGAAGATAGAGCTCAATGCTCGGATTGATCACCATCAGCGAGTGGAAGAGCTCCTCGAGAGCAGCGCTGTCGACGCTGCCGGCGCGGATCAGACTCGTCTCCTCGGCAATCTTCTCGGCCAGATCCAGATTGAGCTTCTGGTTGACCTCCCGAATGTAGGCCTCGGTCGTAATCCAGGTCGAACCCACGTGCAGGAGTCCCAACAGCAATACCAGCCCTACCAGAGCGAGGGTCAAGCGAACCCGCAAAGTTCTCATTGGGCGTCTCCTGAGTCGGGCGCCGCGGCCTCGGCAAACTTGTAACCGACACCCCAGACCGTGATGACCAACCGGGGATTCCGGGGGTCATCCTCGATCTTGGCCCGCAGGCGGTTGATATGCGAGTTGACGGTGTGCTCGTAGCCGCCGTGACCATAACCCCAGACGTGATCCAGGAGCTCGGCCCGCGAATAGACACGGCCCGGATGTGCCGCAAAGAAGGCGAGCAGATCGAACTCCTTGGCGGTGAGCTCGATCTCCTTCTCACC
>JBAUDS010000192.1:0-17727 GCA_049678185.1 Thermoanaerobaculia bacterium
ACCTCCGGGGGCTCACCGGAGCGGAGCCATAAACTTTCCCGCGTAGTGGAGGGGGGCCCCCGGAGGTCGCGAACCGGGCCACGAAAGACGCCAAGGTAACGATGCCTATCGGCCGGCATCCAAGCCCCGTATCCCCAAGACGGCCGGCACGGAGGCCGGCCGCTTCGTTCCCGAGAGAACCTCCTACCGGCTGCGGTCGAGCAGGATGTAGACCGCGGGGATGATGAGTAGCGTCAGCGCCGTCGAGGTGATGAGGCCACCGATGACGGTGAGCGCCATCGGGCTGCGCAGCTCGCTCCCCTCCCCCAACCCGATCGCCATCGGCAGCAACCCCAACACCGTCGTCGCCGTCGTCATCAGGATCGGCCGCAGACGAACGCGGCCGGCCTTTTGCAGCGCCTCGAGCTTGGAGGCCCCCTTCCGCCGCAACTGGTTGGTGTAGTCCACCAGGATGATGGCATTGTTGACCACGATGCCGGCCAGCAGGATGGCACCGATGAGAACCACGATGGAGATGGTGGTATCGGACATCAGCAGCGTCGCCACCACACCGATCAGCGCGAACGGGACGCTAAAGAGAATGACAAATGGATGGAGCAGCGACTCGAATTGCGAGGCCATCACCAGATAGACCATGAAGATGGCCAGCAGGATGGCCAGGCGCATGCTGTCGAACGAGGTCTCCATCTCCTGTCGCTGACCGCCGACCCGCCAGTCGTAGCCCGCGGGCATGTTGATCGCCTCGAGGGCGTCCACGATGTCCGCCGATGCCGAGGCCAGATCCCTGCCGGCCAGATTGGAGGTAATGACCGCCACCCGTTCCCCTTCCGAGCGGCGAATCTCGGCCGGCCCCTCGACCTCTTCGACCGTCGCCACCGCCGCCAGGGGGATCGCCGTCTTGCCCCGCTGATGGACGGTCAACTGTCGCAGATCCTGCACGCTGTCCCGGTATTGCTCTTCCGCTCGCAGCCGGATGTCGATCTTCCGATCCTCACGCTGGATGTCGGTGGCCACCGTCCCCTGCACCTTGGAGCGCACCACCGGTGCCACGTCGTTGAGGCTCAGACCAAGTGCCGCCAGGCGATCCCGGTCGAAGCGGATCTCGAGCTCGGGGTTCCCACCCTCGGTCGAGGACTTGATGTCGGTAAGACCGGGGATGGCGTGCATCCGGGTGACCAGATCATCGGCCAGCCGCTCGAGGAGCCGCAGATTGAAGCCGCGGATCTCCACTTCGATGGGGGTGCGGAAGCTGAAGTAGGAGGGTCGACCAAAGCGGTAGGTCATACCCTCCTGGCCATCGAGCGCCGTCCGCAGCTCCGCCATGAGCGTCTCTTCCACGGAGCGCGAAACGGGTGGCGCCAGCGTAAGAGTCAACTGGCCGATGTTCTCCCGCATCTCACCCGCCACCCCCCCCTGCTCGTTCGAGGTGCCGGAGATGGAATAGACGGTGGTGACGTCGTCCAGACCCATGGCAAACCGCTCGAGCCCGGCCATGCGCCGCTGGGTGACACCGAGATGGGTGCCGGGCGGCAGCTCAGTGTTGACAAAGAACTCACCCTGGATCAGCTCGGGGACGAGCTCCCGGCCCAGTCGCGGGACGAGGGCAAGGCTCACGGCCAGTAGCACAAAGGCGATGCCGACGGTGACCAGAGGATGCGCCAGCACCCAGGCGAGATGGCGGCTGTAGATGGCGGACAGGGCCTCGTAGCCCCGGTTGAAGAGTGCCAGGGGAATGGCCATTACAGCTGCGAGAACCCGGCCGACGATCCCCACCACCCACTTGACACCGCGGGCGATGGCGACGGTCAGCCAGAAGATCCCCTGACCGATCTTCTCCACCACCGGCCATCGTTGCCGTCCAACGGTGGCGGGCTCCTCTTCGACATCGGGGATGAAGTCACGCGAGGCCAACATGGGGATCAGGGTCAGGGCTACCAGCAGTGAGATGGCCAGAGAGTAGGTGACGGTGAGCGCCTGATCACCAAAAAGCTGTCCGGCGATCCCTTCGACAAAGACGATGGGGACAAACACACATATGGTGGTCAGGGTACTGGCGATGACGGCACGCGCCACCTCGCTGGAACCGGCCTCCGCCGCCTCCACATCGCCCATGCCCTTGTCACGGCGTCGCTGGATGGCTTCGAGCACCACGATCGAGTTGTCCACCAGCAGCCCGATGCCGAGGGTGAGACCGCCCAGCGACATGATGTTGAGCGAGATATCGGACACGTACATCAGAAAGAAGGTGGCGACAACCGAGATGGGGATAGCGATGCCGATGATGATGGTCGTTTTCCAGCTTCTCAAGAACAGAAAGAGCACCAGGATGGCCAGCATCCCGCCGTAGAGCGCGGTCCGCAGCACCTCCGAGATCGACTGACGGATATAGCGCGCCTGATCGGTGACGATGGTGAGCTCGAGGGCCGGATCGATCTCCTGGAGCTGCGGTGTCAGTCGCTCGATCCCGGTGCGCACGGCGTCGGAGACCGTCACCGTGTTGGTGCCGCCCTCCTTGTAGACCGCTACCTCGACGCTCTCCTGACCGTTGATACGGGTGATGATCTCCCGCTCCTTGTGTCCCTTGTAGACCTGGGCCACGTCTTCGACTCGAACGATCGCCCCCTGGGTGCTGTCGAGCACCACCGCCAGCAGATCTTCCGGACGCTCGAATTCGTTGACCGTGCGCACCAGAAACTCGGTCTGACCCTCGCGCAACCGGCCGCCGGTGAGATTGATGTTCTCCTGTGCCAGCCGGTTGAGGACATCGTCCAGCTCCAACCCCAGGTTGGCCATCCGGTGCTCGTCGAGGGCCACCTGGATCTCTTCTTCGAGGCCGCCGCTGACCACCACCGCCGCCACACCCTCGATCCGCTCCAGGGCCCGCTTGACCTGCTCTTCGGCCATGAGGCGGAGACGCACCAGGTCCTCCTCACCGGAGAGCCCGAGACGGAGGATCGGATCGAGCGAGGGGTCGTAGCGCAGCAAAACCGGGCGCTCGGCATCGGCCGGCAGCTGGAGCACATCCAGCCGCTCGCGGACGTCGAGCGCCGCCAGATCCATATTGGTGTCCCAGCCGAACTCGAGGGTCACCTCGCTGACATCGGCCCTGGAGCTGGAGATCACCCGCACGACGTTGTTGACCACCCCCACGGCGTTCTCCACCGGTCGAGTGATGAGACTCTCGACCTCGACCGGGGCGGCGCCCTCGTAGCGAGATTGGACGGTCAGCGAAGGGTAGGTGATGTCGGGTAGGAGATCGGTGGCCAGGCGGTTGAAGGCCACCATGCCGAAGACTACGGCGGCTACGGCGAAGATGAAGACGCTTACGGGGCGACGGATGGAGAAGTTGATGAGCTTCATGCCGAGCGGTGGCGGCCGAGGCGTTGGCGGGGTGGGTTTCTCCGGGAGGTCCCGGCTGGGTGCCGGCGCGGGCCACTAGGAGCTTGCGTGGTTTGACCCGCGCCTGCGCTCCGCTGCGCGCGGGTTCGTTTGCTGCCTCCTGGGGTTCTCTGTGATGCGCTGGCGGAGAGCCACCCAGCCGGGACCTCCCGGAGAAACCCCGAACCGTCAATGGGGCCGGGCGATCTGTTCGGCGGCCACGCGGGTTTCACTGCTTGTCGGCCCCAGGCTTGGATTCAGCGCGGCCGATTCGTTCTTCTATTTCTTTCTCGCTCAGGCCGCGGGCTCGCATGAACTCCTTGGCTCGCTCCAGCTGCTCGGGGGTCATCTGGGAGAAGTCGGGGCGGCCGCCGCCAAAACCCTGGCCGGACGGCGGCGGCTTTGCCTCCGCCGTCTGCCTGGAATCAGCGGGACTGGCCTCTTCCTCGCTCATTACCCGGATCGGGGTGCCGTCGCTGAGTCCGTCCTGACCTACTACCACTACCCTTTCACCCTCGCTGACTCCCGATTTCGCCTCGACGAAGTCACCCTCGCGGAAGCCCAGGTCCACCTCGCGTCGATCGGCCTTGCCATCGACCTCGACATAGACGGTGTCGCCGAGGCTCTCGAGCGACAGCGCCGCTTTGGGGATGACTAGAGTGTCCGGCCGGGTATCGGTCTCGACAAAGACCCGCGCGAACATCCCGGGGCGGAGCCGGCCCTGTGCTTCGACCTCGAGGGTCACCTTGACGGTACCGGTGGTGGCGTCGACCACCGGGCTTATCCGCAGCACCGAGGCAGTAAAGCGCTCATCGGGCCAGGCCTCGAACGTCATGTAAGCGCGCTGACCGAGACGCACCTTCGACAGGTCCCGTTCCGGGATCTGGATCGGGCACAGCAGCGGGTTGAAGTCGGAGAGCCGGAAGAGCGGTCCATTGGGGCTCATCTGCTGAGCGAAGTCGATGTAGCGGACGACGATCAGCCCGGTGAAGGGAGCGCGGATCTCGGTAAATCCGAGGAGCACCCTGTTGCCCTCCAGCTGGGCCTCCGCAGTCTCGAGGCGGGTCTGGGCCTGGTCGTACTCCTCCGAGCTGATGAGATTGCTCTCCCGCAGTTGCTGAGCCCGGTCGTAGGACTGCCTGGCCTCGTTGAGGGCGACCTCCGAGATCTCCACCTGCGAGGCGATCTCATCGTCGTCGATGCGGGCCAGCTGCTGGCCCTTCTGCACCAGATCTCCCTCCTCGACGAGCAGCTCGACGATCGGCCCCGAAATGCGTGCCACGAGGTCTACTTCGTTCTCGGCCTCGAGTGTGCCGTTGGTTTCGATAAAGGAAGAGATGCTCCGCCGCGCGACCTCGGCGACCTCTACCGGGACGGCTGGTGCCGCTCCACCCCCCGGACCACCACCGGCACCTCCCGGCCTGCCACCCATCGCCGAGCCACCCTGACCCGGCCCGTGTCCGCCACCCTGCTCGGTCTCGTCTTTGCCACAGCCAGCGGTGCCAACGACCAGAGCTAGTGCTAGAAGCAGCGGAACACAAGAACGGAACACAGGCTGCAACAGGTGCCTTCGGGAGGCCCCGGCTGGGTGCCGGCGCGGGCCTACAGGTATCCGAGCGTCTGGCCCGCGCCTGCGCTCCGCTGCGCGCGGGGTCGTCCACTGTGTCCAGGCTTTATTCGAGGTGCGCTTGCGGAGAGCCACCCAGCCGGGGCCTCCCGAAGGCACCTGAGACCGGTTTAAGAGGCAGGTATTCATACGGCCCTCGCGACCCTTCTTGCGAAGAGGGTGAAATCGTCGATCAGGGAGTAGATCGTCGGAATGATGAGCAGGGTCAAAAAGGTCGAGGTCGTGAGCCCGCCGACGATCACCAGGCCCATCGGCGCCCAGGTGGCGGAGCGCCCCTCCACCGGACCAAACCACTGGGGAAAGAGAAACGGGGCAATCATCGGTGTGAGCCCGAGGATGGTGGTCACCGCGGTGATGAGAATGGGACGGAGCCGGTGTTGACCACCTTGAATTATGGCCTCCCGCCGGCTGAGACCGGCTTGCCGCAGATAGTTGATGTGATCGATGAGCACGATGGCGTTGTTGACCACTACGCCCAACAGAATGATCAGCCCGATCATGGTCATCGTGTCCCAGGGCTGGTTGGCCAGCTTCATGACCACGCCGACACCGAGCAGAGCAAACGGGACCGAGAACATGATGGTCAAGGGTTGGGCAAAGCTCTCGAACAGCGCCGCCATCAGCATGTATACCAGGGGCAGGGCAAAGAGCAGCGCGAACAAGCCGCTATTCTGGTCCTGCTGCATGTGGCGATTCCAGCGGCCAAAGCTCCACTCGTAGCCGGGTGGCATGGCGATCTGACTCATCATGCCGCCGATCATCTCCATGGCACCAAAAGAAGCCGACGCGCTCGCCGTGTTCGCCGACACCGTGACCTTTGCCAGGTGGTTCTCCCGCTCGATGGTGCGGGGTCCCTGGACGACCGCGAAGTCGGCCAGGGCACCGAGGGGCACTGGCGTCGAACCGGCAAAGACCGGCACGTTCTTGAGCTGATCCAGGGTCTCCCGGTCCTCCTCCCGGTACTGCACCATCAGCTCCACCTCCCGCTCGCCGGTCTTGAAATGGCTGACGGCCCGGCTGGACAGGGCGTTGTTGACAGTAAAGGCCACCGCCCGGCTCGAGAGACCGGTCTGCATCGCCCGCTCCCGCTGTACCTGGACGTGGATCTCCTCGTCGCCGCTTTCCAGCGAGGTGTCGACATCGCGTATCACCGGCAGGCTCGCCAGACCGGCTGCGACCTGTTGGCCGAGCAATTCCAAGACCACCGGATCGGTGCCCATGAGCTCGACTTCGATTCCGGACGACCCATGCCGCCCGCGGCTGGTGGAGATCCGCAGCTCGACTCCTGCCCTTACCGGCAGCATCCCACGCAGCTGGTCGCGCACCTCGGTGGTGGTCAGATCGCTCTCCTCCTCGTCCAGCAGGTAGAGGTCGAATTGGCGCGACCGCCGCCAGCTGGAGCGTGAGCGCCCCGTCCCTCGATCGTAGTTGAAGCTGATATCGGCGATGTCCAGCTCTTGGCGCTTGGAGTCCAGCAGCGCATAGAGCTCCTCGAAGAGCTCGCGGGTCTGCTGCAAAGAGTACTGACGTGGGGTGTCCACCTTGAGGACAACCTGTCTCTCCAGCGAGCGCATCGAAAAGGAGCGCTCGATGGTCGAAAACAGATGAATTACTCCGGCAAACATGGCCAGGATGGACAGGACAAACAGAAAGCGGTGGCGGAGGGTGAACGCCAGAACCCCACCATAGAGGCGGTTTAGTCCGTCGATCCAGCCGTTTGGGCGAGCGTCCTGGGTCTTGAGCAACATCACGGCGGCCATCGGCACCACCGTCAGCGCCACCAGGAGCGACGCCACCATCACGATACAGACCGTCACCCCGATGTTGAGCATGTAGAGCTTGAAGCGGCCGCCGGTGGCGAGAAAGATGAGCGGTAGAAAGACACAGATGGTGGTCGCCGTCGAGGCCACGATCGGCAGCGCCACCTCGCTGGCGCCGTTGAGCGCCGCCTCGTAGGAGCTCTCTCCGAGCTCGTTGCGATGGCGGAATATGGACTCGATGACCACCACCGAGTTGTCCACCAACATGCCGAGGGCGAGCATGAGACCGGCGAGGCTCACGACGTTGAGGGTGATGTCCACATTTGCCAGCTGGCGCAAGAAATAGAGCAGCACGAAGGTCGCCACCACCGAGATGGGGATGGCCAGGGCCACCAACGCAGTGGTGCGGAAGCGGCGGAGGAAGAGGTACATGGCCAAGATGGCCAGCAGCCCTCCCAACAGACCGGCGTCCCTGAGCTGGCCCAGCCCCTTGCGCACATCCCGGGAAGCGTCATTGAAGATATGGAAGTCGAGTCCTGCGGCCTCCGGCAGTTCTTGGATCGCTTCCAGCTCGGCCTTCACCGGCTTCACCACCGCCAGAACGTTGGCGCTCGAGGTCTTGTTCACCTCGACAGTCAGCGACTCGACACCGTTGAGAAAATTGAAATTCTCCTGCTGCGGAAACGTATAGACCACATCCGCCACATCCCCCAGACGCAGCCCCCTGCTGTTCAACGGCAGTTTGCGGATCTCCTCGGGCGAGGAGAACTCACCCACGTTTCTCACCAGAAGCTTGCGGCTGCCGTCCTTGATCTCGCCGCCGGAGACGTTGACGTTGTTGTTGCGCAGCAGGGTGACGAGTTGCCGCACGTCGACCGCGTGTGCCTGGAGACGGGCCGGGTCGAGATTGACCTGCAGCTCGGGTACCCGCAGACCGCTGATCTCCACCTGCGCCACGCCATCGAGCCGCTCGAGACGTCGCAGCAGGATGTTCTCGGCGAAATCGTAGAGCCGCTCCTGTGGCCAATCGGCGCTCATATCGAAGCGCAGAACCGGAATATCGGTGGTCTGAAACCGCCGGATGGTCACCCGCTCGAGATCGCTTGGCAACAGGTGCCGAACCCGGTCGATGCGGTCGCGCACCTCCATCGCCGCCATGTCCATGTCGGTGCCGTCGATAAACGAGATGCGGACTCGGGCCCCGTCGGCCGCGGCACTTGCCGACATGGTGTCGATGCCGTTGATCGTCCCCAACGAGTCCTCCAACGGGCGCACGAGAAGTCGCTCCACCTCTTCGGGTGACGAGGAGCGATAGGGAGCCCTGACCGTGATGTTGGAAGAAGAGAAACTGGGAAGAAACTCGAGCGGCATCCTGGTCAGCGAGATCCAGCCCAGGACCATGATCCCGGCCAACACCATCCCCATGGTGACCCGGCGCTCGACGGCAAATCGGACCAGAGCGTTGGCTCGTTTTGACATCAAGCTGACCTTTGGCAAATACCTTCGACCGGCAACCCCAAGGGCGTCGGCTGCGGGGGCAGGATTCTACTGTATCGAATCAGCTGTTACCGGCCGGTACGGAGGCCGGCCGCTTCGGGGCCTCGAGGGCTCAGACGGCGATTTGCTCGCGGTATTCGCGTGGCGATTGTCCGTGCCAGCGGCGGAAGGCCCGGAAGAAGGTGCTCGGCTCGCCGTAGCCGAGCAGGTAGGCTACCTCGTAGACGGCCATCTGGCGATCCTCTAGCAGAATCGGCGCCATCTCCCGCCGCATCGCGTCCACCAGGTCGGTAAACGAGACCTCTTCTTCGCTCAACCGTCGCTGCAGGGTGCGGGAGCTCACATGGAGCTCGGTGGCCACTTCGGTCAGGGTGGGCTGGCCATCGCTGAGGCTCTGCCAGATCGCCCGATTGACGCGGCCGAGAAAGGTCTCCTGCCGGGAAAGCTCGTCCAGCTTCTGGCCCGCAAGTTGGTCGAGATAGCCGGTGAGATCCTCGTCGGCGCCGATGAGCGGCAGCTTCATGTCCCGATCGCGCATCACGATCGAGCCTGCCGGAGCTCCGAACCGGAAATCCGCACGAAAGTAGCGGCGCAGGGCCTCGAGACGAGCGGGGCGCTGGTAGGGGAAGTCGAGTCGCCGGGGTGCAATATCCTCGCCGGTAATCTGACGGGCAATGGCAACGATCGCCGCAAAGGACTCGTCGACGGGCTGACGGAGATGGCGAAAGGCTGGTAGGGGTCGAAGGTTGGTCAAACGCCAGCCGCCGTCAACCTTCTCCAGGGCGAGATCCGAAGCCAGGTCCGAGAGGATACGGCCATAACGGACCATCCGTCCAAAGGCCTGGAGCAGAGTGCGGCTATGGAGCATCGTGTAGCCCACCAGACCGAACTGTCGAACACCAAGCGTCGATCCGAATTGCAGACCCAGGTCGGGGTCTTTCACCTGGGTGGAGATGTAGTTCCACAGACGCCATCGCTTGACGACGGGGATCCGCGCATCCGGATCGGCCAGCTCCGCCTCGGTCAGCCCCCCTGCCTCGAGGAGCTGCTGGCGGGCGAGCCCCAGCGACTCCGCCTCTTCGACCAGTCGCCGTTGATGTCTCGCGAGTCCCTTGGCAACATCCGTTGTCACGGTGCTGGCATTATAGAGGTTGCGACTCGAAGGATTGGCGTAATCTCCAACGATTTTGGCGCCTCCGACTAGTGAAAAAGCCTCGGGTAGTTGGCAATATACCCATGGCTCGGCTCCCACGACAGCTTCGGCTGTCGCCCCCCAAGGCAGTCGAGCCGCTATTCTCAACAACTACAGATGAGCCTGATAGTGAATCGCAGCGAAATCCATGATCGAATTGCGGAGCTGGTGCGCCCCCTGGCCAAGGACAGGGCCGCTCTGGAGAGCCTGACCGAGACGACGTCGATCCTCGGCGACCTCAAGGTCAACTCGGCCCGTCTGGTGGATCTGGTCCTCGCCGTCGAGGACGAGTTCGGTATCGAGGTCGACGATGACGAAGTCGACAAGGTCAAGACGATCAGTGACATCGTCGAATTGGTGGCGGACAAACTCGACTAACTGCGAAGATCGTGGCAGCCTCACAAACCTGAGAAGCATCATGAACGCTCTGCCACTTCCCCTCGGTCGTCCGGTGCAAAGAAAAGTGGTCCCTCCTGTTGGCAACGACGTCGTCGATCTAGGTGACTCCGAGACCCAGCTCGACCAGCTACATCCGCGTTTTCTCCAACGCGTCTTCACCAAGCTGGAGGGCCATCGCATCCTCTCCAGCAGCGACTCACGGGTCAGTCTCTGGGGCCATTGGGCCGCCAAGGAGAGCGTCTACAAGGCAGCACGCAAGCGGAATCCCAGCCTGCCCTTCGCCCATTCGTCGTTTGTCGTCGAAGACTGGAAGGATGTTGCCGGGGAAAGCTGCACCGGACGTATCGCGCACGAAGGGTGGGACTATTGGGTGGATGTCGCCAGGACCAACGACTGGCTCCACGCGGTGGCTCTACCGCTGGACAGCAAGAGTGACGAGCCAAGGCTGGTCCACGGCGTCGAGATCTGTCCCGAGGAGCTCGACTCTTCGACCGCGGTCCGCCTCTTCGCCTGTGCACGCCTCGCCAAGGAGCTTGGCTGCGATGCCAACCAGCTCACCATCACCCGCACCTGGCCGCCGCTGCTGCTGCTCGAGGGCCGGTCGACGGGTGTGGATATCAGTCTTTCTCATCACGGCCGCTGGCTTGCCTTTGCGGCTGTGCTTCCCGGATAAGACCCCCGCCCAACTCGGCCGGCACGGAGGCCGGCCGCTTCGATGGGAGGGCTCTCTCCTAGTGTTTCGGTAGGGTCACTTTCTTGGTTACCGGCGGTAGGCAGCGTCGGTCGTCGCAGGCCTGGTAGGTGAGGCTCAGGGTCTGCTCCCCGGGGGCGATCTCACCGCCGATCGTGACCAATCCTGAATAGACGCTGAGTTTTTCCGGCGCGAAGGCGAATTTGAAGCTCTCGCCTTGCGGGTAGGAGAGCCCGCGGACCTTGCCTTCCAGCTTGGTCGGAATCAGATAGTCGAGCGAGGCGGGGTTGGCGTTGAGGTGCCAGGCCTCTTGAATCTCCAGCCCGATCTCGAAGGGCTGCCAGCCGTCCTCCTGGAGGGGGGACGACAACCGGGCCGTTACCCGGACGAGCTTCTCCGCCAGGCCCTCGAGCCCGCTGCCGGCGACGTCGGTCTCGCCGGCGCCCGACGACACCACCGGTTCCGGAGCGCCCGGCTCGCGATAGCGGTAGACCGCCAGGGCCACGGTGGTCAGAGCCCCCGGGTAGGAGGCCAGCTGCGGAGAGAAACTCTCGAGGGCGGCCGTCGCCCGCTGACGATAGACCTCGCGTCCGGTGATCTCGCTCAGCTCGAGTAGCCCCAGGATCGCCACCCCATTGCCCGCGGGGATGGCGCCGTCGCTGGCCGATTTCACCTGCAGCAGCAGATCGGGCTCGCCCACGCTCATGAAGTAGCCACCTGCCGGATCGCGTAGGCGGTTCTCTAGCTGCTCGGTCAGGCGCTCGGCTTCGCTCAGCCACCGTTTGCTCCCGGTCACCCTGTGCAGCGCCACCAGGCCCCTGATCAGATAGGCATAGTCATCCAGAAAAGCCCGAATCTTCCCATTGCCGTCACGCCAGGTGTGGAGTTGGATTCCCTCCTCATCCCGCAGGGTCAGCACAAACCCGGCTGCCTTCTCGGCGGCGGCCACATAGCGCGGCTCCCCCAGGAGGCCGCCGGCTCGGGCAAGAGCCGCGATCATCATCCCGTTCCAATCGGTCAGCACCTTGTCGTCGACCAGCGGAAACTCTCGCTGCCGGCGGACATGGCTCGAGCTCTCGAGATAGGGCTCCAACCTGTCGAGAAGGGTCTGACGCGACACCCCCAGCCTGGCGGCGTGCTCGTCGAGAGACGCGGTCAGGTAGAGGGTGTAGTGGTCCTTTTCGAAGTTGGGCTCACCATCGAAACCGTAGATGGGTGCCAACAGATCGAACCCCTCTTGCCCCAGGGCCTGGCGCAGCTCGTCCTCTGTCCAGATATAGAAGGCTCCTTCGACGGCATCGGTCTCGGCGTCGATGGCCGACTTGAAGGCTCCATTGGCTAGAGTCATCTCCTCGAGTACCCAGTCGAAGGTACCCCGGGCGAGCCGCTCGAGGTCGGGATCCCCGGTCGAGGCGGCGGTTACCGCCAGCAGCTCTCCCAGATGGGCATTGTCGTAGAGCATCTTCTCGAAATGGGGGGTCCGCCAGGCGGCATCGAGGGTGTAGCGGTGGAAGCCACCGTCCAGTTGATCGTAAATGGCTCCCCGCCCCATCTTGAGCAGAGTCTCCAGGACCATCCGGCGGGCGTCCTGGTCTCCGCGCTCGGCCAGCTCCCACAAAAGAAAGAGATTCGAGGGAGAGGGGAACTTGCGGGAGCTGCCAAAGCCGCCGTTGACGCTGTCGTAGCGGTCTTTGAGTTGGTCCGCCGTACGGGCCGCCACTTCGACAGCGGCGACGGTCGCCATCTCGGCCGCCGTCTGCAGCTCGGCCCCCAGCGCCTCACGCAGTGAAGCGCCCAGTTTGCGGGCGACCTCCTCTACTTCGGGGCGTCGATTTGTCCAGGCTTCGTGGAGGGACTCCAAGATCCGGGGGAATCCGGGCCGGCCGCCTCTGTCCTCGGGTGGAAAGTAGGTACCGGCAAAGAAGGGCTCGAGATCGGGGGTGAGGAACACCGAGTTGGGCCAGCCACCGCTCCGCGTCAGAAGCCGAGTGGCCATCATGTAGATCTCGTCGATCTCCGGCCGCTCCTCTCTGTCCACCTTGATACTGACAAACCAGCTGTTCATCAACTCGGCGATGGCCGGGTCCGAGAAGACCTCGCGCTCCATGACGTGACACCAGTAGCAGGTCGAATAGCCGACCGAGAGAAAGATCGGTTTCTGCTCGCGTCGAGCCTTGGCAATGGCTTCCTCCCCCCACGGATACCAGTCCACCGGATTGTGTGCGTGGAGCCGGAGATAGGGGCTGGTCTCGTGAATTAGACGATTGGGAGCCGCATCGCCCGCAGCACCGGCAATTCCGTCAAAAAATAAAAGGCCGAGCAACGGCATCAGCCAAGACCAGGTCCGGCCATGTCGTGAGCTCGGCTCACTGTCTCGAGCGTGTCTATCCACCCCGGTTACTCTCCATTCCTTCTACGGTCGACGGCTCTGGATAGCTCTAGCCATCCCACTCGCCTGGTGTTACAGATTTGGACTCTGCACGCATTGTACCGGCGTTCCCGGGATAAGATGCCATCTCGAATGCCAGAAAACCTTGTAGACCTGATCAGGAGCTGGGACGGAATCGGAGTAATAACTCGCTACGACTCCCCTACCGAAACCTGGATCTTTATCTGTTTGCACGACGACTCGCTGGGCGCCTGCACCGGCGGTACGCGGATGAAGGTCTATGCCAGCCCGGCCGAGGGGCTGCGAGACGCCATGCGTCTGGCGACGGGAATGACCGCCAAGTGGGCCGGGATCGGCATGGCTGCCGGCGGTGGCAAGGCGGTGTTGGTAGTTCCCCGGCTAATCGAAGGCGCGGAGAGACGAGGTCTTCTCGAGCGCTATGGCGCTCTGGTGGAGACCCTCGGTGGCAGCTTTCACACCGGTGAGGATCTGGGGACGACCACCGAGGACCTGAGATTCATCGGCGAGACTACCCACTTCGTCCATGGCTTCGATCCCGACACAGGCGAAAAGATCGACCCCAGCCCCTATACCGCTCGTGGCGTGCTGGCGGCGATCAAGGCGGGTCTGGCCCACACCTTCTCCTCCGCGGACCCCACCGGGCGCTCGATCCTGATCCAGGGGACCGGCAACGTGGGCCGTGAGCTGGCTCAACTTCTGGCCCGCGCCGACGCCACCCTGCTGTTGAGCGACATCGATACCGACCGCTCGGACCGGCTGGCCGGTGAGCTGGGCGCCCGCGCCGTTGCCCCGGACGAGGTATACACCACTGCCTGCGATGTCTATGCGCCCTGTGCGGTTGGCGCCACACTCACCAAGGAGACCATTCCGCTGCTCGCCTGTCGGCTGGTCGCCGGTTCGGCCAACAACCAGCTCGAGGAGTCTGCCGATGCCGAGCGCCTGGCCGAGCGGGACATCCTCTATGTTCCCGACTTCATCGCCAACTCGGGTGGCGCCATGGCCTTTGGCCTCCTCAGTCAGGGCGCCAAGCCCGGTGAGACGTTGTTCGAGCAGATCGACACCATCGGCGAGCGCGTCACCGATGTCCTTCGCGAGGCCGCCGAGCGCCACGAGTCACCGCTTGCCGCCGCCGAGCGCCGGGTACAGGAGACTCTCGCCGAGGCTCGGGCCGAGCGTCTCGACCGGGGAGCAGCCGAGAGCTGAGGCGGGCATCCGCGGTGAGCTTCACCCGTCCAACGGTCGCTGTCGCCCTGGTGATACTCGCCGTTGGCTGTGTCACCAAGACCGCGGAGCCTGAGATCACTATGGACCAGCTAGCCGAGAGCTACGTCAAGCTCGTTCTGGCCGTCGGCCAACACGACCAGGACTATGTAGATGCCTACTTCGGGCCCGAGGTCTGGAAGACCGAGGCCCAGGAGGCCGCGATCTCGCTGTCCGAGATCGGTGAGCACGGACGGCGGACCCTCGATGATCTCGGGGCGCTCGCCCCTTCCGCGGGGGTGGACGAGATGGAGGCGCTCCGCCATCGCCATCTCACCCGCAGCCTGGAGTCGCTCAATGCCAGGGTCGACCTGTTGTCGGGTCGGACCATGACCTTCGACGAAGAATCTCGTGCCCTCTACGACGCCGTGGCGCCCAGCCACGACGACGCCCACTTCGAACAAATCCTGGGGCGGCTCGACGAGCTGTTGCCCGGTGAGGGTCCTCTTATCGAGCGTTACGAGACCTTCAAGCGGGATTTCATCATCCCACCCGATCGACTCGATGCCGTCTTCTCGGCCGCCATCGAAGCCTGTCGTGAGCGGACTCTCACCCGCCTCGAGCTGCCGGCCGACGAGAGCTTTACGGTCGAATACGTCACCGACAAGAACTGGAGCGGGTACAACTGGTATCAGGGGAACTACCGGAGCTTGATCCAGGTCAATACGGATCTTCCCATCTACATCGATCGGGCTCTCGATCTGGCCTGCCACGAGGGCTACCCGGGGCACCATGTCTACAGCATCGTCGTCGAGCGTGACCTCTTTCGGCAACGGGGCTGGGTCGAGTTCTCGGTCTATCCGCTCTTTAGCCCCCGTTCCCTGATCGCCGAAGGGACCGCCAACTTCGGCATCGAGGTGGCCTTTCCCGGTGATGAGCGGCTGGAGCTCGAGCGCCAGGTTCTCTTCCCACTCGCCGGTCTGGAACCCGACCGGGCGGCCGAGTTCGCCAAGGTGCAGGAGGCGGTCAAGAAGCTCGGCTATGCCGGCAACGAAGCCGCCCGCAGATATCTGGATGGAGAGATCGGCCCTCCCGAGGCGGCCGCATGGCTCTCGCGCTATGCCATGATGCCCCCCGATCGGGCCAAGCAGCGGGTCGGTTTTATCGACCAGTATCGGAGCTACGTCATCAACTACAACCTGGGGCAGGACCTGGTGCGGCAGTATGTCGAGGCCCAGGGTGGTACCGCCGAGGACCCCGACCGGCGATGGCGCGAGTTTGGAGCTCTGTTGGCGAGCCCGCGGCTGCCGTCCGGGCTGGACAATTAGAGCTAAACCCCCATCGCGCACTGGGCATCCAACCTAGTGTGAGAGCCAATAGCGCGCAGATCTGTTTCGATGATCTATTTCCTGTTTTCGTGCTGGGCGGGCAGGTGAGCACCGAGTTGGAGCTTGTCTCACAGGCACAGGGAGGCGATCTGGGCGCCTTCGAGACCCTCTATCGGTCTCATCAGGGTCGGATATACGGGCTCTGTCTGCGCATGGTGGCCGACCCCCACCGGGCGGAAGATCTGACCCAAGAGGCCTTTATACGGGCCTGGCAGAAGCTCGCCCAATTCAGGGGTGAAAGCGCCTTTGCCACCTGGCTCCACCGGTTGGCGGTCAACGTCGTCCTCGGCGATCTGCGAGCACGGGGCCGTTGGGCCTCCCAGCAGGTCGAAATCACCGACAGTCCGGTCCTGGAGAGCGCCGCGACGGCCCCCAGATCGACCCGTCGAGTCGATCTCGAGCGGGCCATCGCCGAGCTCCCCCCCCAGGCCCGCACGGTTTTTGTCCTTTTCGACGTCGAAGGCTACCGCCACGGTGAGATCGCCAAGATCGCCGGCATCTCCGAAGGGACGTCGAAGGCCCATCTGCACCGGGCGCGAAGGCTTCTACGAAAGGCTCTGTCGAAATGAGCTGTGACCGGATCCGCGACCTCCTCGACGACTTCCTGGCCGGAGAGCTGCCGGCAGATGTCAGCAATGAGGTCCACGATCATCTCGGCCGATGTATTTCGTGTCGTCGGGAATGGAAGGAGCTGCAAGACCTTCTCCAACAGACCGCAGAGCTGCCTGCCGAGATCCTCCCCGAGCGCGACCTCTGGCCCGAGATCGAGCTGCGGATTGCCGGCACCAGACGGCCGGCCGAAGAAAAGACTACTGGATCTGAGCTCTCGCGGCCCTGGTGGCTCTATCTCGCCGCCGCGGTGCTGGCGCTCGCCGTCTTCTCCGTGCCGTTGTCCAGGTGGTGGCTCGGGCAGCGTCCGGAAGATGCACCCCAGGCTCGGTCGCAGCCGGTCGGGCTGGTTCCTGCCGCTACCAGCACCGCAGCGGATATTGCCCGCTCGCAAGACGGAGTCCTCCATGCGCGAAAAGATCTGCTCGAGGTGCTCGAGCGCCGGCGTGACCGGTTGGAGCCGGAGGTCCTGGTCGTCGTGGAGGAGAACATGCGTATTCTTGACGAAGCTATCGGCCAGCTGCATCTGGCGCTGGAGGAGGATCCCGGCAACCGACGGCTCCATTTCCTGCTCGCCACTCGCTATCAACAAGAGGTGAACCTGGCAAAGAGAGTCAGCCGCGTCTGACTCGTCTTGTCGACAAGGAGTAACCTATGAAGACCCTCAGCACTCTTACTTTTGCCCTTCTGATGACGACCGGTGCTCTCTTTGCCGGCGAGAGCGTCGATGTCACGATCCGAGCCGACAGCGACGCCCTCATCGAGATCGAGAACCTGTCCGGCTCGGTGAAGGTCACCGGCTGGGACCAGAACGAAGTGAAAGTCACCGGAACCCTCGGCGACGACACCGAGGGCCTCAGCACGTCGGGTGAGGGCTCACACATCGTCATCGAAGTGGAGATCCCCGAAAGATCTCACGGGCGTGGACGGCGTGACTACGAGTCCTCTTTGGAGATCTGGGTACCAGCAGACGGCCGTCTGGACGTGGAGACGGTCAGCGCCGGTATCGAGGTCTCTGACGTGACCGGCAAGCTCGACCTCGAGTCGGTCAGTGGCAGCGTCGACATCACCGGCTCCCCCTCCGTGGCGGACGTGGAGACGGTCAGCGGCGGAATCACGATCTCCGGCGCTCAGACTCGGGTGACTGCCGAATCGGTTAGCGGCAACATCAAGCTCGACGGCGTGGCCGAGCGGGTCGACGTCGCTACCGTCAGCGGCAGGATCGAAGTCGAGGCCGGGCAGATCGACCGGGGAGAGTTCGAGACGGTGTCGGGCAACATCACCGTCGAAGGCAGTCTCGGCCCCGACGCCAGCTTCGACCTCGACTGCCACAGCGGCAACGTCAACCTGACGCTGCCGGCTGACACCTCGGCCGCCTTCGAGGTCTCGACGTTCAGCGGCGAGATCCAGAACGACTTCGGACCGGGCGCCAAGCGCACCAGCAAGTACGCCCCGGGCAAGTATTTGGAGTTCTCGACCGGCTCCGGCGGCGCGGATGTTTCAATCGAGACTTTTAGTGGGAATGTTTATCTGAAGAAGAGATAAGAGCTGGGCGTGGGGCCTGAGGGTTCACCTC
>JBAUDS010000193.1:0-2519 GCA_049678185.1 Thermoanaerobaculia bacterium
CCTCCTGTCCCTACCCTCAAACGCGTCACCAACCGGGTCTTGTCCGCAGTCGTCGCATAGAGACCCCACGCCCACGTCGCCTCGGTGTCGCCCTCAAAGACCAGCAACAGATGTCTGGCGGGCTCCAAGACCTCCACTTTGGCCGTGGCGTCGTGGCTCAGCGGGACGAGATCACCGACTTGGAGGTCCTGGAGCTCGGAGATGATCCGTTCGGCGCTGGGATTGCCGTCGTTGTCGAGCCGATCCCAGCTGTAGAACCCGGCCCGCAGGTAACCCATCTGGACGAGCCAGGGCCAGATCTCTTCCCGACTCGCTGCGATCGTCACCGCCCGCGTGGCGTTGAAGATGGGCTTCTCGACGATGTCGTCACCGCGCATCGGACGGTCGATCTCCTCGTCGGTGGCGCCCCAGGTCCGTGCCCAGGGCCGGTAGACCAACCAGAACAGGATGATGGCCAGAACGGATATGAAGCCGACGAGGACCGTGGTCTTCTTGGGGTTCATGGCGAGCCTCCCCCTATAGAATAGTACGCCCTGGCTCTTACGCTGTTTCGTAATGTTGGTGACAAATGATCCGGAGCCCCTAACAGTAGCCAATCGAAGGAGAACCGATATCGTGACTCAGACCACTCCTGCAGACTACTTCCAGACCCCGGTTATCGAGCTCGGGGTCGACCGCCGGGCCGCGTTTATAACTCGCACCTACGTGCATCTGTTCGCCGCCATCCTGGCTTTCGCCGGGATCGAGATCTACCTCTTCTCTTCGGGGCTCGCCGAGCGGCTTGCCGCCACCATGCTGGGCGTCTCGTGGCTGTGGAGCCTGGGCGGCTTTATGGTCGTCGGCTGGCTCGCCAGCCGTGCGGCCCACACTGCCAAGTCCCTGGGGGCGCAGTACGCGGCCCTCGCCGGCTATGTCATCGCCAACGCCATCATCTTCGTGCCACTGCTCTACATCGCTCAGGTGGCCGCACCGGGCGCTATTCAGAGTGCGGCGGTCGCGACCCTGGTTGGTTTCGGCGGCCTGACGCTGGTGGCCTTTGTGACCAGAAAGGATTTCTCTTTTCTCGGGGCGCTGCTCAAGTGGGGGTTCGTGGTGGCTCTCATCCTGATCGTGGCCGGTGTTCTATTCGGCTTCGAGTTGGGGACCTTCTTCTCGGTGGCGATGATCGCCCTGGCCGGTGGCGCCGTGCTCTACGACACCTCCAACGTGCTCCACCACTTCCCGGAGGATCGCCACGTGGGAGCAGCGCTGGAGCTCTTCGCCTCCATCGCCCTGATGTTCTGGTACGTCCTGCGCCTCTTCATCAGCCGGGACTGAAGAGTAGCCCGACCCGTTTGGCAAGCCCCAGGCTCAGGCCGCGCGATCGTCGAGGATCTCTTTCGCCGGCTCGCCGGCCACTTCCCCACGCGCCTTTGCGCCCGCCAGGTAGGTATAGGTGGCTGGAACGACAAAGAGGGTGAGGAAGGTGCCGACCATGAGGCCGCCGATGACAGCGATTCCCATCGGCATCCGGCTTTCGGCACCGGCACCCAGGGCCAGGGCAATCGGCAGCGTGCCCAGCATGGTGGAGATGCTGGTCATCAGCACCGGGCGGAAGCGGGCTGCAGCCCCTTCGCGGATCGCCTCCTCGACGCTCAGACCGGCATCCCGTCTCTGATTGGAGAACTCGACGATCAGGATGCCGTTTTTGGTGACCAGACCAATCAGCATGATCATGCCGATCTGGCTGAATATGTTGAGGGTCTGGCCAAAGTACCAGAGGGCGAAGAGAGCCCCGGCCAGGGCCAGAGGCACGGTGAGCATAATGGTGAAGGGATCGCGAAAGCTCTCGAACTGAGCCGCCAACACCAGGTAGATCAGCACCAGGGCGAGAACAAAAACGAAGGCCAGGCTGCGCGAGCTCTCGGCATAGTCGCGCGACTGGCCGGCCAGGTCGGTGACGAAGCTCTCATCCAGGATCTCATCGGCGATCAGTTCCATGGCCTCGATACCGTCGGCAATAGTGTAGCCCGCCTCCAGACCCGCCGAGACCGTGGCCGAGACATAGCGGTTGAAACGGTAGAGCTGGGGTGGGCTGCTCTCCTCGTAGAGCCGCACCACCTTGTCGAGCAGGACCGGTTCCCTTCTCAGCCCCGGCACGTAGAGGTTGCGGACATCGAAGGACTCGTTGCGGCTCTCCGGTGTCACCTGGGCGATGACTTCGAACTGCTTGCCGTCGACAACGAAGTAACCCACGCGCTGCTCGCTCAGTGACAGCTGCAGGGTCTCGGCGATGTCGAGTGCCGAGACCCCCAGATCCCGGGCCCGGGTGCGATCGATCTCCACTCGCAACTCCGGCTTGTCGAACTCCAGATTCTGGTCGGTCACCGAGAAGACCGGGTCGGCCGCCGCGCGTGCCATGAAGACCGGCAGCACCTCTTTGAGCCGCTCCAGATTTGGTGCCTCCAGCACGAATTGCACCGGCAGCCCCCGTCGGCGCCCCACGGCGATGGTGGGATCCTGGGTGACGAAGGTCCGCG
>JBAUDS010000194.1:0-63225 GCA_049678185.1 Thermoanaerobaculia bacterium
ATCCAGCGACCGTCCGGCGACAGTGCAGGGTCGAATTCGCTGTAGGGCGTCTCCGTTAGTGGATAGGGCGCTCTCTCGGTATCCAACGGCAGCACCCAGAGGTCATACTGGCCGTCTTCGCCGGGCAGGCGTTCTCCGGCAAGGAGGACACTGCCGTCCGGAGACCAGTCGTAGGCGAGGAGCCTGAGCTCTTCGTCTGCCTCGGTCTCCCACAAGACCTCCCCGTCGGTCCCAGTGAAGACGGGTCGCGCCTCGATGCCCTTGCCTGGAAGCCAGGTAACGGCGATGCGGTCGCCGTCCGGAGACCAGGTCGAAAAGCCTTTGTAGGGCTCTCCGAAGGTGAATCGGGTCGAGATCTCCGTTGCGACATCGTAGAGATACGTACTCAGAAACCCGAACTCCTCGTAAGCCGAAACGGCCGCTTGTTTCCCGTCCGGGGAGAGTACGGCATTGAGGTAGCGACCGGGGGGACCCAGCGTGCCGAGACTCTGACCCGATCGGTCCCTCCACATAAGCGAGCGCTTTTCGGCCGCGTCGAGGCCGTGGAATGCCAGAACACCCGACTGTGAGACCGAGAACAGGCCGATTCCTGGTCCTCGCAACTCGCCGACACCTTCGGCGATCGGTCGTGCTTCTCCGGTGATCAGCTCGCGGCTGGCATCGAAGGGGCGGGCGACGAGAGTTCCCTGATCCACGAACCACAGGTGATCCGCGACCATTTCGACCTGCGAGCTGCTACGCATGAGCTCCCGGGGCGGTGTTCCATCCAACGAGCCGATCAAGATGCGATAGTCGGTGTTGGCCGCCGCCGCCCGGTTCGCCAGATACAGGAACCGTTGGCCGTCCGGAAGGAAGCGCGGCAGGCGGTGGCTGATCTCGTCGGGAAATGCCGGGTCGAGAGCGGTGAGTGGCTCACACCCTCCGCCACTGGCATCGGCGCGCTGCAGAGGACCCCTAGCGCGCCCAAAGACGATCACGCCCTCCTCGCTCCAGGTTCCTCCCTTGCCGCCTCCGGCATCGCATAGAAACCGGGGTGGACCGCCGGCGATGTCGATGCGATTCAGCTTATTCTCGTCACTGGTGAAGGCGACCGTCTGGCTGTCGGGCGACCAGAAAGGAAACATGGCTCCCTCGGTGCCCGGGAGAACGCGTGGCTCGGGGTCGTCGAGGTCACGGATCCAGAGGCTGGGGGTGCCTGCGGCGTCGCGCGCGGTGAAGGCCAGTCGGGCGCCGTCGGGCGAGATCGCCACGGGCCCGGGCATGCCGCTCTCGAGAAGGAAGGCGCCACCCAGTGGCGGTGACACCAGGGAACGAATCACCGGTTGCTTTCTGCCGGCCAGTCGCCACGCCACGACGCCCAGCGCGATCAGCCCGAGTGCCAACAGGACGGCAACCGCCGACAGCAAGCGTCCGGCTCGGGTAGAGGTTGCTGTTACGGTATCTGTCTCCGACTCTCTCGCCGATCCGCTGGCCGCCTCCTGGAGCTCGAGGCGAGCATCCGCCACGGAGTGGAGCCGCTGTTTGGGATCCCGTTCGAGACTGCGTCGTAGCAGGCGCTGAACGGCGGGTGGCGTCTCATCGGGAAGTTCGTCCCACTCGATGTCCGCTCGCAGGACAGCGGCGAGCGTGTCCGTCATCGTGGGTTCCTTGAACAGACCCCTCCCGGCCAGCATCTCGTAAAGCACAGCTCCAAACGACCAGATGTCGGAGCGCTGATCGGCCTCCTGCCCACGCGCCTGCTCGGGCGACATGTAGGCCGCGGTGCCGAGGATGATGCCGGCCGTGGTCATCTGGGCGGTGAGGGTGGGCGATTGCGTCAGGCCCGAGTCGATGGCCGCGGCACCATCCTGCCAGGCCTTGGCGAGGCCGAAGTCGAGGACCTTGATCTGTCCCTCCGGCGAGACCATGAGGTTGGAGGGCTTGAGGTCGCGGTGGACGATGCCCCTCTCGTGGGCGGCTTCGAAGGCCTCGGCAATCTGCGTAGCCAGCGACAGGGCCTCGTCGACCGGGATCGAGCCACGGGAGAGCCGGGTGGCCAGGTCCTCGCCTTCGGCGAGCTCCATGACGAGGTAATGGATGGTTGCTGGTGCGCCATCCTCGGTAGAGGAGGACGTTGTGCCTACGCCGACCTCGTAGATCCCCGCGATATTCGGATGATTGAGCGCCGCCAGCGCGCGCGCCTCGCGCTCGAAGCGCGCCAGCCGCTCGGGGTTCGAGGTGAACTCCTCCGGCAGAACCTTGATCGCCACCTCGCGGCCGAGCTTCGTGTCCTCGGCCCGATACACGGCCCCCATACCGCCCTCGCCCAGCTTGGCGGTGATCCTGAAATGAGAGAGATCTTGTCCGATCAACTGCAGGCGATCCTATCGTACATCCAGAAGGGCGGTCTTGACCGAGATTTTGTCTGTGGAGTTTCGTATAGCCCCGAGCTGGAGAATGGAATACCTTTCGGCATTCGCCACGAGCAAGCTCATCATGACCGACTCGCCGACACCCCCCACAACCGCTGCTTTCCACAAAGCGGAGGAGGATCAGCCTCTCCTGGGCCGCATTGCTGTCCACTACGACATGATCACCAAGGACCAGTTGGCCTGGGCTCTCCGCGAGCAGAGCCATGAGGGGGGCATGCGCAAGCTGGGCGACATCCTGGTCGCCGCCGGACTGATTACCTCGAAGCAATTGCAGCAACTCATCCTTGCTCAGCAGGAGCTCGTTGCCCAGCAGAAGTCGGCCCGCGAGGCGGCAACCGACCAGCCGTCGTCTGCATCTACCGGCGCCGGCATCGACGAGCTCTTGCAGATGGCGGTCGAGCAGCGGGCGAGCGACCTACACATCCACAGCGGCAGTCCCCTGCGCCTGCGCATTCAGGGAGACTTCCTGACGGTTCCCGGGGGCGATTTGCCGCCCGAAGAGATTCGCATTCTCGTCGAATCGATTCTCGAACCGGAGCAGCTCGAGCGTCTGCACGAGACCGGCCAGGTCGACTTTTGCTACGAGATCGAGGGGTTGGCCCGCTTCCGTGTCAATGCCTATCGCCAGCAGAACGGGCTCGATGCCGTCTTTCGCGTTATCAATCTCGTGCCGCCGACTCTCTCCGAGCTCGACCTGCCGCTCGACATCGCTCGCTTCGCCAACCATCATCAGGGAATGGTCCTCATCACCGGGCCGGGTGGTTGCGGCAAGTCATCCACCCTGGCGGCGTTGATCCGTCTGATCAACGAGGAACGCCGTCATCACATCATCACCATCGAAGACCCGATCGAGTATCACCATCCTTCGCAACGGTGCATCGTCAATCAGCGACAGGTGGAGCGCCACACCAATAGTTTTGCCGCAGCTTTGCGTGCCTCATTGCGTGAGGACCCCGACGTCATCGTCATCGGTGAGCTGCGCGATCTGGAGACCATCTCCTTGGCCCTGACTGCGGCCGAGACCGGTCACCTCGTTCTGGCAACTCTCCACACCACCAACGCCATCGCCACGGTCAACCGTCTGGTTGGGGCCTTCCCACCCGCGCAGCAGTCACAGGTGCGCACGATGGTCTCCGAGTCGTTGCGCGGCGTCATCTCACAGCGTCTGGTCAAGCGGCTGGATGGCCAGGGCAGGGTCCCGGCGGTCGAGATCCTGGTCGTGACCACGGCCGTCGGCAATCTCATTCGCCAGCGCAAGACCCATCAACTTCAATCCATCATCCAAACCAGCGCCGCGGACGGCATGTGTCTTCTTGACGAGTCGCTGAGGCAGCTTGTAGCCCGCAAGGTCGTAGCCCGTGAAGAGGCCCTGCGCCTCTGTGAGAATCCCAAGTCGTTGGCGGAATCCGCACTCTGAGGAGAGCAGCTCCTGTGGCCAAGATCGACGAGCTTTTCCATTACTGCAACGACCACGAGGGCTCCGACCTTCACCTATCCGCCGGTCTCGAGCCGCGAATTCGCCTTCATGGTGAGCTCGAGCCGGTGGCAGGCTGGCCGATCTTGACGCCAGAGGTCCTCTTGGCCCTGATGGCCGAGATCACCAACGAAGCCCAGTGGCGGGAGTACGAGGAGACCAATGATCTCGATTTCGCCTACGGCCTGGAAGGGGTCGCCCGCTTTCGCTGCAACTTCCTGGGGCAGGAGAACGGTCCGGCCGCGGTCTTTCGCATCATCCCGCAAGAGATCCTCTCACTCGACGACCTCGGCCTGCCAGAGGCGATCGCCAAGTTCGCCCATCTCGAACAGGGGCTGGTCCTGGTTACCGGCCCCACCGGCTCGGGCAAGTCGACCACCCTGGCCGCGATCCTCGATCTCATCAACAGTACTTACCGCCGGCACGTTGTCACCATTGAGGATCCGGTGGAGTTCGTGCACCCTAATCGTCTATGCGTCTTCTCCCAACGTGAGGTGGGGAGCGACACCGAGAGCTTCAGTGCCGCCCTACGCGCCGCCATCCGTCAGGATGCCGACGTCATCCTGGTGGGCGAGATGCGCGATCTCGAGACCATCTCCCTGGCCATGACCGCCGCGGAGATGGGCGCCCTGGTCTTTGGCACCTTGCACACCAACGCCGCCGCCGCCACCATCGAGCGGCTCATCGACTCCTATCCCGCCGACGAGCAGGCGCAAGCCCGAGAGAGCCTGGCCGCGTCCCTGGCAGGAGTCGTCTCCCAGCTTCTGCTGCGGACCGCCGACGGGGACGGACGAGTGGCAGCGACTGAGATCCTCTTTCGCACCACCGGCATTCCCAACATTATTCGTGAAGGCACCACCAGCATGATCCGCTCCGTCATCCAGTCGGGGCGCGGCGAAGGCATGCAGATGATGGACGACGCCATCATGCAATTCCTCGAGCAGGGGAAAATCACTCCGCGAGACGCCTACCTGAAGGCGGCGGAGAAGAGCCGCTTCGAGAGCGGTGCGAGTGCCGCTTGAGGATGAAGATCGTGCTTTGGGGCAAGACCCGAATTCGGGTCTCCGATCTCCCGCGGTGATAATCTGGCGCCGTGAAGGGGACAGTGAGGAGAGTCATCGTCATCGCCGTCGCGACCGGTCTTGGACTGATCTCGACGAGCGGCCTGAATGCCGGACAGGTGGTGGCACCGGGTGGTCTGGTGCGTTGGCTCGGGGAGGGTGTCGAGAGCTGTGGCTGGCAGGGACAGAGGTGGCTCCCCATGGAAGGGTCCTGCTGGTACCCGATCGACCTGCTGACCCCGGAGGGACCGCTGGAGATTTTTCGGATGGTCGATGGACGCCGGGAAGAGGCGACGATCTCGGTGGCGGCCTATCCCTACAAGGTGCAGCGGATCACGCTCGAGGACGACTCGCAGGTGAATCTTTCGTCCGAGGACCTGGCGCGGGTGAAGCAGGAGCAGAAACGGATCTCCGCCCTCTGGGGCCGGCGGGGTCCACGCCGATTCGCGCTACCGCTCGAGCCGCCGCTGGAATCCTTGCCGGCCGGCGGTCGCTTTGGTGATCGGCGATTCTTCAACGATCAGCCGCGCAGTCCCCACACCGGTGCCGACTACGCCGCCGACGAGGGAGTGCCGGTGCTGGCGGTTGCGGATGGGGTGGTGGCCCTGGCCGACGACTTTTTCTTCTCCGGACAAAGCGTCTTTCTCGATCACGGTGATGGGCTGATCACCATGTACTTCCACTTCAGCGACATTTTGGTGGGGGAGGGTGAAGAGGTGCGTCGGGGCCAGGTGATCGGCAAGGTCGGTCAAACCGGGCGCGCCACCGGACCCCACCTCCACATCGGAATGCGCTGGCGCGGAGCGAGGGTCGACCCGGCCCTGATGTTGGCCCCGGTCGACGAGATCCCGATCGTCCCTTAGCCTCCGCGCGCTTTATCCTCTAGTCGTATTTGCTCTGCAGGCTCCGGAGGTCGGCTCTGAGCTTTTCGAGCTCGACCTGGTAGTCGGCCCGCCACGCCTCGAGGGCTGCCTCAAGCTCGGCACTGTCGATTTCCGCCTGGGCAACAGCCCTCTTGGCCTCTTCGCCCGCCCGTCGGAGTTGATCCTTCATCGCGGCCATTTGCTCCGCGCTGGGTCGCGCCTCTTCGGCGATCCGCCGAGCCTCGGCGCGAAAACGGTCCATGTCCTCGGCGGAAAGACCTTCGGTTCGCGCCCTGTGCTCGGCCTCGTGTGCCAGCCGCTCCAGCTCCCGTTCGTGGGTCTCAAACTGCCGCTCGATGGTGTCGAGCTCGATTTCGAGGCTGTTCTCGATCGCCCCTTCGATCGTCGCTTCGATCTGATTCTCGAAGCGCTCATCGATCCGATCCAGCTCGTCTTCGAGCCGTTCGAGGCGTCTGTCGGCGGCGTCCTCGAACGCCTCCAGGTCGTGGTCGAAGGCCTCTTCCCTACGTTCGGAGCCCCGGTCATCGAAACGCTCATCGACCGAGTCCTCCCAACTGTCCATCTCGTCTTCCAAGGCCTCGATCTGCGCTTCGAACTCCTCCTCATAGACTTCAATTTGGCCTTCGAGCTGCTCCTCGAGGGCTTCCAGGTCCTCTTCGACCGCCTCTTCGACGCTTTCGAGCTCTTCGTCTATCTCATCCTCGACCTCGTCCAGAGCCTCATCCATTTCATCCAAGAACTCGTCGATCTTCTCTTCTGCGCTGTCCTCGGCATATTCGATTTCCTCTGACTCTTCTGTGTTGGTGGCGATCTTGGGAGCGGAGGAGGCCGGGAGTGCCGCCGCGGCAGGTGCTGCGGCGAGGGCTAGTCTTGGAGCCGGTGCCGGGGTAGCCATAGCAGCGGGCGCTGGAGCGACGACGGGGACGGGGGCGAGGATCGCGACCGGGGTCGGGGTGGCCGCAACAACGGGGGCGACTGTTGCCGGTGCCGATGGCGGAGCTGGTGGCTCGTCTGCCTCCGCGACGGGCCTCTCCGGTGCCGGGGGCGGCTCCGGCGGAGGCTCCTCTTCACCACCCGCGAGCGAGATGCCGGGTGCCGAGACCACGACCACCAGCAGGACTGCCGCCAGCACCGGTCGCAGCCAGCGGGGCTGCTCCTCCCGCGGCTGGGGATAGTCTCGATCGAGCAGTCGGCGGACACGCGAGCCGAGCCCCGAGGTGTCCTGTGCCATTCCCGGCGCCGGGAGCGGCGCGGCGGCGCCGACATTCCAACCGGCGACCTCGGTCAGACAGCGAGCGAGGGTGAGGGGCCGGCCGGTGCGCTCGACCGTCCAGTCGTCACATCTGAATTCCGAGATCTCCTGCATCCGTCGACGGGCCAGCCGGTTGAGCGGCTGAAAGAAAAACAGGCTCTCGACAAAGCGGGCGATGGCGAGCCAGAAGGGATCCCGGTGGAGCAGGTGGGCCGTCTCGTGCGCCAGCAGCGTCTCCTGTTGCTCGGGAGTAAGGTCGTTGAGAGCGCGGCGGGGTAGGCAGATCTCGCGCCGGATGACCCCCTTGGCGATCGGAATCCGGAGACGGTGGGTGGTGGTCATGCGGATCGGTCGGGAGATCTCGCCGAGGAGCCTGGCGAGCACCCGTGGCAGCCGTCCGCTGGAGATCTCGGTGCGGCCACGCAAGCGATAGGCGAGCCGCAGATAGGAGAAACCGAGCAGCAGACAGAGAACGATCCCGACACCCAGCCAGGAGCCGCTGATGGCCACGGTCCACGCCACCGGTTGCGGGGGTTGGCTCGTGGGGAGCGGTGTCCCCGGGGCGACGGCCGGTGTCGCGTCAGCTGGTTGAGCGACCACCGGTGTCGGGGCAAGGGAGCGAAACTCGGACCGGGGGATCTCCGCTGCCGGCGCGGCCAGCTCGGCCACGGGTGAATCGAGACCGAGAGCCCAGAAGCCGGTCAGGGGTGTGATCCCCAGACCGATTTGCAGAGTGGCTGTCACCAACCCGCCCAGAAGCGCCAGTTTCCAGGCGGTCTCTTGCACCGAGAGGTGTCTTCTTCGCAGCCACCATGTGGTCACGCTGGCCATCAGGACCAACAGCGAGCTGTGGAGGGCATAGGTCAGCATCCAGGCGACCAGCAGCTCCCCGAGTGGGCGCAGGGTGTCCATCGATATCCACATCTCAGTGCTCCTCTTTCTCTTCGTGTTGGCGGATCAGCTGCTTGAGCTTTTCGAGCTCGGCGGCGTCGATCTCCTGCTCGGCCACCAGATGGGCCACGAGAGCGGTGGCGTTGCCGGCAAAGACTCGCTCGGTGAGCTCATCCACCATCGATCGTCGCACCTGCTCCTCGGTGACCGTCGGGTGGTAGACGAACTTGCGGCCCTCGCTGCGGTGGGCGACGACCCCCTTTTTCTCCATTTTCACCAGCATGGTGGCGACGGTGGTGGGGGCGAGACCTCGCTCCTCCAGCAGACGGGAGTGCACATCGGCCACCGTCGCTTCACCCTGTTGCCAGAGGATGCGCATGATGACCAGCTGAAGCTCTCCGAGGGAGTGACTGCGTTTCATCTCGATATCCTTTTGACGTATTTGAGTGCCATTTGGTTGCAAGAACGACCGCGATAGTACTACCTGGGTAGTTGAATGTCAAGCAGGGGCCCGGACCGACATATCGACGGCCATGGCCGGTTCCACACCGTGAGCCGGATAGATTGAGGGGCTGGAGGTCGCTCGAGAATCAGCCTTCGGAGCTGTTCACCGCCTCCGTCTCCCAGTCTTCAGGATAGAGGACGGCCCGCAGATAGTTCTCGAAATCGAGGTACTTCTGGGCCGTGTCGCGCAGGCGCTCCGTTGTGGTGCGCTCGACAAGAGCTTCATGCTCGAGGATCAGCCGTGGATCCCAGCCGTTGGAGTAGTAGAACTTGAGGGATCCGAGCCAGAAGGAGTTCTCTTTGAGGTTGGTCTCGCGTTGCCGGCGTTGGATCTCTTTGACTTTCTCCACATAGGTCTCGTCGAGACCCTTCTCACGGATGTGGTCGAGCTCGGCAAAAAGAGTGCCGACCATCTCCGTCACATTCTCGGGGGCGCAGCCAAAGCTGATGGTGAAGCCGAAACGCTCCTGAGGGCGGTCGGTGAGCTGGCCGCCGACACCCACGCCATAGGTCGCACCCATGTCCTCACGCAGCACCTCGCGCAGGCGGATGCGGAGCGCCGAGGACAGCGAGCCCATGTCATAGACGTTCTCCCGGCTCCACTCGGCCGGACCCGCAAAAGAGAACTTGACCGAGCTCTTGGGCTCGAGCCCCTTTTTGACCTCGACCTTGACCAGCCCCTCCTTCTGCTGCGCGCCCACATCGCGCCAGGTCTCTTCGCGGTCTGTCGCCGGCAGGCTGCCCAGATAAGTCTCGACGAGCGGCTCGATGGCGTCGAGCTCGAAGGCGCCGACAATGACGACGGTGAGATCGTCGAGGTCGGCAAAGCGGTCGCGAAAGACTTCGAAGGCGAGATCGAGGTCCAATTTGTCGATCATCTCGAGTGTCGGCGGCAGGCGCCGCGGATGGCCGTCGAACATGGCCAGAGTGACTTCGTCACTGAAAACCGCCTCGGGTTGGGCCTGACGATTCTGCAGGATGGCGCGCACCCGGGTCACAAAGGCCTCGAAGGTCTCGGTGTCCTTACGTGGCGCCGTCGCACTCAGATACAGGAGCTGGAACATCGTTTCCAGATCCTTGGGTGAGCCACTGGCGGTGATCCCCTCTTCGAGCTCATTGACGTAGGCCTGGGCGCTGGCCAGCTTGCCGGCGAGCGCCTTGTCCAGCTCGATCTGGCTGAACTCACCAAGACCGCCGTTGCCCACCAGAGTGTCGGCAAAGGAGGCAGAGACAAAATCCTCGTCGGTCACCAGCGAATGACCGCCCGGACTGAACGAGGACAACAACACCTGGTCGTTCTTGAAGTCGGTGGGCTTGAGGACGACACGGACGCCGTTGTCCAGCCGCCACTCGGTGACACCGATCTCGGGGATCTCGGTGCGCTTCACAATCTCGCCGGGCTCGGGCACCTGGGCGAGGAGTGGAGCCTCGCGCACCTCGTCGACATAGGCGGCGATCTCACTCTCCTCGACACCCTTGAAGACGGCGGCCAGCTGGTCCTCCGTCGGCAGCGACACGCCTTCCTTGTCCGGGCCGCTAGCCAGGATTACGCGGTTGGATTCGGAGATCCACTCCTCGGCGAGGTGGTTGAGCTCGGCCAGGCTGATGCCGGGCAGAAACTCTCGCACCAATTCGAGCTCGACCTCGATCCCCGGTATTGGCTCGTCCTCCAGAAAGTGACGCAGATACTCGGAGGTAAACGACTGGGAGTCCCGTTTGTCCCGCTCTTCGTAGGCCCGCTCGTAGCTACGCAGCAGGTCGGCCTTCATCCGCTCGAGCTCGGTTTTGGTGAACCCATGGCGGTCGACCCGCTCGACCTCGGTGAGAAGCGCCCCGAGACCGCCTTCCATCTTTCCCTCTTCGACCCCGGCAATCTGGACATAGACGTCCTTGCTGCGCACAAACCCCGCGGAGGTCGAGTAACCGTATATGAAGGGCGGCTCGGCCTGCTGGCGCAACTCGTCGAGACGTGCGTTGACCATCGCGTGGTAGAGCTGCTCGACGATCTGCTTGCGGTAGGCGCCCCTGGTGCCCTCGGGGAGGCGCTCGAGCTTGTAGTAGACACCGACGTCGGTGAGGGTGAGCTCGGGGTCGGTGGTGATGGCGAACAGCGTCTCATCGTGATCCGGGACCGGGTAGATCTCGCGTGGTCGCGGCTCCTCCGGGCCCTCGAGCCCCGCGAAGTGCTTTTTGATGAGCGCCTCGACAGCCTGCGGATCGAAGTCGCCGACGGCGATCACCGCCATCAGATCGGGCCGGTACCAGTCGCGGTAGTACCGGCGGACGGTGTCGTAGGAGGCCGACTCGATGATCTCCGGGTCGCCGATAGTCAGCCGGTCGGCGTAGCGTGAGTCTTTGAAGAGCACCGGAAATTGTTTATCCCGGACCCGCGACTCTGCCCCCCGGTGGAGGCGCCACTCCTCGATGACCACGCCTCGCTCCTTGTCGATCTCCTCTTCCTCGAAGGCGACACCGTGGGCCCAGTCCTCGAGGATCTGAAAACCCTGCTTCATCGTCTCTTCGTCGTCGGTGGGAACCCGGAGCATGTACACCGTCTCGTCGAAGCTGGTGTAGGCGTTGATATCCGGGCCAAACCTCATGCCGATGCGCTCTAGATAATCGATCAGCTCCTGCTTTTCGAAGTGGGTCGTGCCGTTGAAGGCCATGTGCTCGACAAAGTGGGAGAGCCCCAGTTGGTCGTCGTCCTCCTGCATCGAGCCGGCGTTGACGGCGAGCCACAAATCGGCTCTGTTCTCGGGCTTCTCGTTGGGCCGGATGAGGTAGGCCAGCCCGTTGTCGAGCCGGCCGACGATGATCTGTGGGTCGATGGAGAGCTGGTCATCGAGCCGCAGGTCCGCGGCCGGTGCGACCGCGGCGGCTGCCGCTTGGTCGACCTCGGCCGCCTGGGGTGGGGTGGCGCGGACGACGGCTACGGTGCCCAGGACAAGAGTGGTGAGATGGGTGAGAACAAGGAGTTTTTTCATCGCTTTGACCTATTCAATATCGGGTGGACCCGGATGGCGAGGGCCAACTATACCTGTACGTGCTAGCCTCCCGGTTCTCTGCGATAATCCTTGTCTTGAAGATCGAGGAAGGTATCGGCTGCGCGTCCGGGAAAACCCGGGCGCTGGCAAGCCGTAAATAGACATAACCCGAAGGATCCCTGCAGCAAATGAAGCAGACAAACAGAAGCGTGCTGTTGATGTTGGTGATAACCCTCTCGCTGGCACCGGTGATCGACGCGCAGGAGGAGGCTCCCGCCGTCCCGGTGCGCTATACCGAAGCCCGCCAAGCGAGCCTCCGACGCTCGCTCGATCTGACCGGATCGGTGGAGTCACGGCGCTCGAGCATGGTGGCTTCGGAGGTCGAGGGCCTGGTGGAGAAGCTGGCGGCTCGTGAGGGTGACCGCGTTCAAAAGGGCGCGCCCCTGGTCGAGCTCAGGCGTCGGAACATTGCCCTCAGGCACGAGGCGATGCAGGGTCAGCTCAAGGAGGCCGAGGCCCGGCAGCAGTTGGCGCTGACCAGCCTCGACCGCTCGCAGGGCCTGTTCGAAGAGAGCATCATCAGTCAGCAACAGCTCGACGACGCGGCCTCCGAATACGAGGCCTGGCAGGGGCGAGTGTCCCAGCTCAAGGCCGATGTAGCACGGCTCGAAGACGATCTGGCTCGCACCGTTGTTCGCGCTCCCTATGCGGGTGTGGTGGTGGAGGAGCACGTGGCCGAGGGCGAGTGGCTGCAGGAGGGGGGCGATGTGGTCGAGATGGTCGACTTTCGAGACCTGGAGGTGACCGTCGAGGCCCCCGAAAGCTACTTTGACGGTCTGTCGACGGGAGACAAGGCGCAGGTCGAGATCCGGGCGATTCCCGGCTTTGTGGTGGAGGGTGTGATCCGCGCGGTGGTGCCTCGGGCCGATGCGCGATCCCGGACCTTCCCGGTCAAGGTGGCCATACCCAACCCAGAAGGGCGGATCGGTGTCGGCATGCTGGCCCGGGTCGAGCTGCCGATCGGCGAGCCGCAGGAAGCGATCGTCGTCCCCAAGGATGCTGTCGTCAGCCAGGGTCCGGAGCGCATCGTCTTTCGCATCGGCGAGGGTGAAGTGCTCGAGAGGCTGAGCGTCGAGACAGGAACCTCCCAGGGCGCCTGGATCGCGGTCACCGGCGGGATCGAAGCCGGTGACCGGGTGATCACTCGCGGTAACGAGCGGGTCTTCCCCGGCATGACGGTCAACCCCGAGCTCCTGGAGTACGAGTTGCCATGAAGATAGTCGAAGGTGCCATCCGTTCGCCGGTAAAGACCGCCGTCGGGGCCATTCTGGTGGGTCTCTTCGGCACCATCGCGTTGCTGCGTATCCCGGTTCAGCTCACCCCCACGGTCGAGGAGCCGCAGATCACGGTGACCACCCTCTGGCCCGGTGCCAGCCCCCACGAGATCGAGCAGGAGATCGTCGACGAGCAGGAGGAGCAGCTCAAGAGCCTCGAAGGGCTGGTGGAGATGGAGAGCACCAGCTCCGACAGCTTTGGTCAGATCAATCTGACCTTTCTGACCGGCACCGAGCTGGACAGCGCGCTGCTCAAGGTCTCCAACCACCTCGAGCAGGTACCCCGCTATCCGGAGGATGCGGAGAAGCCGCTGATCCAAGCCGTGGGTGCCAATGCCGGTGCCATGGCCTGGTTCGTCCTGCTCCCGAGCCAAGGCGAGGATGCCTTCACGGGTGATATCACCACCCAGCTGACCTTTGTCGAAGAGTTCGTGAAGCCAGAGTTCGAGCGGGTATCGGGTGTCGGGCAGGTCAATGTGATGGCCGGCCGCGAGGAGGAGATGCACGTCATCGTCGACCCGGCCAAGCTGGCGTCCCGGCAGATCACCATTACCGAGTTCGTGGCCGCCATCAATCGCGAGAACCGGAACTACTCGGCTGGCGACTTCGACGAGGGCAAGCGACGGTACATCGTGCGCACGATGGGGGAGTACGAATCCGCCAAGGATATCGAGGACGTCGTCGTAACGATTCGCAACGGGGTACCGGTCTATGTGCGGGATGTGGCCCGGGCCGAGCTCGGCTACCAGAAACCATTTGCCAACGCCTACTTCCTGGGCGAGCAGATGATCGTCTTCAACGCCATCCGCGAGACCGGGGCCAACATCCTGGAGGTGATGAAGGGGCTCAAGAGTTCTCTGCGCACCGTCAACCACGAACTGCTGGAGCCGCGTGGCCTGCGGGTCCTGCAGGTCTGGGATCAGACGGATTACATCTACAGCGCCATCGGGCTGGTGCGCCAGAGCCTGCTCCTGGGCGGTCTTCTGGCCATCATGGTGTTGCTGGTCTTTCTGCGCAGTCGCTCGAGCACCCTGGTGATCGCCATCGCCATCCCCATCAGCATCATCGGCACCTTTCTGATGATGAACTGGTTTGGCCGCACACTCAACGTCATCAGCCTGGCCGGGATGGCCTTTGCCGTGGGCATGGTGGTCGACAACTCGATCGTGGTGCTGGAGAACATTTATCGCCATCGGCAGATGGGCAAGTCACGCTTTCAGGCGGCCCACGATGGGGCGACCGAGGTCTGGGGGGCGGTCCTGGCCAGCACCCTGACCACGATCGCGGTCTTTCTACCGGTGCTCTTTGTCCAGGAGGAGGCCGGGCAGCTCTTCCGCGACATCGCCATCGCCATCAGCTGCGCCGTGGGCTTGAGTCTCATCGTGGCCATCACCGTGATTCCGAGTCTCTCGGCCAAGATCCTGGGGGTTGCCGAGAGGGAGGCCAAAGGCAAGGGCTATCGCGAGCTCTGGGGGGTCCTGGGGTTTGCTCAGCGGATCAACGACTGGGTCACCGACCGGGTCTACTGGATTACCGGCTCGACGACCCGACGGCTCGTCGTCGTCGTCGGTTTTACCGTGGCGGCGGTGGGGCTGAGCTTTCTCCTGATGCCCGCCACCGAGTATCTGCCCACCGGCAATCAGAACCTGCTCTTTGGCTTTATCCTGCCGCCACCGGGCTACAGCCTCGTGGAGACCAGCAATCTCAGACATTTCTACGACGAGGTCGCGTACCTCTGGGAGACACCGGCCGAGGAGGCGGAGGAGTTGCCTGGCGGCGGGGTGGACCGGATGTTCTACGTCGGGCTGCCCAATCAGGCCTTTATGGGTGTCACCGCCCGCGACCCATCCCGCGTTCGCGAGCTCACCGGGCCCTACATGCAGGCCAACTTCAAGATGCCGGGCTCGATCGCGTTTATCAGCCAGGCCAGCCTTTTCGAGCGTGGGCTCGGTCGGGGGCGAAGTATCGACGTCGAGCTCACCGGGCCCGAGCTGCCACAGTTGATCGCGCTCGGGGGCGAGGTCTTTCAGCGGGTCAGGCAGGTGCTGCCCGGGGCGCAGGCCCGACCGATTCCCAGCCTCGATCTGGGCAACCCGGAAGTCCATGTCAGAACCCACCGGCGACGCGCTGCCGAGCTGGGGATCACTAACCGCGATCTGGGTCTGATGGTGAATGTACTGGTGGACGGCGCCAAGGCCAGCGACTACCGCCACGAAGGGCGTGAGATCGATCTGATGGTCAAGGCCGACAAGGTGGACATCGCCCAACGGACCCACCTGGTCGAACAGCTCCCCCTGGCCGCGCCATCGGGTGAGCTGGTGACGCTGGCATCGGTGGCCGACGTCGAGGTGTCGATGGGCCCCGCCCAGATCGCCCACCGCGAGCGCCAGCGGGCGATCACAATCGCCGTCAGCCCATCCGAGGAGATGCCGTTGCAGGCGGCCATGGAGGCCATCGAAAGCGAGATCCTCGACCCCATGCGGCAAGAAGACAAGCTCGGTGGACTCTACCGGGTCCAGCTCTCGGGCACCGCCGACAAGCTGACCCAGACCGGACGCGCTCTGATGTGGAATTTCATCCTGGCGGTGATCATCACCTATCTGCTGATGGCGGCGCTGTTCGAGAGCTTCCTCTATCCCTTTGTCATCCTCTTTAGCGTGCCGCTGGCGGCGCTCGGCGGCTTTCTCGGGCTGGCGGTGACCAACATCTTCACCTACCAGGCGCTCGATGTCCTCACCATGCTGGGGTTCATCATTCTGGTGGGAACGGTGGTCAACAACGCCATCCTCATCGTCCACCAGTCGCTCAACCACATGCGTAACGACGGGTTGGCCCCACGTGAGGCCATCCGCGAGGCGGTGGGCAATCGGATCCGACCCATCTTCATGAGTGTGTCCACCAGCGTCTGCGGCATGCTGCCGCTGATTCTCTTCCCGGGAGCCGGCTCCGAGCTCTATCGCGGTTTAGGGAGTGTGGTGGTGGGCGGCCTCATCGTCTCCACGGTCTTCACCCTCTTTCTGGTCCCAGCCCTCTTCAGCCTGGTGCTGGAAGCGCGAGACAAGATCACCGCCCGTCTCCGCCGTCCGGCGGACACACCCCCGGCAGAAGCGACGGTGTAGGCCGCAGACCCCCACCCAAGCCCTCAAGCCCCCATGACCTTCGGTTTCTGCTGCCGAAATCCGTAGTCAAGGGGGTGAAACTTTCCCGCCGGAGGCTCGTCTTATCAAACAGGAAGAGGAGAATCGAGCCTATGAAACAGCAAATCCACCGTATTTCGATCGTTTTTCTTGCCGCTTTGGTCATCGCCGACGCCGCCTCGGCGGCGAATCTCTGGTTTCACGTCCGGGTCGACGAGGCCGATGGCGCCAAAGTCACCGTCAATCTGCCGGTATCGATGATCGAGAAGGCCATCCAGATGATTCCCGAGAAGCATCTCAACGACCACGGTATGCATTTCAGCGATCACGAGATGACTCCGGCCGAGCTCCGAGAGCTCTGGACGGAGCTCAGGGACAGCCCCGACATGACCTTTGTCAAGGTGGAAGAGAAGGGTGAGGACGTCAAGGTCTGGAAGGAGAGCGGCTACCTCTACGTCTCGGTGATCGAGGAAGACGACAACGAGAAGGTCGATGTGCGTGTCCCGTTCGCCGTGGTTGACGCACTCCTTTCCGGTGACGAGGACGAGCTCGACATTGAAGCGGCCATCCACGCTCTCGTCCAAGAGGGCGAGGGTGAGCTGGTGACGGTCACCTCGGACGGCGACAATGTCCGGGTCTGGGTCGACTCCATCGCCGAGGCCGACTAGAGGAGAGCTGCCATGGCCAGTGCAAGAAAAGTCCTGACCTACATCGCTGCATTTCTTGGCGTCGCAATCCTGAGCTGGGTAGTGCTCATCGGGGCGGTCTACGCCTGGGGTGGAGTGATGACGGTGAGTATCGAGGACCGGAACGAAAACTTCAGTCTCTATCTGCCCATGCCGGTGGCGGTGGTTGACGCCGCGGTAGCCACCACCGACTGGGTACTCGACGAGGAGGAGTTGTTGGATCTCCATGCTGAGTTGGACCTCGGCGAGTGGGCACCGATGATCCACGAACTCCTCGAGGCCCTGGACGACTGTCCCGACGTGACCCTGGTCGAGGTCGAGGACGGCGATGTCTGGGTGCGGGTCAGAAAGAAGCGGGGCAAGCTGGTGGTGGAGGTGGAGGAGCCCTCGACCTCGGTCAAGGTCTCCATTCCTACTCGCTCCATCCACCGAACCGTGAGTCGCCTCACGAGCTAGCTCTCGATTCCAGCGATTGCATCTGCGGATGATTAGCCCGGTCTCACCGACCGGGTTTTTCTTTGTCCACAAGCTGGTTGAAGAGACTCGATTCCCGCTTGTAGAAGCCCTCGGTGTGGAAGGTCTCTTCGAGCTCGAAGAGCTCGTAATCCAGGTGGTGGCCAAGCTCATGGAGGAGCGTGCGCAGAAAGGTGCGGAAGGCCACGATCTGCGCCCGTTGGGCCGTCCGCATCCAGAGCGAGATGCGAGAGCGGTAGTCGTCCTCGCTCGGCTCGTAGAGACCGTGGAGCTCCCCCCAGCCGTCCCGCGGCCGTACCCGCAGCACCAGGACCTGGACCGGCGGTACCTCCAGCCGCTCTGTCAGACCGTCGGCCAGATGCTGGCAGATCTTCTCGGCGCCTCGACGGTCCTCTTCCTCGAGCGCGGCGGCCAACTCTGCGGTCAAGGGGCGAAGCTCCTGCGCCCGGGGCAGTGGGGTCGCAGTGATCTCGTCACTCCGCCGGTAGATCCGCTTCCGCGCCGCGCTCAGTCGACGGTAGTAGGGAAAAGGCATTGGGTGACAGGATACTCAATTCAAGATTCTGAACACTTTCTTGCGGAGACCTCCGCTGTGCCAGTTGTGGGAGTATGTTCACAATCTTGAATTAAGTATCCTGTCACCAATCGGCATGCTCAAGGTACTCCTTCTCCAGGCGCGTAATCCAGATGATCCGGTGCGCCACGAAGAGCGCCGGTCCTTTGCCGCCAGGACCGGGCTGGCGCTCGAGCAGATCGTGCCCTGGGATCTCCTGGGTGGTCCGCCCACCCTGTCCGAGGCCCGTATGTTCGATGCCGTGATGGTGGGTGGCAGCGGCGACTACTATGTCTCCAAACGAAGCTTGCCCCACTTCGAGGCTCAGCTCGAATTTGCGGCCGAAATCGTGGCCACCGGTCACCCCATGTTCGCCTCCTGCTTTGGCTTTCACATCCTGGTGGCGGCCTTGGGGGGCGAGATCATCCACGATCCGGGGAGGACCGAAGTTGGGACCTACGAGTTGACGCTCACGAGCGCAGGGAAACAAGACGAGCTGCTCGGTCTGTTGCCGCCGAAATTCGCAGCCCAGATGGGGCGCAAAGACCGGGCCGCAACGCTCCCTGCCGGGGTCCTCCATCTGGCCTCCAGCGAGCTCAATCCCAACCAGGCGCTCCGTATCCCGGGCCAACCCATCTGGACCACCCAATTCCACCCGGAGCTGGACGAGGAGACCAACCGCGGCCGCTTCCTCCGCTATATGTCGGGCTACGCCGCCCACATGACTCCCAAGGAGCAAAGAGAAGCCCTCGACAGCCGCTTTGGACCGAGCCCCGAGACTCACAAGCTCCTACCCGGGTTCCTAAAGCTCGTATTCGGCTAAGACGGCCGGCACGGTGGCCGGCCGCTTCGACCCTGTCGTAGTCGAGCCCAGCACGATAGGATAATCACTCCTGGGTCCATTCAGGCGGACCCTTCGAAGTCACTTCAGTCACTCTCATTTCTTTTTTTTGCGGAGGGAATTGCCGTGAAACGTTTGCATTTTTTTGTCGTGCTGGTCGTTTGTGCATTGTTGATTGTGCCGGCAGTGATGGCCGCCAAGAAGGCGGCGGCGGAGGAGTCCGCCGAGGAGAAGGACATCCTTTCGGCCGGTACCTTTTCCGGTCTTCAGTTCCGAGGCCTGGGGCCGGCCATCGCCTCGGGCAGGATCTCGGAGATTGCCGTGGATCCGCGCAACCCGAAGATCTATTACGTGGCCGTCTCCTCGGGTGGAGTGTGGAAGACCGTCAACTCCGGCACCACCTGGACTCCGATCTTCGACAACGAGGGCTCCTACTCGATCGGCACTGTGACCGTCGACCCCAACAATCCGCTGATCGTCTGGGTGGGTACGGGTGAGAACAACAGCCAGCGGAGCGTTGCCTATGGCGACGGCGTCTACAAGTCGATGGATGGAGGGAAGTCCTGGAAGAACGTCGGGCTCGAGAATTCCGAGCACATCGGCAAGATCATCGTCCATCCAGACAACTCGGACATTGTCTTTGTCGCCAGCCAGGGGCCGTTGTGGGGTCCCGGTGGGGACCGTGGTCTCTACAAGACCGAAGATGGCGGTGAGACGTGGAAGAAGATCCTCGACATCAGCGAGAACACCGGGGTCAACGAAGTGCTGATGGACCCCCGTGACCCGGATGTTCTCTATGCCTCGGCCTACCAGCGTCGGCGCCGGGTCTGGACCCTCATCGACGGTGGGCCGGAGTCGGGCATCTACAAGTCGACCGACGGCGGCGAGAACTGGCAGCAGCTCGAGGCCGGGTTGCCCAAGGAGGACATGGGGCGGATCGGGATGACCATTTCACCGGCGAACCCCGATGTCGTCTACGCCATCATCGAAGCGAGCGGTGAAGGCAAGGGCTTCTACCGATCGCAGGACGCGGGGGTGAACTGGGAGAAGCAGAGCGACCATGTCTCGGGTAGCGGCCAGTACTACCAGGAGATTATCGCCGATCCCGAGAACGTGGACCGGGTCTACTCGATGGACACCTGGATGATGGTCACCGAAGACGGTGGCAAGAGCTTTCACAAGGTCGGCGAGACCTTCAAGCACGTCGACAACCACTCGCTGTGGATCAACCCGGAGGACACCGACTATCTGCTGGCCGGTTGCGACGGGGGTGTCTACGAGAGCTGGGATCGAGGAGCCACCTGGCACTACAAGGCCAATCTCCCGGTGACCCAGTTCTACAAGGTGGGGATCGACAACGACACCCCGTTCTACAACCTCTACGGCGGCACGCAAGACAACACGACCCTGGGTGGGCCGTCGCGCAACGTCAGCGGCAACGGCATCCTCAACAGCGATTGGATTACCACCGTGGGTGGGGACGGTTTTCAGACCCGGGTCGACCCCGAGGATCCCAACATCATCTACTCCCAGTGGCAGTACGGTGGCCTGGTCCGTTTCGACAAGCGCAGCGGTGAGGAGATCGACATCCGGCCGCAGCATGGCAAAGACGAAGAGCCGATCGTCTTCAACTGGGATTCACCGCTGATCATCAGCCCCCACTCGCACACGCGGCTCTACTTTGCCGGCAACCGGCTCTTTCGCAGCGACGACCGCGGCGACACCTGGCGCCCGGTCAGCCCGGATCTGTCACGACAGATCGACCGCAACCGTCTGGAGGTCATGGACAGGGTGTGGAGCGTCGATGCCGTGGCCAAGAACCTCTCCACCTCCTTCTACGGCAACATCGTGTCACTGGCCGAGTCGCCGCTCGAGGAGGGCCTGATCTACGCCGGTACCGACGACGGTCTCATCCAAGTTACCGCGGACGGCGGCGAGAACTGGCGCCGGATCGAAAGCTTTCCCGTGGTGCCGTCGATGACCTACGTGGCTTACATCGTCGCCTCACAGCACGACGCGGATACCGTCATTGCGGCTTTCAACAATCACAAGAACTCCGATTTCAAACCCTATGTCCTAAAGAGCACCGATCGGGGAGCCACCTGGACATCGATCACCGGTGATCTCCCGGAGCGCGGCTCGGTCTTCTCGCTGGCCGAGGATCACGTGAACCCCGAGCTGCTGTTTGCCGGCACCGAGTTCGGCGCTTTCTTCACCCTTGACGGGGGTGGCCAGTGGATACAGCTCGAGGGCGGCCTGCCGACTATCGCGGTCCGCGACATGCAGATCCAGCAGCGGGAGAACGACCTCGTGCTGGCGACTTTTGGCCGCGGCTTTTACATCCTGGACGACTATTCACCGCTCCGCCGGCTGAACCGGCAGATCCTCGAGAACGACAGCGTGCTGTTCCCGGTCAAGGATGCCTGGATGTACATGGAGAGCCATCCGCTTGGCATGCCCGGTAAGGGCTTTCTGGGCGATTCCCTCTACAGCGCACCCAATCCGCCTTTTGGTGCGGTCATCACCTACTACCTGGATGAAGATCTCAAGACCCGCAAGGAGCTGCGGCAGGAGGCGGAGAAGGAGCTGGTGGAGAAGGGCGAGCCGGTCTACTACCCCGGCTGGGACGAGCTACGCGCCGAGGACCGCGAGGAGAAGCCGGTCATCCTTCTCACCGTGAGCGACCGGGAAGGGAATGTCGTTCGGCGCCTTACCGGACCCACCAAGTCCGGCTTTCACCGGGTGGCTTGGGATCTGCGGTATCCGGCATCGACCCCGACCAGTCTCGAGCCCTTTCCCGCCGACAACCCCTTTGAACAGCCGCCCAAGGGTCCGATGGTGGTGCCCGGGAGCTACCAGGTGTCGATTGCCAAGGTCATCGGCGGAGAAGTGACACCGCTGGGTGAGTCGCAGAGCTTCGAGACGGTGCCGCTGGGTACGGCGACCCTGGCGGCCGCCGACAAAGAGGAACTGCTGGCCTTCCAGCAGAAGACCGCCAGGTTGCAGCGGGGGGTGCTGGGGGCCGTCAAGTCGGCGGAGGAAGCACAGAATCGCCTGAGCCATGTCAAGAAGGCGATCGCCGATACCCCGCAGGCCGACCCCGGCTTGATGGACCAAGCCAACTCTCTCGAGGCGCAGCTCAAGGACATCCAGGTCGAGCTGTCGGGGGACACGGTGGTCGCCTCACACAGCGAGCGCACCCCGATGTCGATCACGAGTCGCGTCAACCGGATCGTGGGTGGACAGTGGACATCCACATCGGCTCCGACTCAGACCAACCGCGACGCCTATGACATCGCCAGCGAAGAGTTTGCGGAGGTGCTGGAGAAGCTGCGGGTCCTCATCGGTGACGACCTCGCCCAACTCGAGCAGGATCTCGAAGCTGCCGGCGGACCGTGGACTCCGGGGCGACTGCCCAACTGGCAGCCCGAGTAACCGCGGGAAGTCAGCTCCTGAGAAATACAACCCCCGCTGCGCACAGGGCGCAGCGGGGGTTTTTCTTTCTAAGCGTTGGTGAGCCGTGGCGCAGCGATCGTCTCGCTGCAGCCTGCCTCCCCGCCGGGTCCCGGACGGGGGAGGTGTTACCTTTCCAGCCTACCGAGCAGCTTTAGTCGGCGATCCGGTCCTTCAGACCCTTGCCGGGCTTGAAGAACGGGTACTTCTTGGCCGGAATGGTGATCGTCGCGCCCGTCGCCGGGTTGCGACCCTGGCGGGCGGCGCGGCTCTTCGTGCCGAAGACGCCGAAACCCGGGAGTTGGACTTTGCCATCGCCGTCCAACTCGACGGAGATGATGCCGCTGCCCGGCTTGGTGTCGAAAATGGTGTTGACGATCTCGAGTGCCTTGGCCTGGGAAAGATCACACTTCCTGGCCAGCTTTTCAGCCATCTCGCTCTTGTTCATCTGCGCTCCTTACGTGAGTTGAGGTGAAAGGCCCTCCAGCGCGGAGTTTCTCTCGGTTTCAGCGATCGGCCTGTATCGAACCACCGACACCTGCCGAATTGACCGTACATATATAGACCACTGGAAACCCAAATATCAAGCGGTTCTTTGCTGCGAGGCTATCTCCATACTCCACCCGGCCGAGTGACGCACCGCTGCTTCCGAACCGAAGTCTCCTTGGACGGGCGGAGTTTAACACGATTTTTTGCTCCAATACCAGCAAAAAGCTGGCGTCAAACATAGGTGCAGGCCTCGTGGAGCGGCTTTTTCTCGAGGTCCGGCACCACCGCATCCGCCGCCGGATAGCCGACTACCAGCAGCAGGTAGGGCCGCTCGTGGCCGGGTCGGTCGAGGATCTCGTTGAGAAACCGCATCGGCGACGGAGTGTGGGTCAGGGTGGCCAGCCCGGCCAGGTGGAGAGCGGTGATCAGCATCCCGGTGGCGATGCCGACCGACTCGTTGACGTAGTAGTGCTTGAACTGTTGGCCATCTGCATCGACACCGTGGAGCTGGGCAAAGATGGCGATGAGATAGGGGGCCGTCTCGAGAAAGGGCTTGTGCTCATCGGTTCCCAGCGGTCTGAGGGCCTCCAGCCACTCCTCCGGCGCCCGTCGCTCGTAGAACTCCCGCTCTTCCTTCTCCGCGGCGCTCCGGATACGGCTTTTGGTCTCCGCGTCCGCCACCACGACAAAGTGCCAGGGCTGGCGATTGGCGCCACTCGGGGCCGAATTGGCCGCCCTCAGGCAGTCCTCGATGACTGCTCGAGACACCGGCCGGTCGGAGAAGTGCCTCACCGACCTCCTCCTTCTCATATCGTCCAGAAACCTCCTGGCCCGGGCCTCCATCTCCTCCGGCGGGTACTCCTGAAAGTCGGATAAGGGCGAGAATCCGGGTTTTTTCATTCCGCGCACTCCAGCTGGCATTTCAAGGGACAGAAGACAAATCCGGGTCTCAGTCGTCCTCGGAGGGGGGTACCTGGTGCAGGTAGACGTCTCGCTTGGGGAAGGGTATCTCGATTCCCTCTGCCGCGAACCGCTTGTAGACCGCGGTGTTGAGCGCATCCAGGACCCGCCCCCGCAGCACCGGTTCGTGTATCCAACCCATGAGCTCGAAGTCGAGCCCGGATTCGGCGAACCGCCGGAAGCGGACCCGGGGCTCGGGCTCGCCGTCGATGCTGGGGTTGCCCTCGGCGATCTCCATCAGCACCTCTCGCACCCGATCCACATCCGAGCCGTAGGCGACACCCACCTTGACTCGGATGCGCTCCTTCTCCCAGCGTCCACCGCTCTCGTTGGTGATCTTGGCATTGCCCATGACGGCGTTGGGGATGGTGATCTCGATGTCGTCCTGCGTCAGCAACCGCGTGCTACGCAGACCCACATGCGTCACCTGCCCGCGCTCACCGCTGTCGAGGACGATGAAGTCGCCCACCTGGTAGGGGGCGTCGGCGAGGATGAAAAACCCGGAGAAGAGGTTGGCCAGAGTATCTTTGGCGGCGAAGCCAAGAGCGATGCCGGCGATGCCGCCGGTCATGAGCAGACCGCCGACGTCGATCCCCCAGGTGAGAAACAAGAAATAGAGACCTCCTCCTACCACCAGGACTTTGATGGTGGTGTCGAACAGAGACAGGGTCCGCGGCTGGATCAGCGGCACCCGATCTTCGAATTTGCTGAGGATCTCTAGGAATAGGGAACAGCCACGCAGCACAAAGACCACCCAGACCAGCAGCGCCGAGGTCTTGATGATCCGCTGGAGGAGTGTGGCGTAGGGTGCCGGCAGATCGAGCTGGAGGGTGGCCAGCCAGAGACCGAACAGCACGAAACTGACAAAGATCGGGCGGTGGATCAGCGCGATCACCCGATCGTCGAGATCGGTAGTGGTTCTCTTGGCCCACCGCGCCAGGCCGCGCGTGATCAGCAGGTCCGCTACCTTGCCCACTACCAGGAAGATGGCAATGACGACCAGAGCTTCGGTGTAGTGGTGCTCGCCGAACAGTGCCTGAAATTCCTGGTAGTACTCCTTCAAGATGACCCTCCGTAAGTCTGCTGACGTGATCGAAGCAAGAGTATCTCACCCATTCACCGGAGTTACCTGGGCGTCTATCGTAGCCCTGGCTTCCGCCACCCTCCCCTGCCGGCACGGTGGCCGGCCGCTTCGAGGTGTCCGGATCTCACTTTGATTCGCCGGTTAGGAGTAGCCTGCCGATTTCGCCTCCTAGTACTACCAGGGCGATGAGGTTGGGTATTGCCATGATGCCGTTTAGCAGGTCGGCCCAGGCCCAGATCGCCTGGGCGCCGGCGAGTGCTCCGCCTAGGATGGCTACGCAGTAGAGCATCCGGTAGGGTATTCGGGCCCTGGGGCCGAGCAGGTAGACGGCGCTCTGCTCGCCGTAGAAGGCCCAGGTGATGAGTGTCGTCAGCCCGAAGAGCAGGGAGGCGGCGAGCACCAGCGGTCCACCCTTTGGTCCCAGACCCGAGATGAAGGCTTGGGCGGTGAGCACGGTCGAGTCGAGACCCGAAGTCCACACCCCGCTTGCCAGCAGGGCCAGGCCGGTGGCCGAGGAGACGACCAGGGTGTCGAGGAAGACGCCGAGCATGGCCACCTTCCCCTGGCGGACGGGGTCGTTGGTCTTGGCCGAGGCGTGGGCGATAGGTACCGAGCCGGTGCCGGCCTCGTTCGAATAGACACCCCGGGCGACACCAAAGCGAAAGGCCTCACGCACACCGGCTCCCAGGAATCCACCGGTCGCGGCCACCGGCGAAAAGGCGTGCTCGAAGACCAGCGTCAGGGCGGGCAGCAGAGCGTCGCGATAGACAAAGAGCACACCGGCGGCTCCGGCGAGATAGAGAAGTCCCATGAACGGCGCCAGGAACTCGGATACCCGAGCGATGATACGGACGCCGCCGAGGATGACGGCGCCGGTGATCACCGCCACCAGCAGACAGGTGGCCAGCGGTTTCCATCCCAGCTCGGAAGCCGCCACCAGCGCCATCGAGTTGCTCTGTACGGTGGTGGTGGCCAGCAGGGTCTTGAGTGCCAGACCGAAGGCAAAGAAGGCGGCAACCCTTCGCCAGCCGAGCCGGTCCCGCAGGTAGTACATGGGACCGCCCACGTAGAGACCGTCGGCGGCTCGGTGACGATAGCGGACCCCCAGCACCGACTCGGCAAACATGGTGCCCATACCGACGATCCCGGAGATCCACATCCAGAACAGGGCTCCCGGACCACCGGCGGTGATGGCGGTAGCCACGCCGGCGATGTTGCCGTTGCCGACGATGCCTCCCACCGCCGTCATCAACGCCGCAAAGGGCGAGATGTCGCCCTCCTCCGAGGGGCGCGAGGGCTGCGCCAGCGCCCGCCAGGCAGCTGCAAACTCGCGGATCTGAACCCCACGCAGTCGGACAATGAGATAGATCCCGGTTCCCAGGACCAACAGGAGCATGGGAGGGCCCCAAAGCCAGTCGCTAGCTGCTTGGATCCATCCGCTCATGGTGAGAATTACCCGGGCATCCTACCTCTTGCGGGCGCTCGCGGCATCGTGGCATTATCTGCGTTCTTGTAGAAGCGTCCGACGCCCATCCGACCCGCCCTCGACCCAGCTCGATCCCAGGCAGTCCGATGTCGGTGGAGTTGTGAGGAATCGGTGAGAGCTCACGGACGGTATTGACAGTTGTTTCGCTCTCCGCAGGAGGAGGGCTTCGGGCCGCGCCCCAGGTTGCGGCATTCTCGGATAACTTGAGGTAGGAGTTGCACATCATGGAACAAGGCACAGTCAAATGGTTCAATGACGCCAAGGGATTCGGCTTCATCGTGTCGGAGGAACGGCAGTCGGATGTCTTCGTCCACTACAGCGCCATCGCCGCGGACGGATTCCGCAGTCTGGCCGAAGGCGACCGGGTGAGTTTCGAGATCGAGGAGGGTCCCAAAGGGCTCCACGCACGCAACGTCGTTCGAGTGTAGATCCCATCGGAATCGACAACGAGCACTCGACGGCCTCGAGCCAACCCCGTAGAATGCTTGGCGGTTCATGATGTGGAGGGAATTTCTTCCCATCTGTCTGTGAGAACTCGGAGGAGCTGATGTTTGTCCAGCTAGCTTCCGCCCGGGGCGTGGCCGGGCTAATCGGTTTATTTGTCGCAGGCGTGGTCTCGGCACAGGTGCAGCCGCCGGTCGAGTTCGCGACACCGCTGTCACCCCGCAACGCCAACTACACCATCGAGGTGGATCTCGATCCGGGGAGCAAGATGCTCAACGGTCGACAGACGGTTGTCTGGAGTAACACCCAGGAGACCGCCGTGAACGAGCTCTGGTTCCACCTCTACTGGAATGCCTGGCGCAACAACCGCAGCACCTGGCTACTGGAGGACCGCTACCGGAACAGAAGCGACCGAGGCGGGGAAATACAAGAAGAGGACTGGGGCTATCTCGAGGTCCTTTCGGTGCGACAGTTGAGGCCGCCCTTCATGGTCGCCGCAGGTGCCGCGGGAGAAGTAGAGGTGGTGGCGAAAGACGATCAGCCACCGGTTGCAGCCGAGTTGGATCTGACCACCGCCACGCGCTTCGCCTCGCCCGATGACGGCAACGCGGACGACCAGACGGTGATGGTGATTCCTCTGCCACAGCCGGTCGAGCCCGGAGAGGCGATCGAGGTCGAGCTCATCTGGCAGGCCAAGATCCCCCGCACCTTTGCCCGCACCGGCTTCCGCGGCGACTATTTCTTCATCGCTCACTGGTTTCCGAAGCTCGGGGTCCTAGAGCCCGAGGGCTGGAACACTCATCAGTACCACTCGGGCACCGAGTACTTTTCGGACTACGGGGTCTACGACGTCACGTTGACCCTGCCCTCCGAGTTTGTCGTGGGCTCGACCGGCAAGCTCATCGAGCAGACCGAGAATCCGGACGACACCACGACTCATCGCTATTACCAGGAAGACGTTCACGCCTTTACCTTTACGGCCAGCCCCGACTACAAGGTCGTGGAAAGCCGATTCGAGGAGCCGGGTCTGCCGCCGGTCGATCTGCGACTGCTGATCCAGCCGGAGCACCGCCGCCAAGCCGATCGGCACATAGACGCCACCAAGGCGACCCTGAGGCACTACGGGAGCTGGTTCGGCCCCTACCCCTATGACCATCTCACCATCGTCGACCCCGCCTACGGCAGCGGTGCAGGCGGCATGGAATATCCAACTCTGTTTACCGCGGGCAGCCGGCTGTTCAATCCTTTTGGCGGTGGCTCGCCGGAAGGGGTGACGATCCACGAGGCCGGTCATCAGTTCTGGTATGCCCTGGTGGGCAACAACGAGTTCGAGCACGCGTGGCTCGACGAAGGACTCAACACCTTTTCCACCTCGCGGACCTACAACCAGGCCTATGGTGAGGAGTTGTTCGTCAAGCGCTACTTCAAACCACCGGGGACCGATGTGCGGGCCTTCTTACCCGTGATGCTGGACGGCATCCGCTACAGCGGTTCTTTCTGGCAAGAGCGCATGAACGGCTATCGAGAAGCAGCCACCTCCGACATACAGGGGATACCGACCTATCTCTACTTTCCTTCGACCGGCTCGCGGCTGAGCTACAGCAAGACCGCCCTGTGGCTGGCAACCCTCGAGAATTTCCTGGGGTGGGACACCCTACAGGCGATTCTGTCGACCTTCTTCGAGCGCTGGAAGTTCGGACATCCGGCACCGGAGGATTTCTTTGCCGTGGCCGAGGAGGTCACGGATCAGGATCTGGATTGGTTCTTCGACCAGGTCTACTGGAGTGCCGAGGAGTTCGACTATGCGGTCGAGTCGGTGATCAGCAAGCCGGCGGCCGTCGAAGGGATGGTCGATCGATCGGGTGAACTGGAGTACGTGGAGGGACCTTCCGATGACGACTCCGACCGCGTTGGTGGTGTCTACCGCACCGAGGTGGTGGTGCGCCGCGAAGGAGGCGGAGTCTTCCCGGTCGACGTACTGATGGTCTTCGAGGACGGCGAGGAAGTGCGCGATAGCTGGGACGGCCGCTATCGCTGGATCAAGTTTGTCGAGGAGCGCCCGGCCAAGCTGAAGTACGCCGTAGTCGATCCCGACTTCATCCTGCAGTTGGACACCAACCGCACCAACAACAGTCGTCTGCGGGAGTCACAGGCCACCCTGCCGACCGTCAAGTGGACGACCAAATGGACGTTGTGGCTGCAGGACTTCCTGGCCACTTTTGGTTTCTTTGTCTGAGGGGGAGGGGATTGTGACCATTCTCCGAGTTTTGATGCGTGGACTGAGCTTCTCGGTCTCGTGGCCGAAGATGCTGGCCTGGTTGTGGCTGGTGACGATCGTCATCGCCCTGCCGGCCGCCATATTCATGGGGGAGTCGATCCGCTCGCACATCGGGCCGAGCCTGGTGTATCAGGACCTGCTCGTCGAGCTGGATCTCGGCTGGCTGGGTGAGTATCGGGATCAGGCGTCTGGAATCGAAAAGAGCCTGACGGCGACTGCAGTCAGCAGCGCGAAGTTTCTGGACAATATCGAGGCCTGGTTCAGCGGCCGTCTGTTCGAGGTGGATCGAGTCCTCGTGGCCCTGGGTGTCGCCTACGGACTCGTCTGGTCGCTGATGCTGGCCGGTGTGCTGGATCACTTCGCCCGCGGACCCGACCGCTTTCAGCTGGGAGTGTTTCTCAGCGGGGGAGCCGACTACTGGTTTCGCTTCCTGCGCCTGGTGGTGATCTCCGGCGTTCTCTATTACTCGATCTACAAACTGGCACGTTGGCTCTTTCCCTGGATCGAGGAGGCCACCAGGGATGTGACCGTCGAGAGGACGGTGCTGTTCTGGAATCTACTGGGCGCCCTGGCGATCCTCTTTCTTCTCGGTCTGGTCAACATGATCTTCGACTACGCCAAGATCGCCACCGTGCGGGAGCGTCGTCGCAGCATGCTGCTGGCCGCCTTTCGCGGTTTCGTCTTCGTCATTACCCATCCGTTGCGGAGCCTCGGTGTCTACTACTCCCTGGCCCTGGTCGCACTCCTGCTGCCGCTGATCTATCTCTGGTTTGGTCCGGGGACCGGGCAGTCGACCTGGACCAGCGTGCTGCTGGTGTTCCTGCTCGGACAGGTCTACCTGGTGGCGAGGCTTATCCTGCGGCTCACCTTCTACGGTTCGCAACTGGCGCTCTACGACCTCATCGGCCGCCGGAGAACCATGGAGTTTCGGGGCACGTCGTAGGCGGGGTTGACAGGGGCTTTGGGGATCCCCACCCACCCCGGCCTCCGTGCCGGCCGATCCGCTCTCGAGTCAGGGCTCCAAGACCACCTTGGTGCAGCCATCGAGCCGCTGGGCAAACAGCTCGTAGCCCCGCACGCCGTCGGCCAGGGGCAGGCGGTGGGAGATGATCGCCGCCAGGTCGTAGGCTCGCGCTCTCACCAGAGGCAGAACCCGGTCGATGTAGGCGCGGGCCGGGCAGCGGCCGGTGCGATAGGTCAGGTTCTTGTCGTAGGCCTCGATGGGGGAGAAGGCGTGCTGCGGCTCGGTGTGGACACCAGCGGCCGAGATTGTGCCACCCGCTCGCACCACATCGATCGCCAGACGTGTGGCCTCGGGACTGCCCACGGCCTCCAATACCGCGTCGACACCCCGGCCTTCGGTAGCCTCTCGCACCAGTTCGAGGCTCTCGCTCTGCCGATGATCGAGGGGCTCGGCGCCAAAGCCCTCGGCCAGCGACAGCCGCTCGCCGAGGGAGTCGAAGGCAAAGATCCTCTCCGCTCCCAGCTCGCGCGCCGCGACGATCGCCATCAGCCCTACCGGCCCACAGCCGACCACGGCCACCATCGAACCCGGTTTCACCGCCGCCCGCTCGGCGCAGAAAAAACCGGTCGACAGGACATCGCCCGCCAACAGCGCCTCCTCGATGGGTGCTCCGTCGGGGATCACCACCAGGGTCGAGTCGGCCAGCGGCACCCGTACGAGCTCGGCCTGGCCGCCATCCAGACCCTCCCCCTTCTCGACCCAGCCGAAGAGTTGTCCCTGAGAGCAGCGGGCGGTCAGACCCTCCCGGCAGTAGAAACAGTCGCCACAGCTGGTGGTGAAGGGGCAGATGACTGTGTCACCCGAGCTGAACCGGCGCACATCCGGTCCGGTCTCGACGACCTCGCCGAGCATCTCGTGGCCCATGACGGTACCCGGGTCGAGACCGGTCTCGCGACCGTGGTAGACGTGGAGATCGGAGCCGCAGATGGCGGCAAGACGGATCCGCAGGATTACGTCCCCCGGGGCGCGAATCTCCGGGTCGGCCACCGTTTCATAGCTGAGGGACTCTATTCCTTGGAAGGTGATGGCTTTCATCGCGGTTCAGCCGCGGTGCTGGCGTCGACGGTGGGAGGTCATGTCGCGAGCTTAGCAGCGGCGGGGGTCTGGTTGCGGCCTCTCACCCTGGGGGGTAGAGTAGATTTTGCTCGGACAAGAAAGTCGGCCCGGTGAGAGCCGGGAGCCCAGGTTAGTCGGTTGTTCTATTCCATTGGAAGGATGCTATGCGCCATGCACTCAAGGTCTCGCTGGTAATCGCGTTGCTCGTGACCTCTGCGGCCGTCTGGGCTGCCGATGGGAGCGGCCAAGAACGGCCGGAGGGAGGTGTTCTCGGTCAGCTCAAGGCGGTGACGCAGAATCTGTACATCGGTGCGGACGTCTTCCGCATCTTCGACGCCGAGACCCCCGAGGACATCCCCTTCGTGGTGGCAGGGATCCTGGAGACGGTCTTCGAGACCGATTTTCCCGCGCGCGCCGAGTCGCTGGCTGACCAGATCGCTCGCACCGAGCCGCATCTCGTCGGCCTCCAGGAGGTCTCACTGATCAGGGTTCAGTCGCCGGGGGACTTCCTTATCGGCAATCCCGTCCCCGCCCAGACCGTGCTCTTCGACTACCTGGATATTCTGCTCGACGCCCTGGAGGCTCGGGGGCTCGACTACGTGGTCGCGGGCATCGTCGAGAATGCTGACATCGAGCTGCCTTTCTTCGCCGGTTTCGGTGGCGGTGAACAGCCGCTGTTCGATGACATCCGGCTCACCGACCACGACGTCATCCTGGCGCGATCGGACGTCGCCACCTCCAACGTCACCGCCGCCAACTTCGAATTCAACATCGAATTCAACATCGGCGGCGTCGATGTCGTGTTCTTCCGTGGCTACGTCATCCTGGACGCCACCGTCAGGGGCCGGACCTACCGCTTTGCCAACACCCATCTCGAGGTCGCTTCGCCGGTGCCCCAGGTGCAGGCCGCCCAGATGCTGGAGCTGGTCACCGTGCTCAACGATTCGCCCTACCCGATCGTCCTGGTGGGGGACCTCAACTCCGACCCGAGTGATCCGTTCCCCCAGCCCTACCCGCTGGCGAGGATGGCCGGCTATTGGGACATGTGGCTGCTGCGCGCGGGCGGCCCCGATCCGGGCTTTACCTGCTGTCAGACCGAGACTGTGGACAACGAGGTGTCCATCCTGGACGAAAGGATCGACCACATTCTGGTTCGCCGGGCGAGGGGTCTGCGGCTCTCACCGGTACGTGGACCGGTCCGATCCTTCGTGTTGGGTGACCACCCGAGAGACAAGACCATCTCCGGGCTCTGGCCGTCCGACCATGGGGGCGTATTCGGCAGGATGCTCATCCTCGCACCGTCCAATTGATCGGCGGCGCGTCCGGTAGCAGACGAGATCGGGCTCCTGGTTCAGAGCCCGAGTTGGATGTGGAGCGCGCGGTCCAGCGCCTCCTGTTCCTCGTCATTGATCGATCCGAGATGGCGAGTGATTCGTTCCCTGGCGATGGTACGAACCTGGTTGGCGACGGCTCGTGAAGCCTTGTCCACCCCGCTTTCCGTTGACTCGACGAGAGACTCGTAGGGTCTAGGCTCGCGATCGGCCAGACCGGTGAGCGGCACGACCTGGATCACGGCGTCGAAGCGGCACGCGGCGTCATTGGAGACCACCACCGCCGGTCGTGTCTTGCGGATCTCACGCCCCTGTGCAGGGTCGAGGCGAACAAGGGCGACCAGACCCCGGCGAAGAGTCTTCATGGCTTTTCGATCTCGGCATCCGCTGATGCCCACTCCGAGTTGAGGCGCGCCGACTCTTCGGCATCCTCACGGTAAGCGGTGTCGAGTTGCTGTTCGAGCTCTCGTGTCCGGTACTCCGCCACGGCCTCGGCCACGATGGCGCTGGCGTTGGACGCCGAGTGGAGATACTCCGCCAGCTCCGGCTCGATCGAAATGGTCAGTCTGACTTTGGACATGCCTCCTCCAGATTGTCATACGAAATATACCACAAAACAATCATAAATTATGTCAGCAGCATAGGGCCGGCGTTTCCGGCCGGGCCTATACTCGGTCCACGGCTACGAGATCCTGCCGGAAGCGGACGCGGATACGCATGACCAGCAGCACGGCGACGGTGGCGAGGCCGGCGGTCAGCCCCCACCAGAGTCCCTGTGGCCCCATTCCCCGGCCATAGGTCAGCCAGGATCCAAGGGGCAGACCCACCAGCCAGAAGCCGACAAAGGCGCTGACGGCCGGGAAGCGGGTGTCGGCAGCACCACGCAGGACCCCCGCGCCCACCACCTGGGTGCCGTCCACGACTTGGAAGAGGCCGGCGATCGGGATCAGCAGTGCGGCCAGGGCGATGACCTCCGGCTCGTTGGTGTAGAGACGGGCCAGAGAGCTGGGCAGCAGACGAAAGAGGGCGCCAAAGAGCAGCATCACCCCGCCACCAACCATCAGCGAGACCATGGCCGACAGCCGTGCCCCCTGGCTGTCGCCGCGACCGATGGCGTTGCCGACCCGGGTGGCGGCGGCCCCGGCGATACCAAGAGGCACCATAAAGGAGAGACTCGCCAGGTTGATGGCGATCTGATGGGCGGCGAGCTCTCGGGAGCCAAGGTTGCCCATCATCAACGCCACGGTGGTGAAGACAAAGAACTCGAGCCCCACCTGGACACCAACCGGGATGCCGATCCTGAGCATCTGCCACAGACCCCGCATGGTCACGGCAGCGCGCCGGGCTCGCAGCCAGTAGGGGCGCAGCACCGGTCTCGCCGCGAACAGCAGGGCCAGAAACAACACCCAGCGGGAGCTGGAGGTGGCGATCGCCGAGCCCATCACCTCCAACCGTGGCAGCCCGAGATGGCCGAAAATGAGCGCCCAGTCCGCCACCACGTTGAACAGATTGGCGACGACGATGGCGATCACCGCCGGTCGCACCAGGCTCTTGGCCTGGAGAAACTGGCGCAGGACGCCAAAGAGGAGTAGCGCGGCGTTACCGGGAACCAGCCACCGCAGGTAGGAGCCGGCCAGGATCTGGAGCTCGGGCTGCTGGCCCAATAGATCCAGATGCCCGGCGATCCAGGCCATGGCCAAGGAGATCGGGACGGCAAGCAGCAGAGCGAGAACGGTGCCGCGCACCAGTTGGGCGGCCATGCCATCCCGGTCACCGGCGCCAAACGCCTGGGCGGCGAGGGGATCCATCGCCATCAGGATGCCGATGCCCAGCACCAGCAGCGCCGTCCCCACAGCGTGGCCGAGCGCCCCCGCCGCCAGTGCCTGCTCCGACACCCGGCCCAGCATCATGGTGTCGACCGTTCCCATGAGCATGGTGCCGAGCTGCACTACGACCACCGGTGCCGCAAGACCTACGACACCACGCAGCTCCTGGCGGAGCGATCGCCCTCTGCTGTGGGTCACGACCCGCTGGTGGTCGTCGGGGTGGACTCGGCTTTGGGTTTCGACCGGCGTCGGGGAGAACGGCGTCTGCGCCCGCGCGACGGTTTCCCCTCTCGGGTTTCCGCTTTGTCGGTCGACTCTGCGGTCTTGGGCTCGTCGGCCGGAGTCTTTGCTTCGGGTTTCTGAGTCTCTGTGGCCGCCGTCTGCGAGTCGGCCGGCTTGTCGGTCGGTGGCTTCCGACCTCGCCGCCGCCGACTCGGTCTGCCGGTAGTCTTCTTCTTTTCCTCGGCAGCCTTTTCCGGTTCTGTGGCGGCCTTCTCCTTTTGTGGAGCGGTCTCCTTCCTTGGCGCGACCAGATTGCGTACCCGGTCGGCAACACGCCTCCGCGTCGGGGAAGCCTTCTTTTCCGTCGTCTTGCGCTCGACCCACTCCACCTCCTGGTCCGAGCGGTGTAGCCGGCTGGAGGCGTTGACCTCGACCTGCAGATCGAACTCGTCTTCGAGCGCGGCGATCTCGCTTCGCCGGTCGTTCTGAAAGGCGTTGGCCACCTCGGGGTGGAGCTCGACCTTCACCCTCTCGAGCGGTCGCGTCACGGCTTGGCTCTCAATCAGCCGCAGAAGTTTCAGACCGATCATCTCGGGGCTGCCGATCCTCCCGGTGCCCTTGCAGGTGGGGCAGTCGCGATGCGTGCGCATGTGGAGCGCCTGCTCGATCTTTTGCCGGTTGATCTCGATCAGACCGTTGGGGCTGATTCTGCCGACCGTGTGCCGTGCCTTGTCGGGTTTCAGGGCCTCTTTGAGGGTGGTGACCAGCTTGCTCTGGTTGCGGCGGTTTCTCATGTCGATGAAATCCACCACCACGATGCCGCCGATGTCGCGTAGTCGTAGATGGCGGGCGAGCTCGTGGGCGGCCTCGATGTTGGTGTGGAAAGCCGTCTCTTCCTGGCTGCCCTTCTTCGTCGACCTGCCCGAGTTGACGTCGATCGCCGTCAGCGCCTCGGTGCGGTCGATGACGATCGAGCCACCGCTGGGCAGATCGACCTTGCGCTCGAAGATGCGCTCGATCTGCGGCTCCAGCTCGAAGTGGGAGAACAGAGGGGTCCGTTCCGAGTACCTCACCAGGTTGGCCTTGCCCCGGGGCAGAAAAGTCCGGATGTACTCCTTGGCCTTGGCAAAGGCCTGGTCATCGTCGATCAGAATCTCTTCGATGGTGTTGTCCAGGTAGTCGCGCAGCGCCCGCAGGATCAAATCCTGGTCGCTGTGGATCAGCGCGGTCCCCTTGCCCTGTCGTGCTTCCTGACCGATCCTCTTCCACAGACGGAGCAGCGCATTGAGATCGCGATTGAGAACCGTCTTATTCTGGTCGATGGCGTTGGTGCGGACGATGAAACCGCAGCCGGGCGGTGTCTGCAGGCTTCTGACCTGCTCCTTGAGGCGCTTGCGGGTATCCTCGTCCTCGACCTTGCGGGAGACCCCGATGTGGTCATCGAACGGCGTGAGCACCAGGTAGCGCCCGGCGAGGCTGAGATCGGTCGTCAGCACCGCACCCTTGCTCCCCTCGGCCTCGCGCGCTACCTGGACGATGATCGAGCGGCCGGTCTCGAGGACCTCCTCGATGCGTGGGCGTCTGGTGTCTTTCGGTTGATGATAAAAGGCTTCGGGGACCACGTCCTGGCTCGGTAGAAAGCCGTTGCGCTCGGTCCCGTAATCGATAAAGGCGGCATTGAGCGACGGCTCGACGCCGTCGATCCGGCCGCGGTAGATGTTGCCGCGGGTCAGACCCCGCTCGGCCACTTCTATTTTGTAGTCCTCGAGTGTGTTGCCGTCGACGACGGCGATGCGCGCCTCCTCTTGGGTGCGCGCGTTGATGAGCATTCTGCGTGTCACTTCTTCTCCATAGTTCGTTTCATGGCGCCCTCGCGATGGGCTGCTGAGTTCTCTTGCATACCTCGTCGGTTGGATATGAAGGGAGGGCGTACTTCTACTCGCAGGCTACAAGTGTAGCAGAGAAGGGAGTCGACGGCGACCCGGGGAGTGCGCAGGGCTGCTAAACTCTCGCGCCGATCGCCATGACCAAGAGCCGCCCCTATCGTTGGATTGCCGAGCCCCAGGGGCTCGAGGAGCTGGCGTCGGCTCTCGATGCCCAAGGCTCCCACTGTCTCGACAGCGAGTCCAACTCCGGTTTCGCCTACGAGGAGCGGCTCTGTCTGCTCCAGCTCAACGTCGGCGACGAGCTTTGGCTGGTGGATCTGCTGGCGCTGGCGGAAGAGTCGGCGGCGCTCGATCGATTGCGCTCGGTGCTCGAGAGTCAAAGCCACACGACGATCTTGCACGGCGGTGAGTTCGACGTCGGGTGTCTCAAGCGGGATTATGATCTCGACCTGCACGGAGTCTGGGACACACAACAGGCGGCGAGTTTTCTCGGCTGGCCCAAGACCGGCTACGGTGCCGTGGTCGAGCGGATCTGTGGTGTCACCCTGCCCAAAGAGCACGCCCACCAAGACTGGGGCCGGCGGCCGATCGACACCGCACCCCTCCAGTATGCGCTGAACGATGTTTTCTACCTACCCCGGGTCGCCGAGGATCTGCGTCAGGAGGTGGCGGCGGCCGACCTCGAAGAAGAGGTGGCGATCGCCAATGGGACGGTGGAGGAGTCCACCTGGAATGGTGGCTTTAGTGCCGATGGTTTCTGGCGGGTCAAAGGCGCGCGCAAGCTCGCACCGGTGGAGATCGCCGTCCTGGCGTCGCTCTACGCCTGGCGGGACGAGGAAGCGCAAGAACGAGACCTGCCACCGGGCAGGGTGCTCAACGACCGCGTGCTGCTGGCGCTCAGCCGCACCACAGTCGGCAGCCCCGAAGACCTGCGCCGGGCGGGGATCCAGGGCGGCAAGCTCAACCGTTGGGGGGGCGAGCTGATGGGCCGGATCCGATCGGTGCGGCGCGATCCGCCCACCCTCTCACCACCGGCCACCGCCACCCGGGAGTCCGATCCCCTGGCACGGGAGCGGGGCGAGCGGCTCAGATCGTGGCGCCAGCAGGAGGCGGAACGACGCGGGGTGCCGCTGCAGGTGGTGTTGCCCGCTGCCGCGCTCCGACATCTCCAACAGCACGGGGCCGAAGATCTCTCGTCGGTGCCGCAGCTGGGAGCCAAACGCATCGGACTCTACGGCGACCGGCTCACCGAGCTCTGCCGGCTCGACTAGTGGCCATCCGACTCAGAAAACTCGAAGTTTTCGCGGTAAGATGCCGGTTCTCATGAGCGGCGAAACCGAGCCCCAGGTCTACAATCCGTCGACCATCGAGGCCAAGTGGCGGCAGCGCTGGGAGGAGGATGGTCTCTACCACTCCGACCGTGACCCCTCGCGCCCGAAGCACTACGCCCTGACCATGTTGCCCTACCCTTCGGGCGAGCTGCACATCGGCCACTGGTACGCCATCTCGCCCTCCGACGCCCGCGCCCGTTTCAAACGGATGCAGGGCTTCAACGTGATGTTTCCGATGGGCTTCGACTCCTTTGGGCTGCCGGCCGAGAACGCCGCTATAAAGCACAACGTCCACCCCCAGGAGTGGACCTACGCCAACATCGAGCGGATGCGCAGCCAGCTGCGGCTCATGGGCACGATGATCGACTGGCGACGCGAGGCGGTCTCCGCCGATCCCGAGTACTACCGCTGGACCCAGTGGTTCTTTCTAAAGCTGCTGGCGCACGACCTGGCCTATCGCCAGTACGCACCGGTCGACTGGTGCCCGAGCTGCAACACGACTCTCGCCCGCGAACAGGTGTGGGGGGACGATCGCCGCTGCGAGCGCTGCCGGACCCCGGTCATCCGCAAAGAGCTCGAGCAGTGGTTCTTCCGCACCACGCGCTATGCCGACGAGCTGCTCGATTTCTCCGAGATCGATTGGCCGGAGCGGGTGCGGACGCTCGAGACCAACTGGATCGGGCGCTCCGAGGGCGCCAACGTCGTTTTTCGCACCGAGCAGGGTGACCCGTTGGAGGTCTTTACCACCCGGCCCGACACGCTGTGGGGCGCCACCTTTATGGTGCTGGCACCCGAGCACCCGCTGGTGGAGAAGCTGACCACCGACGAGCAGCGGGACGAGGTCACCGGCTATGTCGACGAGGCATTGCGTCAGACCGACATCGAGCGCGAGGCGGCCGACCGCGAGAAGACCGGAGTCTTTACCGGCGGCTATGCCGTCAACCCGGTCAACGACGAGCGCATCCCCATCTGGGTCGCCGACTATGTGCTGATGACCTATGGCACCGGAGCCATCATGGCGGTCCCGGCCCACGACGTGCGGGATTTCGAGTTTGCCCGCAAGTTCGGTCTGCAGGTGCGACCGGTCATCCAGGCCCCCGGCGAAGAGGTGCCGTCCGGCGAGCAGATGGAAGCGGCCACCGCCCACTACGGCGCGATGGTCAACTCCGGGCCGCTGACCGGCACCGCGGCCGACGAGTCGGTGGCCAGAACTATCGAGTATCTCGAAGAGAAGGGGGCGGGTGAGGCCGCGGTCGGCTACCGGCTCCGCGACTGGCTGATCTCGCGCCAACGCTACTGGGGCGCGCCGATCCCGGTCGTCTACTGCGCCGCCTGTGGGGTGGTGCCGGTGCCGGAGGAGGAGCTGCCGGTGCTGCTGCCGGAAGATGTGGAGTGGCGTCCCACCGGTGAGAGCCCATTGAAGCTCCACCCGACCTGGCGTCACACCACCTGCCCCAGGTGTGGCGGCGAGGCCGAGCGCGAGACCGACACCATGGACACTTTCATGTGCTCCTCCTGGTACCACCTGCGCTATCTGAGTCCCCACTACGCCGAAGGACCGTTCGACCCCGCCGAGTACGACTACTGGATGCCGGTCGACACCTACACCGGTGGCATCGAGCACGCCAACATGCACCTGATCTACACCCGCTTCTTCCACAAGGCCTGCCGCGACATGGGCGTCCTCGAGGGCGACGAGCCCATGATCCAGCTCCGCAACCAGGGCACCGTGCTGGGCGAGGACTCGGAGAAGATGTCCAAGAGCCGTGGCAACGTGGTAGCGCCCGATAACCTGATCGACCGCTACGGCGCCGACGCCATGCGCAGCTACCTGATGTTCTTTGCCCGTTGGGAGCAGGGCGGGCCCTGGTCGAGCCGTGGCATCGAAGGGACCTGGCGCTGGCTACGGCGGCTCTGGGCGCTCATTACCGAGCCGGCCGAGCCGGGCGGGGCGAGCCCCGAGACGCTGACGGCTCTGCGGCGCAAGGTGCACCAGACCCTGGCGCAGGTCACCCGCGACTTCGAAGAGCTCCAGTTCAACACCATCGTCGCGGCGCTGATGGAGCTGATGAACGAGATGGTCAAGGCTCGAGCCGAGGGGGCGGTGGGCTCGGCCGAGTGGGAGGAGGCGGTCGACATCTATCTGCGGATGGCCGCGCCGGTGACTCCGTTTATCGCCGAAGAGCTCTGGGAGCGGCTGGGCAAGAGCGGCTCGGTCCACACCCAGGCGTGGCCCGCGGTCGACGAGACGGCGCTCGAGCAGGAGGAGATTACCCTCGTCGTCCAGGTCAACGGCAAGCTGCGTGACCGGCTCACCCTGCCGGCCGATGTGGCCGAGGACGAGGCGCGTGAGCGTGCCCTGGCCAGCGACGGCGCCCAACGCTTTATCGCCGACAAGACCGTCCGCAAGGTGGTCTATGTTCCCGGCCGGCTGGTCAACATCGTGGCCAACTAGAAAGTCTCCAAGTCATGGAAGAAGGGCTCAGCCTCCAAGAGCGCTACGCGCCGCAAAACAAGTGCTTTGGCTGCGGCCACTCGAACGAGAAGGGGCTGCGCATTCGCAGCTTTCCCACCGGTGAGTCGGCGGCGGCCGAAGTGGTCGCCGAGTGGACCCCCGAACCGCACCACGAGGCCTTCGAGGGTGTGCTCAACGGCGGCATCATCGGCACGCTTCTCGACTGCCACAGCAACTGGGCGGCCGTCTGGTACCTGATGCAGCGGGACGGTCTGGAGGCGGCGCCGTCGACGGTGACCGCCGACTTCCACGTCAAGCTGATGAAGCCGACGCCCACCGACCAACCCGTCAAACTGTCGGCGACGGCCGTATCCTCTGAAGGATCCAAGGTAACCGTCGAGGCGACCCTGTCCTCCGGTGACGAGATCACCGCCAGCTGTGTAGGTCACTTCGTTGCTGTCCGCCCCGGACATCCTGCCTATCACCGCTGGTGAGCACCGGGCGGGGCAAATCCTCGCCAAGCGCTGGCCCCCCAAAATCATGAATAATGGAGGTCGGTTGCGCGTAGTTAAGCAAATGGAGGGACCCAAACCATGATCTCGACCATGACCACCACATTCTTCGCTCTTGGCATCGTCGGCTTTGTCCTGTTTGTCGTCTACATCTTCATCCGCGCGCGCTACAAGAAGGCCGGGCCCGACGAGGCCCTGATCGTCTTTGGCCGCCGCAAGATCTTTGGCAAGAAGGTGCGTGACACCAAGGGTCAGATCGAGGGCTTCCGCATCGTCCGCGGTGGCGGCACCTTTGTCTGGCCTGCGTGGGAGGGCTACGAGTACCTGTCGCTAAAGATGATGACCCTGGACATCGACCTCCAGCACGTCTACACCGTCCAGGGCATCCCCATCAACGTCAAGGCGGTGGCCCAGGTCAAGGTGGAGGGCACGGTCGATCACATCCGCAGTGCGGCCGAGGGTTTCCTGGGGGTCGCGCCCGTGGATATGCAGTCGACGATCAAGGAGACGGTGGCCGGCCATCTGCGCGGCATCATCGGCACCCTGAGCGTCGAGGAGCTCTATCGCGACCAGCGACGGTTCCAGGACAGCGTCCGCGAGGAGGCGCACAAGGACCTGGAGGGGATGGGTTTCGAATTCAAGTCGTTTGTCTTCCAGGCCATCCAGGACGACGAGGGCTACCTCAACGCGCTCGGCGCCCCCAAGATCCAGGAGGCGCTCAAGAACGCCCGAATCGCCACCGCCAACGCCGACCGCGACGCCAAGATCGAGGAAGAATCGGCGCGCCAGAAGAAGGAGCAGAAGCGCTTCGGGGTGGACACCGAGATCGCCGACGCCGAAAAGGAGCTCAGTCTCAAGATTGCGACCATCAAACAGCAGGTCGACGTGGCCAACGCCCAGGCGGTCAAGGCCGGTGAGATGGAGCTCAAGGTGCAGGACATCACCATCGCCGACAAGGAGGTCGAGCGGCAGAAGCTCGAGCTCAACGCCACCATTCGCGAGAAGGCCGACGCCCAGAAGTACGAGGCCGAGCGGCTGGCCGACGCCTCGCAGTACCGGGTCGAGCGCGAAGCGGCCGCCGAGCGCAAGCGGCGCGAGGAGGCGGCCCTGGCGCTCAAGGCCGAGGGTCAGGCCCAGGCCGAGGCCGAGTCGGTGCAGCGCCGGCAGATCGGTTTGGCCGAGGCCGAGGCGATCCTCGCCAAGGGCGAAGCCGAAGCCGAAGCCCGGCGTCTGCTGGCCGAGGCGCTCAAGCTCTACAACAAGGCCGGTCTTTCGATCGAGGCCCTGAAGGTGCTGCCCGAGATCGCCGCCGCCGTCTCCGAGCCGCTGTCGCGAGCCGGCACCACCACCATCATCAGCCAGGGTGGGGACGGCACCAGGGGCACCGGTGCCGCCAGGCTGACCCAGGATGTGGTCGATGTGCTGAGCCAGCTGACCCCGATCATGGACCAGCTGACCGGGGTCGATCTCAAGAGCTTCCTACAGGACATCTCCAAGCTCCCCAGCGCCGTCGGTCAGGGGAGCGACAAGAAGAGCTCGTAGGCCATGTCAGTCGCCAACGTGGTCTCGCTCCTCGGGGCGCTGCGCAAGGCCGGCTCGCCCCTCACCAAGGCCAAGCTGCTGGCGCTCACCGTGCGCGGTGTGCGCCAGCTGACCGGGGAGGAGCGTCGCGAGCTTGTCTCACGGTTAGGAGTCGACAAGGCCGATTGGTTTGTCGACCGGCTCGGCGACGAAACCAACGAGACCACCGCCGAGCTGGTACGCGAGCTGATCCAGCAGGCGGAGAAGACCGAGCCCAGTAAGTGGAAGGACCTCGCCACCAGGTTGGCCGACCCGGAGGAGCGGCGGCGACTGCTGGATGAGGGGCTCGAGCTGCTCGCAGACCTGCCGGACGCCGAGGAGCCCGCGGCGGCAGCACCGGAGCCGCCTCCACCCCCCGCAGACACCGTGCCGGTGGCTCCGGCCCCGGTGACAACCAAGACTGAGCCTGGGAAACGAGCACCCGAGCCCAAGCCAGCACCGCCCAAACCGGCTGCCGCCAAGCCACCCGATCCGTCGCCGAGCCAGCCTGGGGCGAAGCCACCGGCGAAGGCCAAGCCCAGCCAACCGGCACCCCCAGCGAGCACTGCCAAGAAGCCGGCTCCGCGCGCTGCGAAGCCTTCGGTCCGCGAGCCGGCACGGCCCGCGAAGCCTGCCCCGGTGTCCACGGAGCAGACCCCGAGACCGCCCTCTCCGCCAGTGGCAAAGCCAGCGCTCGAGCGCCGACAGGCAGCCCGAGTCGATGCCAGGCCCGACAAGAAGCGGCCTGTTCGGGTGAAGACTGGAAACGAGTCGCCCACCAATGATCTGGCAAGCGACCTCGCCGCGACCGGTTCACTGGTGCGGCGGCTCCGGCTGCTGAGAGAGAGGTCCGGAGAGACCGAGAGCCTGAGCCCCGAGGGGCTCCGTCGGCTGGTCGAGGCCTTTTCCCCGGGCTGGGCCCGCCGCCGGGCCCTGTCGACACTATTGACAGCCGGCATCCCCGCGGACTTCGACACCGCTTTCGCGCTGATCGACGAGACCCTGGAAAGTTCCACCGACCGGCGCTGGTGTCTCGGCTCCCTGGCCGCCGGCCGCACCCTCACCGCAAGGCAGCAGGAAGCTCTGCTCGAAAGCCTGGAAAGCCCCGGCTGGCGCCGCCGCCTCTCCCACCGGCTGGCGGCCGGCATTGCTGACTAGTGAATTCGCCGGCGCTCTACGCTGTCTCGGGCAGCGGCTCCAAGCGAGCTATCTCTTCCGCGCTCTTATCTCGCATGGCGTGCCAGAGATCCCAATCGCTTTGTAGGCCCAGCCAGAAGTCGGCCGACATGCCAAGTACTCTCGCCAGGCGCAATGCAGTGTCGGGGGTAACGGATCTCTTTTGACGTACGACTTCGTTGAGACGAGGAAACGATACGCCGAGCCGCACGGCAAACGCCGACTGACTGATTTCGAGCGGCTTGAGAAACTCTTCCAGCAGCATCTCCCCTGGATGCGTCGGTGGCCTGTTCGTCGGCAAACGCCTCTCGACGAGCACCTCGCGCTTGGATTTCCCACCCGCCGGTGACCGTCTAGTGGTAGTCTGTGATTTCGACTTCGTAGGCATAGCCATCCTCCCACCGGAAGCAGATGCGATACTGATCGTTGATACGAATGCTCTGCTGACCGGATCGATAGACCGTCAGGTGCCAGGTCGTGCTACCGCTCCGTCAACTAATGGCTTATCACTTGAATGATAGGTGAACGGTCCCCAAAAAGCTGACAAAGTCGATTCTGGGCTAGGGCGTGATGGCGCCGTCGGGTTGTGTTGCTGGATGAGCCGCGGCCGAGAGAGCCGCCTTGGGCTTCGCCGGCAGGAACTCGGTTACGTAGTGGCGGGAGTGGTAGATGGTGAGGAGCTTTTCGAGTCCCAGGAGTACGCCGAAGGTGAAGATCGTCGCCACGGCCGTCGCGTCCCCTTGAGCCACGACCACGACGCCCCCCAGGATCGCCAGGATGAAGAAGAGCTCGACCAGGGCGTCGACCGACCCCATCACTGGGTGACCGGTATAGAAGTAGCCGCCACCTGGTATGAGGAGCGAATACTGTGTGGCCTTCTTCTGGTCCTTGAAGGCCAATCGACAGCCGGTGCAGGTAAAGGACTCGGTCGTCAGGGGCTGCTGACATCGGGGACAGAGGTGGTGGCGCCCGGCCAGCGCCGTTGGAGTGCCCTGGCCGGCACGACCGGCGAGGACCGCCGACAGTTTTTTGGCCACCCTACCCGGAAATCCGGTAAAGCTCTCCTTTTTGCCGTTGCGGTACTGCATCTCGAGCTTCTTGCCGAGACCGCCGGCAATCTTGGCCTCCTCCATGTCCGCAAATCGTATCTGTGAGACGGATGACTTGGGGGTGAAGTCGCTCTTGGTGGGCAGGTGAAGGATGCGCCGGTCGGTGACCACCAGCAGGCAGCGTTTGATGACCGTCAGCACCCAACCGGTGGTGAGGATCTCGAGGGCGGAGTAAGGGGAGATCGCCGGCGCGATGTACTGGATCTCTTCCTCGGGCTCCAAGGTCTTCTGGAGAAGCGGCGTCGCCTTGCCGAGCAGTTTCGATAGCTGCTTGCGAGCTCGCGGTTTCTGTTTGCCTTTGATATCGGAGAAGCAGATCTCTTCGTTGATGCGGAGGGCGGGGGCGGGGGCGTAGGGGTTCGAGCTCATGGACGACTCCTTCCCGGGTGGGATGCGTTGCCGAAGGGGATAGTAGGAGGCGCACAGTGTGCCCGCAATGAAATTGTTGACAGAAAAGGGGATATACGCCCGCGTCGATAAGCGCGGGCGCAGTTTAGCGTGGCAGCCAGCCCTGCTCGCGGTACCAGGCGACCGTCCTGCCGAGACCGTCCTGCAGATCGTGGGTCGCCTGCCATCCGGTGTCGCGGGTGAAGGCCCCCGGGTCCCCGGCCCAGGTGGGGGCGAGCAGCTCGTCGGCCTTGCTGCTGTCGAGCAGCGTGGGGCGACCGACGGCCCGCGCCGAGACCCCGATAACGGTCAAGAGACCACGGGTGACGGCAGCCGGGATGTTGACGATGCGTACGGACCTGCCGACCGCTTCGCCGACGGCTCGGGCCATCTCGCGGCTGGTAAAGATCTCGGGGTGGCAGACCGGATAGGTCTTACCTTCCGTCTCGCCGGAGCCGGCGGCCACCAGCGCGTCGGCGAGATCGGGCGCAAAGAGCGCCGAGAGCTCCTGCTCGCCGCTGCCCAGGGTGGGCGCCAGCCCGAGCAGCGCCGCCGCCTTGAAGGCGCGGAGAATCTCGGTGTCTCCCGGACCGTAAACCAGAGGTGGACGGAGGATCGTCCAGGGGAGCTCGCCCTCGCTGACCACTCTCTCACCGGCGAGCTTGCTACGGCCATAGGCGGAGATCGGCCGGGGGGTCTCCTCACCCGTGTGTGGCCGGCCGGGCGCCGAAGGGCCACCTGCCGCCATCGACGACAGCTGGATGAAGCGGGGAGAGCCCTGGCGTTGGGCGGCCACGACGAGGTTGCGGGTGCCGCCCTGGTTGATGCGCAGAAACTCGGCCTGGTTCCGGGCCCGGACCAGACCCGCCAGGTGATAGACAACGTCCTGACCCTCGCACGCTTGCTCGAGGGCCGGCAGGTCCTCGAGGTCGCCGCGGACCGTGCGCACACCCAGCTCGACGAGACGGGTGGCTTTGTGGGGGGAGCGCACCAGCGCCGTCACCTCGTCTCCCCGGTCGACGAGGGTCTCGACCAGATGGGCGCCGATAAACCCGGTTCCGCCGGTGACAAGGACTCTCAGAGGATGGCCTCCGCCGGCCCGCAGCTACTTCAGTCGGATAAAGATGGAGCCGACCTCCCCCCGCATCTCAACCTGCTGGGGATCGATCTGCACCACGAGATAACCGTTGACCCGCTCGCCCTGGCCGACGGCCTTGCCGTTGATCAGGGCGATCGGATCGAACCCGGACCAGGCGATGCCCCCCAGCTCGAGGGTGACGCCGTCGGCGAGCTCGGCGCGGTGCAGATAGGTCGAGCCCTCGGGCTCGATCGGCGCGCCTTCCGATTCGGTCTTGATCGCAGGGACGCCAGCTAGCGTCGGGTCCGCGATCACTGCTGACGGGACCTCGGGTATCGGCTGGGTCGTTGGAGTCGTCGGTAGTGGGTCTTGCCGAGCATCGGTCTCGCTACCGCCCGTGTTCGAGCTCGTGGCCTGCTGCTCCTCGATGAGAGTGGTCTCCGACGGCGCCGTCGTAGTCGCCTCCACCACGGGCTCGATCTGCGACTCGGCCACCGGCGACGGCTCCGGTCGGGCGACCGGTGGGGCCTGGCCTCGGGAGAGCATAAACAGAGCGGTGAGACTGGCGACCAGTGCGGCCCCCAGGATTCCCACTGCCACCAGCGTCCAGGGCGTCCGCCGCGGGGCACGCTCCAGAAGGGGCAGCGGCACGCCCTTTTGCGCCGCCTCGCGCCGATTTGTCTCCTGTTTGGCGCGCTTGAGGGCTTCGTTGATCAGGCTCATGCCACCTTGCCCTCCAGCTCGCGGATGGCCCGACGCAGATGATGCCCCTTCAAGTGGTCGGTACCCATGACGTAGCCGCACAGCAGAGCCTTGTCGCAGACCGAGTTGACAAGCCTGGGAACACCCCCCGAGTAGTGGTAGATCCGGCGCAGGGCCCAGCGGCTAAAAGTGGGTTGGGAGTTGCCGCCGGCCACGTGGAGTCGATGGCGTATGTAGTCTTCGGTCTCGCGAAAAGAGAGAGGTGTGAGGTGATAGCGCACCGTGATCCGCTGGCGGAGCTGGCGCAGACCCTTTGCGTCGAGCAGGCGTCGGAGCTCGGGTTGGCCGATGAGGATGATCTGCAGCAGCTTGTGCTGGTCGGTCTCCAGATTCGACAGCAAGCGAACCTGCTCCATCAGCTCGGGACTCAGGTCCTGGGCCTCGTCGATCACCAGCACCACCTGGTTCCCCTCGTGGGCCTGGTCGAGCAAGAACTGGTTGAGGGTCTCCAGCCAGGCGACCCGATCGTTGCGACCGGCCGGCAGATGCAGCTCCTTGAGAATTGTTCTCAGCAGCTGAGGCCCCGTCATGCAGGGATTGAGGATGAGCGCGGTGTGGTACTCGTCCCCGAGATCTTCGAGCAGAGCGCGACAGAGGGTCGTCTTGCCGGTGCCCACCTCACCGGTAATCTGGATGAAACCCTTTGCTTCCTTGATGCCGAACTGGAGGTGATCCAAAGCCTCCTGATGGCGGTCGCTGAGAAAGAGGAACCGCGGATCGGGCGTGAGGTTGAAAGGCAGCTCGTAGAAGCCGTAGAACTCTTTGTACATCGTGGAGTATTTACCGGTCCCTGCCCAGTGGCGAAGTGTAGCAGAGGGTGCTCATCGGTCGACGAGAGCCGACCAACCCGGGTCTCCGATGCGTGACGTGCGCTCGGCAGTGTGCTAGGAAAAGGGGTCTGATTGGGAGGAGAAACGATGATGTTCTGGAGGAGAGTGGGTCTTATTGTGCTGTTTTTGGCGATAGGCCTCGGGGTCTCGGTTACCAGCGGAGTGAGTCACGGACAAGAGACGCCGGCGGCCGAGCAGGGTAGGGCCATTGGTGAGACCGGGGCCATCCTGGCGCAGAGGCACCGCATCGCGCCGGTCAACGAGGTGTTGAAGGAGCGTCTGGAGGAGCTACTGCCAAGCCTCATGCGCGAGACCGGCATCGACATGTGGCTGGTGCTCAACCGCGAATATGCGGAGGACCCGGTCTACTTCAGCCTGGTACCGGAGCCGGTCTTTGCCGCCCGTCGCACCACCATGCTGGTCTTCTTCGACCGCGGCGAAGAGGAGGGCGTGGAGCGTCTGACCGTCAGTCGCTATCCGCTGGGGGACCTCTACGAGGGCGCCTGGGAGGGGGGCGATCTGGAGGAGCAGTGGGTGCGGCTCGCCGAGGTCATCCGTGAGCGGAATCCGCGACGGATCGCGATCGACACCAGCCGTCACTGGGCGGTGGCCGACGGGCTGACGGCGGGGTTGCACGAGCGTCTGACCGACGTCCTCGGGCCGGAGCTCTCCACGCGTCTGGTCTCTGCCGAGGACCTGGTGGTGCGCTGGCTCGAGACCCGCACAGCCGGGGAGCTCGAGATCTACCCGCATGTGGTGGCGCTGGCCCGATCGGTCATCGCCGAGGCCTTCTCCGAGCGGGTCATCACCCCGGGGGTGACGACCACCGATGATGTCGCCTGGTACATCCGGCAGCGCTACGCCGACCTCGACCTGCCGATCTGGTTTATGCCGGATGTCGACCTGCAGCGCCAAGGGAGCGAGTGCGAGGCCGACTCTCCGTTCTGTGGCGGGGACTCCGAGGTCATCCGGCGGGGAGACATCCTGCACACCGACGTCGGCATCTGTTACCTGCGGCTGTGTACCGACACCCAGGAGATGGGATATGTGCTGCGGGCGGGGGAGAAGAGCGTCCCCCGGGGACTGGTCGAGGCCATGGCCGTGGGTAACCGGTGGCAGGACCTGCTGACCGCGGAGTTCGTCACCGGTCTTAGCGGTAACGAGATCCTGGCGCGCGCCGCCGCCGCCGCCGAGAAGGAGGGGATGGATTTCAGCATCTACTCCCATCCGATCGGTCTTTTTGGCCACGCCCCCGGACCCACCATCGGTATGTGGGACAATCAGGGACCGACACCGGTCAAGGGAGACTGGCGCCTCTTCCCCGATACCGCCTACGCCATCGAAGGAAACGTCAAAGTGATGCTGCCCGAATGGGACGGCCAGTTGGTGCAGATCAAGCTCGAGCAGAGCGCCGCCTACGACGGCACCGGAGTCGACTATCTCGCCGGCCGCCAGACCTCCTGGCACGTCGTGCGCTGAGCCAACCAACCCTCGCTTACCAGCCATGGCCGATCGACGACCCCCCAGCGACAAGCGCCTAACTGCGGGCGGTCAGGGCCGGCGCCAGAAGGCGCGTGGCCCGATGGTCGATCTGCCGCTGCGCTCGGGAACCTCCGGTGCCGCGGGCGATCAGCAGAAGCTGCCCCTGGGCGGCGGCGGGCGGCGTCCACCGTCGAAGCCCGGCTATGGCGCCGCCACCCGGCGTTCGGGCAAGCGGCGCTGGCCGTTGATCTTGCTGTCGCTGGCGCTCCTGGGAGTCGCTGCCTACTTCCTCTTCTGGCCCAAGCCGCCGCGGGCCGCATTTACGCCGCTGGCGCTCGATGCCGGTGAGCAGCGGGTGCCGACCACGGGAGATCCCGCCGAGGTCGTGGTGACCAATGTCGGTGAGCGGCCGATGATCGTAACCCTGGTGGTGGTGACCGGAGCGGCCGCCGAGGAATTTGCAATTGTGTCCGAGGAGTGCTCGGGGGTCATCGTCGAGCCCGAGGGGAGCTGCCCGGTGACGGTCGGCTTTACACCCGGCCAGATGGGGGCGCGGCAGGCGGTCCTCGAGCTCCACGGCGAGCTTGCCGAGAGTCCGGCGTTGCTGCCCCTTGCCGGCACCGGGATCGCTCCGTTGGCGGGTGTCGAGCCCCGACAGCTCGACTTTGGTTCGCGTGGGGTGGGGAGGTGGAGTGAATCGGTAAACGTGACCGTCTCCAACACCGGTACGGCGCCGCTGGAGGTCGAGCGGCTGGCCATCGAGGGCCCCGCTGCTGCCGATTTTGGCCGCAACGACGACAAATGCGGGAAGCAGACTCTGTCGCCCGGTGAAAGCTGCACGGTGAAGGTGGGTTTTCTGCCGCGCGCCGCCGGCGAGCGGGTTGCCGAGCTCGCCGTCTACAGCGATGCGCTGGAAGAGACACCCCCTGTCCGGTTGTCGGGTTTGGGGGAGTGGACCGGTCCGGCGCTGGCGCTCAGCGTGGAGGAGGTCGATTTTGGTGCGCGCAAGGTGGGTGAGCCGGTGGCGGCGCGCGAGGTGAAGTTGGTCAACCGGCAGGAAGAACCGATTTCGGGATTGCGGGTCGGCATTGCCGACGGGCGCCAGGGCTTCTCGGTGTCGAGCGAGAGCTGTTCGGGCGGCACGCTGGCTCCCGGGGCCGAGTGTGTGGTCAAGGTGGCGTTCAAACCTGCCGCGGAGGGGAGCTTTGGCTCCGCCCTCGAGATCACCCACCCGTCGGTCGAGGGCAGCTTGCAGGTGAGTCTGGCCGGCAGCGGTGTGGCTCCCAGGCTGTTTTGGGTGGCGCCCACGGCGGACTTTGGTGCGACGCGGGCCGAAGCGGGCCGGGAGACCCGTACCGTAGAGCTTCAGAACAAGGGGACGGCGTCGGCGGAGATCACCGAGGTCTCGATCTCCGGCGGCGATGATAGTGGCTTTGCCAAGGGGCGAGACGAGTGTGCCGGTGCCACGGTCAAGCCCGGCGCTTCCTGTCGTGTCGAGGTGGTGTTCGAACCCAAGCGGGAGGGCGGCCATCAGGCCGAGCTCGCCGTTCGTCCGGCGCCCCATGAGGGGCCGGCAACCGTCGCCTTGGCAGGAGACGGGCTGGCCGCCCGTCTGACTTTCGATCGCGAGCTGCTGGATTTCGGCCGCGTTGCGCGCACCACCTATCGTGAAGTCGACCTGGTGTTGCGCAATCCGGGATCGGCCCCGCTGACCCTGCGCGATCTCCAGGTTGCCGGTGAGTACCAGGGAGAATTCGCGGTCTCCGGGGGTACCTGCTCGCTGACCGATGGCCTGGATCCGGGCGAGCAGTGCGAGTTGAAGATCCGTTTTGCGCCGCAGGAGGAAGGCCGCCGCTCGGCCCGGTTGCTGCTCGATCACGATGGTCTGTCGGGTGCGAAGGAGGTGCCTCTCGGCGGCGCCGGCACGCCACCACCGATACCGCGATTGGAAGTGACCCCGCAGAGCCTCTATTTCGGTCAGCAGCCGGTGGGGCAGAGAAGCTCGATCTCCAGCATCTCCTGTTCCAATCCCGGTACCGGTCGGGTCAATTTCCGCGACTTCAGCATCGAGGGACCGGGAGCCGGCGACTTCTACATCGTCCCGGCCACCTGTGATGCGGTTCCCTATCTGCTCCCCGGAGCCAACTGCAGCCTCGGCATCCGCTTTGTCCCCTCGGCGCCCGGGGTAAGACGGGCGCAGCTCGTCATCCGCCACACCGCCGATGGCCGCGACCGCCAGGTCGATCTCGTCGGCGAAGGAATCTAGATCCCGAGTAGTGTGTCCAGGTGACCGGCGATCTCGTTGGCGCCGTTGGTCTCCACCGGCGGTGGCCGGTCGGCCGCGAGCAGCCGGGGGAGCTCCTCGAGCCACGTGGCGGCGCGAAAGTCGTCGGGTGAGATCTCGAGGCAAGGGAAATGCCGTTGGGCGAAGTCTGCCAGGGCCGATGACTCCGGCAAACGGGGTCGCCGGACATAGGCCAGCGGCACCCCCGCCCGGTAGGCCTCGACCAGGGTGCTGTAGCCGAGCTTGGCGATGACCACGTCGGCGGCGGCGACCAGGTCGGGGTGATAGACGGGGGTGTGGTGGGGGAGAAGGACGAGGTTGTCGCGCTTGGTCCAGCGCTCGGCTCCACCGGGGACGACAAAGACGATCTCCGGGTGCTGCTCCAGGAGGTCGAGGAACTCATACTCCCAGACCACCCCGCCCATCGTCAGTAGAGCCAGCGGCCGATCGTGGGCGATGTCGAGCCAGCTGCGGATCTCGCCCGGTTTGGCACGAAACCGCCGGCTCACGGGGCGAACTCTGGTGGTGTCAACCAGAGGTTGGCAGCAGGGCTCGGTCTGAATCCTGACCGTGGCGGAGTCGAAGCTCTGCCGGAGAAGAGGTAGAAATGGGGCAAGTCCCGGCTCGCTCTCCAGGTATCTCTCGTAGACCCAATCCCAGGTAAAGCTCTCCACCAGTACCCCGGGTATCCCGGCCTGAGCGGCCACCGCCAGTCCCAGCGGTGAGATGTCGGTAACCAATAGTCGGCAGCCCGCGGCCCGCACCGTTGCCGCCAGCTCGGCCACCCGATCCTGGGCATAGGGCAGAAACTCGTCGAGCGCGCGGACCGTGGCGGCGAGGTCCTCATCGAGCGAGCTCGCCTGTACCAGACCGATGTCGGTGAGAACCGGGTAGAGGGTAACCGGGCTCACCCCGGAGTCCTCGAAGAACCACGCCGGCACGGTGGTGAAGATCTCGAAGCGAATCTCGGGTCGGAGCGCTCTCAGGGCCTCCATGACGGCGACGCTGCGCGCCGCATGGCCAAAGCCGTGCGGCGAGACAAAGTAGGCGATGGCCAGGGTCATGAGCAGGCTACACTAGACGCTTACGTCACCCGGCCACGGAAGGGGCGGGAGGTTGCTGATGGATGTCGCCAGGATAGCCCAGATCATCAAAAAGGTCAGTCAGGACGGCCGCGAGGTGCTGCTCGAGCCCGAGGGCTTGGAGGTCCTCCGCATGATAGGGGTGCCGGTGCCTCCCTATCTGTATCTCGAAGGCCGGCCGGAGGTGTCGACGAGCGCCCTCGATGAGCTCAGGGGCGACCAGGTTGTGGTCAAAGCGGTGTCACCGGAGATTCTCCACAAGAGCGAAGAGGGGGCCATCCGCATCGTCGCCCGCGAGCCGGCGGCCGTGAGGTCGGCCATGGGGAGCATGGAAGAGACGCTGGCAGACCGTGGTCTCGCGGGTTTTACCATCCACCAATTCGTGCCCTATGTGCCGGCGCTCGGCAACGAGCTCCTGGTCAGCATGCGCTGGAGCGACGACTTCGGTCCGCTGGTGACGCTGGGACTGGGCGGTGTCCACGTCGAGCTGCTGGCGGAGAGGTCTCCCACGATGGGGCAAGCGGTGGTGGTCTCACCGCGGTTGGCGGCGGCCGAGCAAGGCACCGATCCGCTGATGTCCTCGGCTTTGGGGTCGCTGTTGACGACACCCCAGAGGGGTTACCCACCCATTGTCGACGCCGGCAAATTGAGCGACTTCTTCTCGCGCTTTGTGGAGGCGGCGGAGGTGCTGCTGCCGGAGCTGTTGGAAGAAGTCGAGATCAACCCTCTGGTCGTCCACGATGGGACGCTGGTGGCGCTGGACGTGCTGGCGCGGCGGGCACCGGCGCCGCATCTGCCGGCCTTCGAGCGCCCGACACAGAAGATCGATCGGCTATTGCATCCGGAGTCGATCGCCGTGGTGGGGGTGTCGCAGCGGATGAACCCGGGACGAGTCATCTTGCAGAACATCCTGCAGGCGGGCTTCGACCCCGATCGGGTCTATGTCGTCAAGTCGGGTCTCGAGTCGCTCGAGGGCTGTCGCTGCTTTGCCGACATTCGATCCCTCCCCGAGAGGGTCGATCTCCTGATTCTCAGTCTGGCGGCCGATCGGGTCCCCGAAATTCTCACCACCACCATCGCGCTCGCCAAGGCCGAGAGTGTCATCGTCATACCGGGCGGCTTGGAGGAGAAGGCGGGCTCGCAAGAGATCATCGAGGGCATGCAGGCGGCGCTTTCCCGAGCCCGGACCATGGATTGGCAGGGGCCGGTCGTCAACGGCGGCAACTGTCTGGGCATCCGCTCGCGGCCGGGCCGGTACGACACCCTGTTTCTGCCCAGCTACAAGATGCCCAAAGCGGCCGACGAGTCACAGCCGGCGGCCCTCATCTCGCAGAGTGGCGCCTTTCTGGCGGCCAAGATAAGCAAGCTCCAGGAGTTCGATTTCCGCTACGCCATCTCGGTGGGCAACCAGTTCGATCTGACGATCGGCGACTATCTCTCCTATCTCGGAGACGATCCCGAGCTCGAGGTCTTTGCGGTCTATGTCGAGGGCTTTCGATGCCTCGATGGGATGAAGTTTCTGCAGTCGGCTCGAGAGATTGGTCGCCGGGGTGGCACTGTCATCCTCTACCGCGCGGGTAGAACGGCTGCCGGGGCGGCGGCGGCGGCGAGCCATACCGCATCGATCGCCGGCGACTACGCGGTAACCCGCTCCCTGGCGGCGGGTGTCGGCGTCGTGGTGGCCGAGACCATGGCCGATTTCGAGGATCTGGTCGGCCTCTTTCTGGCCCTGAGGGGCAAGAGGGTTGCCGGTTGGAGGGTGGCGATGCTGTCCAACGCCGGGTTCGAGTGCGTGGCCATCTCCGACAGCCTGGAGTGGTTCGAGCCCGCTTCCTTTTCTGCCGCGACCCTGAGCAGGCTGCAGACGATCTTCAGCAGCAGTGGCATCGACCGGGTGGTCGACCCGCGCAATCCCCTCGATGTGACGCCGATGATGGGGGACGCGGCCTTCGAGGCGGCGGTGCGGGCCGTGATCGAGGATGAAGGTGTCGATGCGGCGATCATCGGCTGCGTGCCGCTGACCGGCGAGCTGGATACCCTGGCCCCCAGCCGTGCCCACCCGGAAGACGTCACCAGCCCTGAATCGGTCGCCGGGCGGCTGGCCCGTCTGTTCTGGGAGTACGACAAGCCGTGGGTGGCCGTGGTGGATGCCGGCCGGCCCTACGACCCAATGACCGATCAGCTGCGCGGCGCCGGTATTCCGACCTTCCGCACCGCCGAGCGGGCGGTGCGCCTGTTCGAGGTGTTTACCGCTCGCCGTCTTAGCTAAGGATAGAGCCGCTCGACCTTCCAGCCGTCGCTCTCACGGACGTAGAGCAGGCGGTCGTGGAGACGGTGTGCCTGGTTGTGCCAGAACTCTATGCGCTCGGGTCGCAGCCGGTAGCCGCCCCAGAAGTCCGGTCTGGGCACCTGTCGCGCCGCGAACTTCGCCTGGTATTTGAGGTAGCGACCGATCAGGGTGCGGCGTGAGTCCAGCGGCCGGCTCTGGCGTGAGGCCCAAGCGCCCACCTTGCTGCCCCGATCCCTGCTCGCAAAGTAGGCGTCGGCCTCCTCGTCGGTGACGCGCTCGACCACACCCTCGACCCGGATCTGTTCGTCGATGGAGGGCCAGTAGAAACAGAGGGCGGCGTTGGGGTTCTCGTCCAGGTGTCGCGCCTTGCGACTGCCGAGGTTGGTGTAGAAGACGAAGCCCCTGTCGTCGACCTGCTTGAGGAGCACGACGCGGACCGTGGGATGGGCGGAGGAGTCGACCGTGGCCAGAGCCACCCTGGTCGGATCCGCGACCTCACGCTCCTTGGCGCGCTCGAAGATTCCCAGGAACTCCTGGATCGGATCTGCCGTCTGGGCCGCCATAGAACGGGGCCTATTCTATGCGGCCGCGGGACTGCCGGCCCTTCAGTCCGTGGACCGGGTCGAGAAGCGGGCCACGGTCGGCTTGACCAATTGCTCGAAGTCCGCGTAGGAGAGCTTGAGCAATTCGGTGTGGGAGCCGGCGTTGAAGGCGATCTCCGCGTCTTCGGCGAGACTCTCGGTGGCGTAGACGTCCATGTCGTAGAGATTGCCAAAGGGCGGCATGGCGCCGGGCTCACACTCGGGGAAGAGGCCCTTGAACTCCTCCTCGGTGGCCAGCTCCACCTTGGCCGCTCCCGCCACCTCGGCCAGACGCGCCAGGTCGACCTGGAACGAGGCCGGGAGCACCGCCATCGACATCTTGCCGTCAACCTTGACCATGACGGTCTTGGCCACTTCCCGACCGGGGATGTGCGCCGAGGCGGCGATCTCCTGAGCCGTATAGGCGGGGGAATGGGCGACCGCGATGTACTTGATCTTGTTCTGATCCAGAAACTCGCGCAGCGTTTTGATCGGCATCATCTCCTCCAGTGTGGTGATTCGATATCCGAGACGCGGCTAACAAGGGGGCTCGCGACGCACGGTGAGCACCGGACAGGCGGCCTTCTGCACCACCCGCTCCGCCGTGCTCCCCAGCAGCACATGACTGAGGCCCGTGCGCCCATGAGTCCCCATGGCGACCAGATCGACCTTCAAGAACTCCGCCTGATCGACGATCACTTCTGGCGGATATCCTTCAATGGCGAGGATGTTGACCTCGATCCCGTTTCTGCGCAGCGGCTCGGCGAATTTGTCCAGCCGGGTGCGAACGTCGATATCGACGCCCTTCCAGAGTTGAAGGCCCGCGGCAGCCGAGCCATAGGCGCCCTCCACGCCGAACTCGTAGGGCACGTGATACGCATGAAGAAGAAAGACCTCGGGCTCCTCCGGGACTTCTGCAAGCAGCGACAGGCTCCATTCGGCGGCCCGTCTCGATTCGTCGGACAGATCGGTCGCCACCAGGATCCGCCGCACCGGCCGCTCGCGGTCGGCATCCTGCGGATGAACCGTCAGCACCGGACAGTTGGCGCGCTGGACAACCCGCTCCGCGGTACTTCCCAGGAGCAGATGGTCGAGGCCCCGGAGACCGCGGGTACCGACGACCACGAGGTCCGCGCACAGCTTGTTGGCCGTGCGGGTGATGACACCGGAGGGCTCACCGACCTCGACCGCCCAGTCGACCTCGTCGATCCGCCCGCGGGCCTCCTCGGCGAGCTCGGCCAGCTTCTCTTCAGCCGCCTGCCGCAGTTTTTCGTGCAGATCGGCCTGGACGCTGACGTAGTCCATGGCCAAGCCGCTGAGGCTGATGCTGTGAATCAGATGGAGTCGTGAGCCGTGATCGTGGGCAATCTCGGTGGCCCAGCGGACCCCGACCTTGGCGGTCTCCGAGAGATCGGTGGCTGCGACAATGGTCTGCAGATGGCTGGGTGTGGATCCCGGGTCGGTCATCGAGCGACCTTCCTCTTCTCATGGTAATCCTACACCTACATCTTGTCAGCCTGTTCGCCTTTTTTCAGGCCGGCCAGGTGAGGAGGGGAGCCTAGCTGCTGCCGAGGATATCTTCTTGGATATAGCGGAGAATATGCCGCACCGACAGGAATCCGACGATCTTGGAGTCCTCGACCACGGGCATGTGCCGGAGGTCTCTGGCCACCTGGTTATGGATGGCAAAGGCCGGCGGATCGTTCGGCGCCACGACGACGGGATCGGGGGTCATCACGGCCGAGACCGGGGTGGCTTCGAGATCGATGGCCGGACGCAGAACCCTGGTGAGCACGTCCTTCTCGGTGAATATGCCGACCAACTTCGAACCCTCTTGGACCAGAACACAGCCGTGCTCTTCGCTCCGCATCTTCTCGATCGCTGCGGCCACCGTGGTATCGGGTGAGACGACGATCGGTCGGGCGATCGGCAGATCGGCGATGTGATCGGTCAGCAGCCTGCCGCGAAGGCCGGTCCCAGCCTCGGGCAGGTCGAGCCCCGCGAGATCGGTGCCGCAGTTCTCGCAGAAGTCGACACCCTCGATGTTGTCGTCACCGCAGTTGGGACAGCGCACCCTAGCCTCCGTCGGGTCGATGAAGCTCCTGGTGGAGCCGCGGTGGGAGATTGAGCACTGTTTCGGGCATATGGTCGGCGATGTGGCGGAGAATCTCGCGACTGGTGATAACCCCCGCCGTGTTTCCCTTGTTGTCGAGGATGGGAATGTGGCGGTAGCCACCGTCGACCATAATCTTGATCGCCGCGGCCAATCCCTCGTCGATGCCCAGCGTGACCGGATCGGGAGTCATGAGCTGCTCGATGGGTGTCGACGGCTCGAGGTCTTCGAGCGCCGTCCGGTAGAGAATGTCGCGCTGGGAGAAGATGCCGACAGCTTTGTCTCCCCGGCAGACGACGACGGCGCTCCAATCTCCCTCGTCCATCAGGCGATAGACCTCTTGTAGTGGTGTCGTGGGCTCCACCACGAGGTTCTTTCGCATCGGCAGCTCGCTGATGCGGGCCGCCTTGATGATGTCGGCGATTTTTGCTGGCATCGGCGTAGGGTAACACAGCACGCCGTAGGGGGTGGATCGCCTATTGCTGGTCCGGCTCGCGGGTGGGCTGCTCTCGGCGCACCGGCCGCTCTCTTGGTCCCGCAAACTGGCGCGAGGCGACAAGAGAGTCGAAGCGCTCCACCTGCTCGGGGGTGAGAATCACTTTGAGCTCGTTGACCAGCTTCTGCCTATCCGGGCGTGTATCTCGCACCTCGCGGTGGAGAATCAGGGCGATCTCGCCGAGGCGTTCGAGGTTGGGTTCCTCGGTCTCGGCCAACTCGTTGAACTCCTTCCGGAGGTCGGCCATCTGCTTGTGCTTGGCTTCGCGAGATTGGAAATGCCCGTCGATGGTTGCCTGCCACTTGGCAGACTGCTCCTCGCTCAGGTCGAGCTCCTTGGCGAGGGTTTCCAGCCGCGCCGCACCCGGGCGCTCGCCGTCGGGACCACGACCATCACGGGTCCTACCAAAGCCCTGCTGTTGGGCTGTCAATGGCCGGAGTGCTACCAGCATGAGTGCGGCGGCTGCTAGCAGGGTGATCTTCCTCATTGTCATTCTCCTCGGGATGTAAACTTGGCGGTAGAGTCCGCTCGACTCTTGAAGTTTTGAAAGTCTGTCATGCCGGAGCCCTTGAAGACCACCGAGCCCCTGACCGGGGTGGATCGCGCCTGGCTCAGGATGGACCATCCGACCAACCTGATGATGATCAATGGGGTGATGATGTTGGAGGAGCCGGTGGACCACGAGGAGATCAAGGCAAACCTCGAGACCCGGCTGCTCAACATCCCCAGATTCCGCCAGCGGGTCGTCACCAAGGGGAGATTCGGCAGACACTATTGGGAGCTCGACCCCGCCTTCGATCTAGCTGCTCATCTGGACCACGTGAGCCTGCCCGAGCCCGGCGGCGACCGCGAGCTGCAGGAGCTGGTGAGCAGTCTCATGAGCGTGCCCCTGGACGCCACGAGACCCCTGTGGAACCTGCATCAGGTGGACAACTACAGGGGGGGAACCGCTCTGCTCTGGCGTCTCCACCACTGTATCGGCGACGGCATCGCCATGATGTTGGTCCTGCTCTCCTTGACCGATCTGAAATCCGGCCGACCCACGGTCGGCACCGGCCCGGGCGACGAGGAGGAGTGGGAGGAGAATCCGCTACGGCAGCTATTCAGCGCCGGCCCACTGGCTGCCGATGCTGCTCGCGGACACCTCGAGCGGGTCATGCCGACAGCGGTCAAGCTGCTCACGGGGCCCGCCGAGACTTTGAGAGCGTTGAGCAAGTGGAAGAAAGGCGGCGCCTCGGTACCGGCCTTTGGCCGGCTGGCGGCACGCCTGCCGGACCCGAAGACGCTGTTCAAGGGACCCTTGGGCGTCGAGAAACGGGCGGCCTGGTCCGACGGCCTCCCACTCGAAGAGGTTCAGCTGGTGTGCCGGCACTTCGGCGGAACGGTCAACGATGTTCTCACCAGTGCCGTGACCGGCGGTTTGCGACGTTACCTCGAGGGCAAAGGGGCGCTGGCGAAGGGGCTCAACGTGCGGGCGGTGGTGCCGGTCAGTCTGCGGCCGCTCGAGGAGATGGCCACTCTCGGCAATCAATTTGGCCTGGCTTTTCTCTCGCTGCCGGTGGGTCTGGGGGATCCTGTCGAGAGATTCGCCGAGCTCCGGCGGCGGATGACGCCGCTCAAGAAATCCTTCGAGCCCTATGTGGCGCTACAGATTCTCGGGGTGATCGGTAGGCTGCCACGGCAGGCGCAGAATCTCGTTGTCCGCATCTTTGGCGCCAAGGGCACCGCGGTGATGACCAACGTGCCCGGTCCGACCGAGGTCCTCTATATGGCCGGGAAACCGATCCGGAGCTTTATGTTCTGGGTACCGCAGTCGGGCCGCATGGGGATGGGGATCGCGTTTGCCAGCTATGCCGGCGAGGTGCGTCTGGGAATTGCCACCGACACCGGTCTGGTGGCGGACCCGGAGAAGATCGTCGAGGGTTTCCACCAGGAGTTCGACGAGATGCTCCAGTTAGCGCGCGATGTCGAATAATGCAGGCTAGCGATCTTCTGCGCAGTGCCGATTTCTGGAAACACCTCAGCATTCCTTTTGTGGCGGCCGTGGTCGGTTGGGCGACCAACTGGGTAGCGGTCAAGCTGACCTTTCTGCCGCTCGAGTATCGGGGAATCCGGCCCTTTCTGGGTTGGCAGGGGATCATTCCCTCCAAGGCGGGCAAGATGGCGGCGATCTTCGCCGAGTCGACCATGTTTCGCCTGGGGACGCTGGGTGAGATCTTCCGTCACATGGATCCCGGTGCGATGGCGGCTCACATCTCCAGGGTCGTCGACCGGCGGCTCGAGAGCTACACCGACGAGATCATGTTCTGGCGCGGCAAGAGTGCGCTGTGGCGGACGGTGCCGGCGCGGGTCAGAGACCGCGTCCATGCCCGTGTGCGGGCCGAGATACCCGAAAGGGTCGAAGCCTTGATGGAGGAGATCGGTGACGACGTCGAGGAGCTGGTCGATTTCAAGCACATGCTGGTGACCGAGCTCGAGGGTGACAAGGCGCTGCTCAACCGTCTTTTCTTGGAGTCGGGTGAGACGGAGTTCAAGTTCATCATCCGCTCGGGTCTCTACTTCGGGTTCCTTTTTGGGCTGATCCAGCTTGCGGTGTGGGTCTTCTACAAGGAGTGGTGGGTGCTGCCGGTCTTTGGCCTCATCGTCGGTTTTGTAACCAACTGGATCGCTATCAATCTCATCTTCCGGCCGCTCAACCCCACAAAGATTGGACCGTGGACGGTGCAGGGGCTGTTTCTCAAGCGGCAGAGAGAAGTGGCGGCGGTCTGGTGCCGGCTGGTGACCCGCGAGATCGTCACTGTCCGCCAGATCATCCGCGCCATGCTTACCGGACCCAGGACGGAGAGCACCCGCGAGGTGATACGCCGGCACATCCGCCCGCTCGTAGACGAGGCCGTCGATGCCCTGGGGGCTTTCCGACCTGCGGCTCAGATGGCGGTCGGAGAGGAGGGACTCGACGAAATCAGAGAGTCGGTGGGGGATAAAGCGGTCGAAGTCTCGGCGGAGCCGTTCAACCACTGGACCTTCAACGAGGAGCGGGCGGAGATCCTGGAGGAGCTGCTGCGCGAGCGCATGGAGGCCCTCCCGTCGGAGGAGTTCCAGAGCCTGCTGCGGCCCTGTTTTCAGGAAGACGAATGGAAGCTGATCCTCACCGGCGCCGTTCTGGGGTTTCTGGCCGGGCTGGCGCAGTTGATCTTCGTCTTTGGCGGATTTGGCACCTAGCACAGCTCACCCGTTGGGGTGTTGACAGGAAGGGACGGAGGAGTATCCTGGAGTCAGGGACGAAAACAGTCTACACACGAGCTTCGGGCTCACACGACAAGGAGGTGGTAATGGGCACCGTACCGAGATACCGCGACCACTTCGACCGTGAGACTCAGGCGGTGGGTTGGAAGGCACCCGACGGGCGTCGCTTCCTGGTGTGTGGAACGGAGGCCGGCTACGCCCTTCGCTCGCCCGACGACTGGGAATCGGACGACAGCGTCGAGTTCGAGGCCGACCTCGACGGCAATGTCTTTTTCGATGGTGAGCGCGTGGGTTGGAAGATTCCCCGCGCGGTCCTCATTCGAACCGCTCTCTAAACCCGCGGCTTGACGGCGGCCGCTTCATTTCGCTGCTCGGAGCTCGTCGACTGAGCGCAGTACCCCTGCCCGGACCACATAACGTAGCTGCCGCATGTTTGCGATGTCGGTGGTGGGATCGGCTTCCAGGAGGACCAGGTCCGCGATCTTTCCTGCTTCGATGGTGCCCAGGTCGTCTTGTCTTCCCATGGCCGTGGCTCCCCCCTGGGTTGCCGTTACCAGCACTTCCGTCGGGGTTAGACCGGCGGCTTGCATGGCTTCCATCTCGGCGTAGACCGAGGGGCCGTGGAGGGTCAGCGGGTTGCCGGCGTCGGTGCCCATGGCGATGGTGACCCCGGCCTGGTGTAGACGGGCGAGGTTCTGGGCGGCGATTCTGTCTCGTTGTGCGGTTCTGGTCGCACCGGCAGATACCGAGGTGACGGTCATCCCTTCGGTCTCGGCGATGGAGCCCAGATCTGCGGTCTCCGCCACCTTTTCGAGTGTCTCTTTGTCGACACATCCGAGGGGATCGTCGACGACCGGTGCGACTCCGGTGACTGCCGCCTCGAACATCCGGACATAGCCGCTGCCGACCGTCAGGGTGGGGCAGTAGACGGTGCCGTTGGCGAGCGCCAGATCGATGAGCTCCTGGTCGACCGGCTCATCCCAGACGCTGTGGACCAATAAATGGGCACCGGCCTTCAGAGCTACTTTGGCCTCACGTTGCCCCGTGGCGTGGACGATGAGCGGCAGACCTAGATTGCGGGCTTCCTCTCCTGCTGCCATCACGGCGGCATCCATCTGCTCGCGCTGGTCGATGTCGACGGCGATAAACCAGACCTTGACCGCATCGGCGCCCTGGGCTGCCAAATAGGCGACTCCCTCACGCGCCGCCTCCTCGTCGGCAAGGTAGATGAACTGCGCCTCGCCGGGGAGGTTCAACCAGAAGTCGAGGGTCGAAAGCAGCGGACCGGAAGCTGCTACGTGAGGCGCTTCGGTCTGGGTCTCGACGCTATCGGAGAGGCCCCAGGTCCACGGGTAGCCGCCCACATCGAAGACGGCGGTGACCCCGGAGCAGAGGTAGGACCGGTAGTAGCGCTCGGGATGCGTGCGCAGGCCGGCTTGCACCGCCTCGTACGGGTACCGGTCCCTGACATCCAGGCTGTCGGGCCGGCCGTCGGCCCACCCGGTCTGCGAGAAGTGGACGTGGGCGTCCACGATGCCCGGGGTGATCCAATAGCCCCGGAGGTCCACCATTTCGACACCCGTCGGCACCGGGCACTGATCGGCGGGCCCCGCGCAATCGATCTTCCCATCGCGCATGACCACAACAGCCTCGGTCACCGGCTCGGCGCCGGTACCGTCGATCAGCGTGGCGCCCACAAGGGCTCGCGGCGGCGGTGGTGTCCCGGGTGGGGCGGGGAAGGCGGTGGTGACGGCAATGCGCCAGCCGTCCTCGGTCTCCAGAAAAAGTCGCTCGGAGAGGCCGGCCGCTTCCCGGTCGCCGTAGCGGACACGGTAGCGATAGCTGCCATAGACCAGACCTGGTCGGATCGGTGTCAATCGGAGATCCTGGGCTTCGAAGAGATCCGGCCACCCGTTGCCCGCCGCCGCGGCCAAGCCTTCATAACCCAGCTCGATACCCGTGGGCCCGTTGCGCACCAGACCTTCCGATTCCAGATAGCAGGCGAGATAGGCCTCCCGATCTCGCTGGCGGATGGCATCGAGGTTGGCCTCGAACAGGATCCGAGCGGCGGCCAGATCCTCCTCGACCTCAGCCGAAGCCGCCAGCGGCGAGACGAGGAAGAGTAGGAGAAAACATAAAGTCAGCTGATGAGTGAGTCTCAACGGAAGCCCTCCGGAAGATATGAGCGCGATGGTGGAGGCGCTATTCTAAGCCGCTTCCTTCATCACAGCCCCCTGTCATACACCCTGTAGGTTTTGTACTTTTCGAACCCCATCTTCTTCATGCCCTGGATCATTGCCGGGTTGTCCTCGAGGATCCAACTGGCCTCCGCCCAGGGCATGCCGTCGGCGACGGACCGAGTCCAGAGCCAGTGGTAGAGCATGGCGTCGATACCCTTGCCGCGGTACTCCGGGATGACTCCCAAC
>JBAUDS010000195.1:0-4052 GCA_049678185.1 Thermoanaerobaculia bacterium
CAATAGTCCCGTGCACCGTCAACTCGGACCTCTTTTGATCGGTCTGCTCGCTGTCGGCGAGCCGATCCTGGCCGAGGAGGGTTCCCGGGTTCTGGTGTTCAGCAAGACGGTAGGGTTTCGCCACGAATCCATTCCGGCGGGAATCGATCTGGTCCGGCAGCTGGGTGCGGAGAATGGGTTCGCCGTCGACAGCACGGAGGATGCCGGGCAGTTTTCGGATCAGACCCTCGGTCAATACGCCGCGGTCGTCTGGCTGAACACCACCCTCGATGTGCTCACTTCAGGCCAAGAGTCGGCGTTCAAGCGCTACATAGAGTCGGGAGGCGGCTTTGTGGGAGTGCACTCCGCTGCGGACACCGAGTATGGGTGGCCCTGGTTTGGCAAGCTGCTGGGCGGCGATGCCTGGTTCAAGTCTCATCCGGAGGTTCAGGAGGCGTCCCTGGATGTCGAGGATCGGGGACACCCGTCATCGCGCCACTTCCCTCTCCGGTTCTCAATGACGGACGAGTGGTACAACTTCCAGCACAATCCCCGCGACAGCGTATCGGTCCTCATCGCGATCGACGAGACGACCTACGAGCCGGGCGTCGATGCCATGGGGGATCATCCGATCGCCTGGTACCACGGGATCGCGGCCGGTCGATCCTGGTACACCAACATGGGTCATGGCGTCGAGACTTACGACGACCCCGGCTTCCAGCAGCACCTGCTGGGCGGCCTTCTCTGGGCGGCGGGGAGAATCGTCTTCTGGGATGGCTTCGAGAGCGGCGACGCCGCACTCTGGAGTAGGGTGACACCTCGCTGAACAGCGAAGCACCGGGAAAGCCGGCTCCGCTGCAGTCGAGCTACTGGAGAACTTCGGCTAGATCTTCCGAGCCGGAGGTCCACGCCTGGAGCATCGATTCGGATTCGGCGATCTGCTCCTCGGTCATGATGGACTCGACATGGTCGAGACGCTCCCGTAAGCCCTTGCCGGCCGGGTTGTCATCGAATCCGCTCGCCGCCAGCGTGTACCAGAAGCGGGCCCTGGCATAGTCCTGTGGTATGCCCTCACCCGACTCGTATATCGAGCCAAGCCAGAACTGCGACAGTCGGTTGCCGGCCTCGGCGGCTCCCTGGCACCAACGGAAAGTCTCCGTGGGAACCCTTGGAACCGCCACACCTCGGTAGTACACGTTGCAGAGAAAGGCCTGGGCCTGTAGATGCCCTTGAGCGGCTGCCTTTCTGAACCAGATCTCCGCTTCCTTGAAGCCGGGTGAAGTCCCCGTCATGTCCAGCATCACGAGCTGCGCTGCGAGATCGTACTGCGACTCGAGATCGCCGCTGGCAGCCCGGTAGCGGGTCTCCTCGAGAGCGACGTCTATGTTCTCCGAGACGTTGGAGACGTCCCCACCCCGGCCGGTGATGGAGAGCATTGCTGCCGGGTTTCTGGCCAGCCAGAAGAGAAATCCGGCCAGGATGGCGAGCACAATGATTGCGACTTTAGGGGTTTTCACTGTGAGTTCCCTCCACGCCCTATGCTGAGATAGTTCGTCAGCAGAAGGCAATGACACCCTTCACAAGACGAGCTCTCCTCGCTGCCGGCCTGGTTGACCTGGCGGGCTGCGTGGCGTAGCATGGGACTCATTCAGGAAACAGTTTGGCCCCAGATTGCCCGCGGCTGTCCGGATTCGAGTCGGACGATCTCGCGGTAGAAGCGTTTTGGGCTTGTTGCCTCCAAAGGCCGCCAAACATCCTGACCCACGGTGGCCGACGAGCGACCACCGACTTTTCAAAGGGAGAACTTGATGAAGAACCTATTTCCGGTGTTGATGGCTTCGGTCGTCGTTGTGGCGCTGGCAGCATGCGGGCAGCAACCGGCGGCTGAACAGGAAGCAGCCCCCGAGATGGCTGCGGAAGCCACCGAAGTGGTAATGGTGGTGCCGATGACGACGTCTTCGGATGTGGCGAGAGAGCATTTTCTAGACGGTCTTGCGGCTTCAGACATGGGGAGGGGCGAAGATGCTCGTGAGCATTTCCAGCTCGCGGTCGAAGCAGATCCGGACTTTGCCCTCGCCCACTGGGGCATGGCGATCAACGCGCCCTCGCTCGAGGGATTTACCAATAACCTCCAGAAAGCCAACGAGCTGGCCGAGGGGGCATCGGATGCTGAGAAGCTCTTGATCGTGAGCTTGCAGAAGGGCTTCGAGAACGACTTGGAGGGGCAGCTCGAGCTGAGTGAGCAGCTGGTCGAGATGCTGCCGGACAGTCCACGGGCCAGGTTGACTCTGGCTTTTGCACAGGCCAACCTTGGGCGCTACGAGGATCAGCGCGCCACGGCAATGAAGGCCATTGAGCTGGCACCGGAGTTTGTCCCCGCCTACGCCCAGCTTGGCAACTCGTATGTTTTCAACGAGCCGAGGGATTTCACCAAGGCCGAGGAATACATGCGCAAGGTCGTCGAGTTGGCTCCCGACGAGCAAAACTCCTACGATCTGTTGGGCGATGTCTACAGGGCTCAGGGCAACCTGGCAGAGGCTCGTGATTCCTACACTCGCGCTGCCGAGCTCGATCCGACCAACGGCTCACCCCTCCAGCAGCGCGGACATGTCAACTCCTTCCTCGGCAATTGGGAAGAGGCGCGGGCCGACTACGATGCGGCCATGGACCTGTCCGATCCCGACACCCGGGCGGGCTTTGGTACCTGGCGAGCTTATGTGTCGATCTACGAGGGTAACCCGGAGGCGGCCGTCGCGGAGCTGAACGACTTGGCGGCCACCGTCGACCAGATGGATATTCCCGCTCCGAGATCGGTCAAGATCAATGCTCTCGGCGACGTAGCCGCTATCGCCGCCCACACCGGCATGTTTGATGTGGCGGAATCGGCGCTCGAGCGGCGTCGCACCCTCGCGATGGAACAGGCGGAAGAGGTCGGTACCGAGGAGTTTCGAAGGAACCAGGAGGCCGCGGTGGCCTATTTCGATGGGATGCTGGCCGCGCGCAAGGGCGAGTTTGGCAACGCTGTTGCCAAGGCGGAAGAGTACATGGCGATTGTCGAGCCCAACGCCAACCCGCGCAAGAATGAATCCGCCCACGAAGTGATGGCTTTGGCAGCTCTTCTCCAGGACGACTACGAGGGGGCCGTTGAGCACTATTTGCAGACCGATCCCTCTGATGTCTACGCCAAATATCACTTGGCTCTCGCCTACAAAGGGGCCGGTGAGGACGAGAAGGCACAGGAGCTCCTCAAGGAGGTGGCTGACTACAACTTCAACGCCGTGGGTTATGCCCTGGTGCGGGAGCAAGCCGTCCAGAAGATCAAGTAGCGGACAAATCGTTAGTCCACTATCGAGAAAGAAAACGGCCCGGGCTCCTCGAGAGCCCGGGCCGTTTATTTATGCCGGGTCGAGGACCTCACTTTCTCACTTTTTGCTCCGGGGGCTCGGGTGGCAGTATGCAGATGTCCTCACAGAAGATCACCGCGGTGAGAGCGGCGCTACCCTCGAGCTCGATGTCCAACCTGCTCACATCCTTGCGCAGGAATTGGACCACCTCGAAGCTGTTGTCACCCAGGACGAACAGCGGTCGGGTGAGGATCACATTGCCGACATCGTCGTACGCCGTGGCGGTGCCACCCGATTCGCCCCTCTCGATGTCGAGGAGCCTGATTTCGGTGAGCTCCACCGGCGGGTCGAAGTCGAACCGCATCAGACCAGGAGCGTCCACGTCGTCAGGATCACTGGGGTCGGCGTCCTCCGAGATGATGAGGACCTGGCCACGCGGGAGCTGGTTGGACTTGCCCCCGTTACCTCTACCCGGACCAGGAATGATGAAGTCCGGTGGAATGGTAAAGCGCTCGTTCGGAGTACCGAGATCGACATCGCCTCCGGTGGGGGCGCTGGTGTCGAAGATCATCAACGGGTGGTTGACGGGGTCGCCGGTGGAGAGCCAGATCCCCTCGCTCGCCCACGGCTGGTTGGTATCGTCGATGATCTCTCCCGGTACGAGCCGCACCAGCCCGGAAGCATCGGTCTCGAAGTCGATGCTGGGTGGGCACTCGTCCACGATCTCGG
>JBAUDS010000196.1:0-20924 GCA_049678185.1 Thermoanaerobaculia bacterium
CCATAACGCAGCTCGAAGCGAAACCAGATGTAGGCCAGCATGCCGACCAGCGACGCCAAAACGGCCAGAATGCCCTTCCGCCGGAGCTCGGCGCCGATCTGTGGGCCGACGTTTTCGGCACCCAGCACGGCAAACTCACCAAGATAGGCGTTTTTCAGGAGAGCGGTTGCGACCACGGTGCTGACCTCGGGGATACCGGTGATCTCGTCCCAAGAAACAATGAGACCCTCTTCCCGGCGGCGCTCCAGGATCTTGCCTGCGACCTCGGCGTAATGGTCGCCGGCGATACCCTGGTCGGTCGCCCGCAGCTCGTCCGGATCCAGCTCGTACAACCGATCGGCGAGGGCGTCGCTGCCGCGCTGATTGAGGTCGAAACCACCGGTCCTAGCGCTCTCATACCGGGCACTCAGGGCCTCGACCACCAGGTTGCGGCTGCCCTCCTCCTGCCCCTCCAGAGTCGGGGTCTTGATGATGACTTCGTTGGCACTTTCTTCGCCGAAGCGCTGGATCTGGGCATCTCCGATCCCGGCATCGGCAACGACTTCTCTCAACTCGTCGACCTCGGGCTGGTCACGAAACTTCAGCGTCAGTTGCGTTCCACCAGCGAAGTCGATACCGAGGTTGAGCTTGCCGTGGAAGAAGACCGCCAGCACGCCTACCGCTAGCAACGCCAGCGACAGCATGACGAAGTACTTCCGGTACTTCATGAAGTCGATCTTGGTGTCGCGGAAAAACTCCATCACTCACTCCTTGACCAGATTAGATCGACAGCCTGTCCACCCGCTTACGCCCCGCCAGCACCAGATCGAAGATCCAGCGGCTCACGAAGATGGCCGTAAACAGCGACGCCAAGATACCGATGGACAGAGTCACCGCAAAGCCTCGAATCGGCCCGGTGCCGAATTGGAACAGAAACAGTGCCGCGATGAGGGTCGTGATGTTGGCATCCATCACCGATGAGAGCGCCTTGCCAAAGCCGGCGTCGATAGCCGACTTGACTGTTCTGCCGTGACGCAGCTCTTCACGGATGCGCTCGAAAATCAGCACGTTGGCATCGACGGCCATACCGATGGTGAGGACGATGCCCGCGATGCCGGGAAGTGTCAGGGTGGCCCTGAAATAGGCCAGGGCCCCGAAAAGGATGACGATATCGAGGATCAGGGCAACGACGGCGTTGATGCCGGTCCCCTTGTAGACCACGAGCATGATCACGACCACCAGCGCCAGGCCGATCAAACCAGCCTTGAGACCCGCTTCGATCGAGTCCTGACCCAGGGCGGGTCCCACCGTCCTCTCCTCGAGATAGGTGATACCGGCGGGCAGGGCACCGGAGCGCAGGACGGTCGACAGGTCTTCGACCTCCTGACGGGTAAAGGAACCCTCGATGATGCCCGAGTCGCCGATGCGGCTGCGAATATTGGGAGCCGAGGCCACCTTGCCGTCGAGGACGATGGCCAGACCCCGGCCGACGTTGGCGGCGGTGGCTTCTGCAAACAGCTTGCCGCCTTCGAAGGTGAGATAGAAGTTGACCACCGGCTGATTGAACTCACCCAGACCCGGTCGAGCATTCTTGAGGTCACGACCGGTGATGACCGGCCGCTTTTCCACCAGGTAGAACTGCTGCCCGACCGCCACCCCCTGGCGGTCGCGAGAGGTGCCGGTGAGGATCTCCAGATGCTCCGGCAACTGGCCGCCATGCTGGGCCTCTATCTCTGCTCGGGTGGGTACCCCACCACCGCCAAGCGGGTACTCGACCAATCGGAACTCCAGAAAAGCCGTGTTTTTGATCAGCTTCTTGACCCGCTCCGGATCATCCACACCCGGCAACTGGACCACGATCCGGGTTCCTTCTAAACCCTGGCGTTGAATCACCGGCTCGGCGACACCAAACTCGTCGATTCGGTTGCGGATGGTCTCGAGCGCCTGCACTACTGCTAAATTCTTGATCTCGTTCAGGTTGGCCGGAGCCATCTCGAACACCAGCGTCTCGCCCCGGTGACTCCAGTTCCAGCCCGGCAGGAACTGGCCGACAATCTCATCGATCGTGCTATCGCGGCCCGCCGGCACGCCGTTGACCTCGAAGGTACTGCTGGAGGTGGGGCTGCCATTCGCCTGAATCCCCTCAGCCTGGAGCTCTTGGATCAGCCGGTCCATGTCCTTTGCGGTCTCGGACCGGGCGGCGTCCTCGACTTCGACCTGCAGAACGAGGTGGATTCCACCTCGGAGGTCGAGACCCAACTTGAGCTTCTCCGCCAGGGGATAGGCCGCAAGCACCGCCAGCAGGACTACCGCGACGATGATAATGCCGCGCCAGAGCAGGCTACGACTCATCCCTTCCCTCCCTGGGGCTCCTCACCCTCGAGTCCGCCAATGGCCGACTTGGCGACGCGGACCTTCACGTTGTCCGCCACCTTCAGGACGACCACCTTGTCCTCTACCGCCGCCACGGTGCCGTAGAGGCCGCCGTTGGTAACGACCTTGTCGCCCTTCTTCATGCTGTCGACCAGCTTCTGCAGCGCCTTTTGCCGCTTGCGCATGGGCGCGATGAGAAGAAAGTAGAAGATCGCGAAAATCAGCAGCATCGGCACGATGCCCTGCAACAGAGAGCCTGCCGATGTGCCTTCTGCAAAGGCCAAGAGATAGATTACGTGAGTCATTGCATCAACCTTCCGTGCCAAGTCCTCCAGCAAGACATCGCTCGAGGCCAACCCCTCAAGAGCAGCTCTTTATACATCCCTTCGATTCAGGGAAGCTGAACCAGGTGATTCGAACTTCGCGGCGTTTTCTTCGGACGACCCTTCTTCCGCATACCCGGCGGTGAGTTCTTCCTCCAGAGCCGCCAGGTTTCCGGACGCGATAGCTTCTCTGAGATCGGCCATAAAGTCAAGGTAGAACTGGAGGTTGTGGAGGGTCGCCAGCACAGCTCCGGTGAGCTCTCCGGTCCGCACCAGGTGGTGGAGGAAGGCCCTTCCCACTCTTGTGCAGGCCGGACAGCCGCAGTCGGGATCGAGCGGGCTGGAGTCTCGCCGATAGCGGGCGTTCTTCAGACGCAGAAGACCGTTGCGGGTAAAGACGACACCATGACGTGCATTGCGTGACGGCAGTACGCAATCGAACAGGTCTGTCCCCTGCCGCACGGCGTGGAGGATGTCCAGCGGCGTACCCAGCCCCATGAGATACCGGGGCTTTGTGGCCGGCAGCAGCGGTGTCGCCAGCTCGACCACGGCCCGCCGCTCATCAAAAGGTTCACCGACACTGACACCACCCACCGCATAGCCGTCGAAGTCGAGCTCCAAGAGCTCGCGGGCCGCGCGCTCCCTCAGATCGGGGAAGACCCCACCCTGGAGAATGCCAAAGAGCCCACTTGGGCCACCGGGCCAAGCCTCACGGGCCCGCCGCGCCCAGCCGTTTGTGCGCTCGAGGGCCGCCGCCGCCGCTTCCCGGCTGACGGGCCAGGGAGGACATTCGTCCAACACCATGGCTATGTCGACGCCCAGGCGCCGCTGCATGTCGACAACCGTCTCCGGTGTCAGATGGAGCTCTGAGCCGTCGATGTGGCTGCGGAACCTCACACCACCGGCGTCCACCTGGTTGAGCTTGGCGAGACTGAAGACCTGAAAGCCGCCGCTATCCGTCAGCATTGGCCCGGCCCAGCCCACGAAGTTATGCAAGCCACCGAGCTCCTCGATGGTCTCGATCCCGGGCCTAAGGGCCAGGTGGTAGAGATTCGAAAGCAGTATTCCGGCACCGGCCTTCTCCAGTGCCTGCGGAGTCACACCCTTCACCGAGCCCAGCGTCGCCACGGGCATGAAAGCAGGTGTCTCCACCTCACCATGGGGAAGCGTCAGCAGGCCACGACGAGCCTGCCCGTCGCTGGCAACAACTTGGAATCTCACTGGTAAAAATGGACTCGGACGCGGCTTATCGCAGACCGGCGCGGTGATTCAAATCGATGAGCCTGACATCCACGCCGCTGGGGATCTCGAGCTCGAACCGATTGTCAGGCAAGCCCCGATTGACCCGGAAGTTGCGGAAAGTGTAATCGGTGACATCCCCGTCCGCCTCGACATAGCGCAGCCGCACCGGCAGATACCGCTCGGCGTCGATCCAGAGTGCCATCCCCTGCAATCTCTTGGCGACCCGAGCAAAACGGGGATTCAGCTCCAGCATGTACGGTTGGGTGGTATCCCTGGGCAATGTCAGGGTCACCGTGAAGTACTCGAGGAGGTCATCCATGGTGCTGCCGGCGCCCAGATACTCCAGGACCTTTTGCGACTGGCGCCCTACCTGGACCTTTTCCGCCTGATCGAGATCCCTGTACCAGGTGGTCATCTCATCGCCTTGAATCAGCAACGAGATGGGGTTGGGCTGCACGTACTCCCAACGAACCTGATCGGGCGCGGCGTAGGAAAAAACGCCATTCGCTTCGACCGGCTCTACCAGCATCGAGCTCTCTTTGAACTGGACGAATTCCGCTTCCAGGGTCTCGATCTGTTCCTGTTCGATGCGCACTCGCTCGAGCAGGGTCTCGAGCCTCTGAGTCGGGCCCAAACCCTCTTCACGGGGATTGGGCAACGAGTCAGCGACCACGGCGCTCTCGAGACTCGCGGCCACAAAGATGCCTATTGCCAGGAATTTTGGAAGACTGCGCATCACTAGACTGTTTCGGTAGATTCAGCAGGAGCCTGGAAACAGCTCCACCCCCCCCAAGGGCTCGAGCCAACCCTGAACTCGGGCTTCTATGCTACCCGTCTTGCCGTTTTTGCGCAACCTGTAGCAGTCCGACGGTTGACACTCTTCAGAATGCAGTGCTACCGTCGCGCACTCTCTGATTCTCGGTCCGAAGGAGGCGCCGAAAACATGGCAGACCTGGGGAAGAAACACGAGTGCTTGAGCTGCGGGGTCAAGTTCTACGATCTTGGCAAGTCGGAGATCGTCTGCCCGAAGTGCGGGGCCAATCAGGCGGAGTTGAGCGCGGCAGAAGCTCCTGCCAAACCAAAGGCGAAAGCAAGAAAGAAGGCGGCCGCCAAGACCAAGAAAGCTGCGTCGAGCAAGAAAAAAGATGACGCAAAAGATGGAGACGAGCCCGACGACAAGGTCTCCGACGACAAAGACTGACCGGACCGAGCGGCCCGGCCCACAGCCGCAGGTCACAGTGGCCCTCGGCCTGGGCAGCAATGTGGGCAACCTCGAGGACAATCTGAGAAGCGCGATTCGGGAGTTGGAACGGTCGCTTGAATCTCTCGTCGTCGCCCCTCCCTACCGCAGTCAGCCGGTATCGTTCTCCACCCAGGATCCCTATCTCAACACCGCCCTGACTGGCCGCACACGGCTGGCCGCCGATGAGCTGCTGGCTCTGACCAAGGCCCTGGAGCGGGAAGCAGGCCGCCGACGTGGTCCTCGCTTCGGCCCCAGACCCCTCGACATCGATTTGTTGATCTACGGCGAACACGTTCTCCAAACACCCGAGCTTTGTATTCCCCACCCCCGCCTGCGGGAGCGACGTTTCTATCTCGCCCCTCTCGCCGACATCGCTCCCCATCTCCGGGTACCCCCCGATGGGGTGACTGTCGGTGAGTTGCTCGACAACCTCGAAGACCCTCACCAGGTCGAACGTGTGAGCTGGAGTCGACCCCCATCGACCCGTGGTTGAAGTCTCGAGGCGAATGCCTTAACGTCGCCAGCAATGCCACAGGAAACGCTTCCCTGGTATCGCCGGCTTCACTGGCAGATTCTCTGTGCCATGGTTCTGGGGACCGTGGTCGGCCTGGTCGGTGGTGCCGATGTCGTACCGAAGGTCGACTGGCTGGGCACGCTTTTCATCAAGCTGCTCAAGATGATCATTGTGCCGCTGATTCTCACCTCGATCGTCTCGGGGGTGGCGTCGGTCGGCGGTGGTCGCGATCTGGGCCGTTTGTTCAGCAAGACACTCGGCTACTACGTCCTGTCGAGCGCCCTGGCCATTTTCGCCGGGCTTTTCGCCGTCAACCTCATAAGGCCCGGTGTCGGTGCCAATATCGTGGGTGCCCAAAGCAAGAGCATCCCCGAGCTCGCCACCCCAAGCTCGCCAAAAGAGCTGCTCCTGGACATCGTGCCGGAGAACGTGGTGGCGGCCGCCGCGGAGTCCCACATGCTGGCCGTGATCTTCTTCAGCATCCTGCTCGGCATGGCGGTCGCCGGTCTTCCCGACCGGCCGCGAGAGACACTGCAGCAGTTCTTTGGCGCGGCCTTTCAGGCCATGATGCGCCTGACCGGGGGGATCATCCGTTTTGCCCCCATCGGGGTTTTTGGTCTCATCACCACCCTGGTGGGCTCCTCCGGGCTCGAGTCCTTCCGCGCGCTCGGGCTCTACATGATTACCATTGCCCTCAGTCTGACCTTTCATCTGTTCGTCACGCTGCCATTGCTGCTGATAGTCCTGGGTCGAATCCGGCCGAGCATTCACTTCCGCAACATGGCGGATGCCCTGGCCATGGCGTTCTCCACCAGCTCTTCCGGCGCCACCTTGCCCGTCACCATGAGCTCGGTGGAGAACAAAGTGGGAGTGTCGAACCGCATCTCCTCCTTCGTCCTGCCGATGGGCGCCACGGTCAACATGGACGGCACGGCCCTCTACGAGTGCGCCGGGGTGCTCTTTATCGCCCAGGTCATGGGGGCGGAACTCTCGATCGGGGCGCAGCTGGTGGTGGTCTTCACCGCCCTTCTCGCCTCCATTGGTGCGGCTGCCGTCCCATCCGCCGGGCTGGTGATCATATTCATCGTCCTCGAGGCGGTGAATCTGCGTGGCCCTGAAGTGGGCGTGATAGTGGGTGCCATGCTCGCCATCGATCGGCCCCTGGATATGTACCGAACGGCCGTCAACGTCTTCAGCGACTCCTGCGGAGCCGCCATCATCGCCGTCTCCGAAGGGGAGTCGGACATCGATTCGGCAGTGGTTCCTTGACGACTTCGGTCTCCCTTCGAGATCCCATCCACGGCTTTGTACGAGCCGGCCCGCTCGAGAGAGCGCTCATCAACAGTCGGCCCCTGCAGAGGCTGCGATCGATCCACCAGCTCGGGTTCTCCTTTCTGGTGTTTCCGGGTGCCGAGCACACACGATTCAGTCACGTTCTCGGTGCAATGGATCTTGCCGGCCGGGTCTACGACGCCCTGGCGGCACATGCCGATGGTGTACTCGAGCCGGGTAAGAACAGCCGGGGACGGCGGGCGGTCCGCATTGCCGCCCTGGTGCACGACATCGGACACGCCCCGTTCAGCCATTCCGCCGAGGAGCTCTTCGAAGGTGGTCTCCATCATGAAGAGATGTCGAGACGCCTGCTCGGGATCGCGGAAGTAAGGGAGATCTTCGACCGCCATGGAGACGGACTCGGGCCGGACGACGTCATCCGCTTGCTGTCGACGCCACGAGACTCCGAGGAGCGGCTGCTGTCGCAGATCATCTCCGGCGAATTGGACGTCGACAAGATGGACTATCTCTTGCGGGACAGCCTCTATTGCGGTGTGAGCTACGGCAACTTCGACCTCGCCCGCTTGCTCGACACGATGTTGCCACTCCAGGATCCGGAGTCGGGCGAGTGGGGGATCGGTGTCGCCGAAGGAGGAGTGCACACTCTCGAGGCCCTGGTGATGGCCCGCTACTACATGTTCACCCAGGTCTATTTCAATCCGACAGGCAAAGCTTTCGAGCTGCATCTCAACGAATGGCTGCAGGAGCAAGGGCAGCGCTGGCCCGCCGATCCCGAGGCCTTTCTGGATCACGACGACATCTCGACCCTGAGCGCCATGCGGGCCTCCGACAGCCTCCACGCCCACGCGGTGGTCCATCGCCGGTACTTCCCTCTCGCCTTCGAGACCCAAGAACACCTTACGGCCGACGAGAGCGCACGCTTCGAGAGTCTTCTACCCGAGCTCTTCGACCGCTTTGGTCCCCACCAGATCCTGGTCTCCCGCTCCTCCAAGGATCCGCACCGTCTGGGCCAGGCCCGGGTCCTGGTTAGACGCTTCGACGGCGAGCTGGTGCCGATGGAAGAGGCGAGTCACTTCATCCGCCATCTGGCCCGGATCGACCGCTACCGCATCTACGCCTCTCCCCCGCTGCTGGCGGAAGTAACAGCGGTCCTCAAGCGCCTCTGGAGCTAGGAGTCCGCGCCATGCCGGAGCCCATCCGTCAAGGTGACATCCCCGGGGTCCAGCTCCGCTGTCGGCAGCTCTTGTCCATCGACACCGAGACCGCCTGGAGCTGGCTCACCGAGCCGGATCGGCTTGGTCGCTGGCTGGCATCGAGCGCCCGCCTCGAACCGGGACCTCCCATCGCTCTCCACCTCGAGACCGTCGACGAAGACGGTAGCCGAATACACGAGCTCGGCACGACTCTGGACCGGGATCGACCCCGTCTCTGGTCCCTTGCCTTCCAGCAGAAGAGCGCCGGTTGGCCGGTGGCCACCCGTCTCACCTTCGAGCTCGCGCCCACCAGCGAGGGCTGCGAGCTCTCGGTGCTGCAGGAGGGATTCGAACACCTAAAGCTCTCAGAGTGTCTGACCATCTGGGAGGCCTATCGGAGACGCTGGCGCAAGGCGCTGGCGCGCTTGGCAGAAGAGACCCTGCGATCCTGAAGCGGCCGGCCGACTCCGTGCCGGCCGGGGCGGGTGGCGGAAGCCTGGCTGACCAAAGCGGCCGCCGTCAGTCCGCGGGTTTCGATCGGCGCAGCCATAGACTTCCCCGCGGAGCCGGTCGAAACCCGCGGCCCAGGCGGCCGGCACACGGTGGCCGGCCGCTTCGTTTCCTGAGCTCCTAGGTCTTCTCCAGCAGATTACGCAGCGCGGTCTCCGCTTCGGGAAAGTGGAACTCGTACCCGGCTTCGAGGAGCTTCTTTGGCACTGCGCGCTGCCCGGTTAGCAGTAGGCCACCCATCTCCCCTAAGGCCAAACGCAGGGCGGTGCCCGGCACCGGCATGAAACTTGGTCGCCGGAGGACCTTCCCGAGCACGCTGCTGAAGTCTCGATTGGTCAGCGGGGTTGGCGCGGTGAGGTTGAAGGGCCCGGTCGCCAGACCGTGCTCGAGGAGAAAGCAGATGGCTCCTACCTCGTCCTCGAGGTGAATCCACGGCAACCACTGTCGGCCGTTGCCCACTGGGCCGCCGACGAAGAGACGGAAAGGGAGGAGCATCCGGGGCAGCGCTCCGCCCTTGGCGCTCAGGACCACAGCGGTGCGCAAGACCGGTCGTCGCACCCCCAGGGTCTCGACCTCGGCGCTGGCCTTCTCCCAGTCTTGGCAGAGTCCGGCGAGAAAATCTCCGCCGACGCTTTCTTCCTCGTCGATCTCCTCGTCCCCTCGTGGACCGTAGTAGCCCACCGCCGAGGCCTGGACCAGAACACCCGGCGGGCTCTTGGCGTTGGCGACGGCTGTGGCCACTGCGCGGCTCGACCCGACCCGGCTGTCGCGGATGCGTCGTTTCCGCGCCTCGGTCCATCGCCCGGCGGCCAGGTTTTCACCTACCAGGTGGACGACCGCATCGGCGCCGTCGATCAGGGGGACCAGCTCCGGCCACGAAGCGGTGTCCCAGGCTTCGACCTTCACTCCGGCAGGAACTTTCTTCACCCGCGCCGGGTCACGACTCGAGATCACGACCCGGTGTCCGGAGTGGATCAATCGCTCGGCAAGAGCGAGCCCCACGAGCCCCGAACCGCCGGAAATCAGCACACGCATGTCAGTTCTTCCATCTCTCGATCAGACCGCTGCCAGCTCCTCTTCCAGCAGCTGGCGACGATGAAGATCCGCATAGATGCCACCTTGCCGGACGAGATCCTCGTGTTTTCCCTGCTCGGCGACTCGACCTTCGTCGAGCACCATGATGTGGTCGGCCTCCTTCACCGTCGAGATTCGATGGGAGACGAGCAAGACCGTACGCTCTTGAAAGATCTCCCTCAAGTTGCTCAGGATCTTCTCTTCGGTATGAGTATCCACGGCGGACAGACAATCGTCGAGCAGCAAGACGGGTGAGTCCTTGAGCAGCGCCCGAGCGAGTGCCACCCGCTGCTTCTGACCACCCGACAGCGTGATACCCCGCTCCCCGACCAAAGTGTCGAGCCCACTGGAGAATCCTTCGATCTCTTCGCCGAGACCGGCGGCGAGCGCCGCCGCCTCCACCTCGGACCGAGACGCTTGCGGCCGCCCGAGGGCGATGTTCTCCCCCAGAGTCGACGAGAAGAGAAACGTCTCTTGCGGCACGGTCGCCACCGCCTGCCGCAGATCGGCCAGCCGAAAACGATGGACGTCCGTTCCGTCGACAAATACCGCAGCCTCCGGTGGGTCCGCCAGCCTCGGGATGAGCGACAACAGGGTGCTCTTGCCGGCCCCGGTGCGTCCGACGATCGCCACCGTCTTGCCCGCCTCCACCTCGAGGTCTATCTGACTGAGGACGGGGTGACCATCTTCCTCCCAGGCAAAACTCAGGTTGCGCATGGCGATCGCCCCACGAATGTGGTCCCCGTCGACCAACGGCGGCTCGTCGCGGATCTCCGGCACCGTGTCCAGCACCTCCAGGATCCGTCCGAGGGATGCACTCCCCCGCTGGACCAGATTGATCACCCAACCGATGGCGATCATCGGCCAAACCAACCGGGAGAGAAAAAAGGTGAAGGTCACGAACTGACCGACGGTGATGACATCCCGGGCCACCAGACCCCCGCCGTACCAGAGCACCGCCACAAAGCCCAGCCCGACCAGGCCGTGAAGAAGCGGATGAAAGGCCGCCGTCCAGCGGATCAGCCGACGGTTCCGCTCGACATACTCGGTATTGAGTATCTCGAACCGCCCGAGCTCGGCATCCTCCTGGGCATAGGCTCTGACCACGCGTCCACCGGCGAGGTTCTCTTGCACGTTGGTCGAGATGGCCGAGAACTGCTCCTGCACCCTCTGGAACAGTCGATGGATTCTCTGACCAAAGACTTTGGTGGCCACCGCGACCAGGGGCAGAGTAAAGAGCGCCAACAGCGCCAGCCCGGCGTGGATGCGAAACATGAAGAATAGGGCTCCGGTGGCGGTAAAGAGCGTGTTGGCGCTGTACATGATCGCCGGCCCGCAGAGCATCCGCACCGCCTGCAGATCGTTGGTGCCCCGCGCCATCAGGTCCCCGGTGTAGTTGCGCTGGTAAAACGAGAGAGGAAGCTTCTCCAGATGGGCGAAGTACTCGTTGCGCAGATCGAACTCGATGTTGCGACTCATCGTCACCAGGAGAAGACGCTGAAGAAAAATGAAGATGCTTTGAACAAGGGTGATCACGACCACCAGACCGGCGTAGGTCAGGAGCGTCCGACGCGAGGGGTCCTCGACAAAGGTGTCCACGGCTCGGCCCACCACGATCGGCGTCAACAGACCAAGGGCAACGGACGAAAGAATGGAGGCCAGACCGGAGATCAACCTGCCGCGATAGCGGCGAAAGTAGGGAATCAGCTCGAGGACGCGATTCATGAGCTTTGCAGCCGGGCAGCGGCGAGCAGACCCGCACCTGCCCGGGGATGTATCAGGTCGACACCCGCTTCGTCCAATCGGGTCGCCTCGAGGCGAAGGATGGGCCGCTTCTCGCTCTCGTATTTGGCCTCATAGTTGGTTCGCGGCCCGTCCTCCCACAGCCCCCGACGCGGTTTCACCTCTATCGCCGGATGCGACCCGAGAACATCGGCCACCAGATCGCCATACTCCAGGTGATCGGTGGCGAAGTAGAGACGTCCACCGGGCTCCAGCAGTCCGATGACCAGGTCCACCGATTCGGGATCGAATAGACGCCGCTTCTGATGCCGACTCTTTGGCCAGGGATCCGGGAAGTAGACGTGGAGTACGCTGGCAAACGCGGCCGGTAGAGCGACGGAGAGCAGATAGAGGGCCTCCCCGCCAATCAGGATGACATTGCTCAGACCCTGCTTCCGCATCCGCTTTTGTGCCAGCCGGTAGTACTTGCGAGCCACCTCGATGCCGAGAAAGCGGCGCTCGGGCGCCTCCCGGGACCGGCGGAGGAGGAAGCGGCCTTTGCCGAATCCGATCTCGATTTCCCAGGGCCCGTCTCCAGGGAGGAGCTCCTCGAGCTGGAGGGGTACGGCGAGATGGGCCAGGTCGAGCTCGTCTTGCGACAGACTGACCAGCGTCGGCTTCATCCTAGAGAAGCTCTTCGAGCTCCCGCTCCTCGAGCTGGCTCACAAGACGGCGAACCTCTTGCGCCCGGTGTCTCGGCACCACCAGGACCGAATCGCCGGTGCGGACGATCACCATATCCGACACACCCAGGGCGGCGACCGAGCCCTCCTCGGCAAAGATCAGATTGTCGTTGCAGTCGATCGTTGCCACCCGACCACGGGTGACGTTGCCCGTCGCGTCCCCCTCCAGCACATCCCAGAGAGCCGCCCATGAGCCCAGATCACTCCAACCACAGTCGAGGGGGATGGTGACCAGATCGTCGATCTTCTCCATGACGGCAAAGTCGATGGAGATCGAAGGCAGCTGCGGATAGATCTCCTCCAACCGTTCAGGCTCCCGCTGAACGTTATCCAGGCCCTCTGCAATCTCCGGCTGGAACTGACCCAGCAGGTCCAGGATCCGCTGACCCCGGAAGATGAAGATGCCTGCGTTCCACAGGTAGTCGCCGCTCTCCACAAAGCGCCGAGCCGTCGGCTCATCCGGCTTTTCGGTAAAGCGTACGACCTCCCGCAGATTGGTCTCGGGATCGAGCACCCGGCCCAGCTCGAGGTAGCCGTATCCGGTCTCGGGCCAGCGGGGCGCAATTCCCAGAGTGACCACCTGGTCGCTCTCGAGACAGATGCCCTCGGCCAACTCGAGAGCGCCCCTAAAGGCCGCGGCGTCGCCAATCCGATGATCCGCCGGCAGCACGGCAACCGCCCCGTCGCGCAGCGCCGCCGGCATCGACTGAACCGTCCAACCGATAGCGGCCGAGGTGTTGCGGCCGGCCGGCTCTTCCAGAATCTGCTCCGCCGGCACCTCGGGGAGCTCGTCTCTCACCGCCGCCGAGAGCTCCCGGGTGGTGCAGACCCACACGGAAGAGGGCTCGGCAAAAGGCGCCAACCGGCTCACCGTGGCCCGCAACAGACTCTGCTCGCCGTCGAGAGCAAGAAGCTGCTTGGGTCGGCGCCGCCGGCTGAGGGGCCAGAAACGAGTGCCACTCCCACCCGCAAGAACTATCGCCTCCATGGTGCGAAGGAGCGTATCACCGGCAAGGCTCGCTTGACCGCCGATCGATCGTGTCCAAATCCGCTCTGTGGGTACTACCTGTCGCGCTCGGATTACTGCTAGGGAAGAGGGTTTAAGGGCGCAGGCCTTTTCACCCCCCCAGGTCCTGAGACCTCAAGGGTTTGCCTCGGGCCACGATAGACGCCCAGGTAACAACCCCTATCGGCCGGCATTCGAGCCCATCAGCCACAAGACGGCCGGCACGGAGGCCGGCCGCTTCGAACTCTACGCTTCGTCTGTCAGGCGCTCGGCGGTGGTGCGGATGATCTCCCAGGCCTGACGAACGTGCTCGTCGGTGGTCTTGAGATTGCCGATCGCAACTCTCAAGGTGGTGCGACCTTCGAGGGTGGTCGAGGAGAGAAAAATCGGTCCCTGGGCGTTGATCTCATGCAGCAGGCGGTCGTTGAGCCGGTTCTGTTCCTCTTTCGACTTCCCAGCCAGCCAGCGGAAGCAGACGACGCTAAACGGTACCGGCGCCGCCAGCTCGAAGCGTGGGTCCTCCTCGATCCAGGAGGCAAGCTCCCCGCCCATCCGGCAGTGCTCGCGGATCCGCTGCCGCAGCCCCTCCACGCCAAAGGCCCGGATCACCATCCACAGCTTGAGCGCCCGAAATCGGCGACCCAGTTGGACTCCCAGATCCATGAGGTTGGTTACCCCGGTCTCCTCCGACTTCAGATAATCGGGCACTAGCGAGAAGGTGGCGCGGAAGGTATCGAGGTCGCGGACCAGCAACAGCGAGCAGTCGATGGGGGTAAAGAGCCATTTGTGGGGGTTGAGGACGATCGAGTCGGCCACCTCCCAACCGTCGAAGTGCGCCCGCAGCTCGGGGCAGATGGCGGCACTCCCGGCGTAGGCGGCATCCACGTGCAGCCAGATCCCGTGCCGACGGCAGACCTCGGCCACCGCCCGCACCGGATCGCTGCTGGTGGTCGAGGTGGTGCCCACCGTGGCCACCACCGCCACCGGTCGCCGCCCGGCGGCCAGATCCTCGGTGATTGCCGCTTCGAGGGCCGCCGGATCCATCCGGTACTCGTCGTCGCTCGCCACCCGACGGACGTTGTCGAGGCCAAAACCCAGCGTCATCGCCCCCTTGTCGAAAGAGGAGTGAGCCTGATCGCTGGCGTAGACGGTGAGCGGTGGCAGCTCGGCACGCCCGGCCAGACCCCGCTCGCGGATCGACAGGTCGGCCAGCCGGTGCCGGGCCGCGGCCAGCGCCAGCAGGGTGCTGATCGACGCGGTGTCGTTGATGTGACCGCGAAACTCGGCCGGCAATCCCACCATCTGTCGCAGCCAGTCGCAGACCCGCTCTTCGAGCTCGGTGGCGGCCGGTGAGGTCCGCCACAACATGGCGTTGACGTTGAGGGTCGAGGAGAGGAGCTCACCCAGGATCCCCGGACCCGAGCCAGTGATGGCGAAGTAGGCCATAAAGCCCGGGTGGTTCCAGTGGGTGACGTTGGGCTCGATAAAGTCCTTGAAGTCGTCGAGGATGCGCTCGAGCGACTCCGGCTCTTCGGGGGCCGAGCCCGGCACCCGGGCCGCTACCTCTCCGGGCTCGAGTTTCGGAAAGACGGGGTAGTCGCCAACTCCTTGTAGATAGTCGACGGCCATGTCGGCAGCCCGATGGAGGGCCGCTCTCAGCTCGTCTGCGGGAATGTCGTGGGAATTTGGTGACAGGTACAGATCCTCCCCTACCAGGAAATTGGGGACAGGTACAAATTCTCTCCTACCGCAGTCAAGTTGGGTGCATTGGTACCGAGAATTTGATACCTGTCCCCAATTTCCTACTCCAGCTCCTTGTCGATGATCGCGGCGAAGGCCTCGAAGGGCTGGGCGCCCGACAGGAACCGACCGTTGATAAATACCGCGGGAGTTCCCGTTACACCCGCCCGGCTCCCCGCACGCAGGTCCTCTTCCACCTGGTCGGCGTACTTGTTCGAATCGAGACACTCGTCGAAGACCGCAGCGTCGAGACCAAGGGTCACCGCCTTGGCCTTCAGCTGATCGACGCCCAGGCCCTTCTGGTCGGCAAACATCGCATCGTGCATCTCCCAGAACTTGTCCTGGTCGAAGGCACACAACGAGGCCTCGGCGGCCTTTTGCGCCAGTGGGTGGATGTTTAGCAGCGGAAACTGGCGAAAGACGACTCTGATCCTGTCCCCGTACTCCTCGCTCACCTTCTCCAATGTCGGCAGCACGCGCGAGCAATAGGGGCATTGAAAATCGGAAAACTCGACAATCGTGATCGGGGCGTCGGCCGGCCCCATCGAGGGATGCCCTTCCGACTCCACCTCCAGACGGAGCGGCTCGATAAAAGTCTCCGAGCCGTACTTCTCCTCGAGCGCGGCAAGCAGCTCCATGCGACCCTCTTGTGTCTGCTGCTGGACCAGATGCTGGTGGATTTGCACCGACACCTGCTCTTTGGGCTGGCGGATCTGCGCCTGGTTCTCCTGGTAGAAGGCGTCCACCTCCTCGTCGGTCGGTGGCACAACTTTGCTGCTCACCTCTTTCTCGAGCAGCTCGGCTACGCTGAGGCCCTGGGCTTCGGCCTCCTTTTCGAAGAGCCGGGTGGCAACCACCTGGCTCACTCCTCGTTCGATGATCTGGTGGCGCTCCCGATCGACCTTGAGCAACTGCGCGGCCACCACTTCCTCTACTTCGGCCTCGGTGATCTCTTCTCCGACAACGATCGCCAGCACTTTGCCGCCGGCCCCGGTCGTTCCGGATTCGGCCTCGGCCCCGTCGCTCTTCTCGGCGCGAACCGGCGTCTCGGAGACCGAGCAGGCCACCAGCGCGAAGGCGAGCACCAGACAGCCCATAAAGCCGGTGCACCTACGTAGATCGAATCTGTCGAATGACTTCATGTTGCTGTACTCCTTTGTAGTCCGTGGCGCGGCATCATATCGACGATCCGGTAGGGGGGCAAGAAAGATGGCCGACGACCAATCCCTCCAAGATTCTCTGTGCGCTGACACCCCGGATCCGCATCCGAGGTCCCCCCAAAAGCTCTTCCGCCAATGCCAACAGCCGTCGACGTCTGGCGGCGTCACCCGTCTTCGCCACTGCCTTCAACACCGCCGCCGCTGCCAGATTCCAGGGCCCGGCCGCCCGCGGATCCTCCCATCCTCCAGCCTGCTCCAACACCGCTGCCGCCGCCATCAAATGGATTGCGCTTCCCGATTCGTGGTGGGCGCCGACCGCGTCCGTAAACTCCCCAGCCAGCCGATCGACCACTTCCTCGTCGAGAACCTCCCCGGCGCCGAGGTAGAGCGCCATGGAGCGGCTGCGCACCGTCGGTAGAAGATCGAAACGCGAGGGTGCCAGCAGCATGAAGTGGCGGGGTGCGCTGCGGTGTGGCTCCTCCAGGGTCTTGAGCAGGGCGTTGGCGGCCTCACCGGTCAGGGTTTCGGCACTGGCGATCACAAAGACCTGACCGCGCGCCTCGAAGGGAGACACCTGGGCCGTTTGTAGAAGGGTCTTGGTTGACTCCACCGAAGTGGCGGTCTTCAAGTCCCGCTCCAGAACCAGAAAATCCGGATGGAACCGCTCGCCGCTGCCGTCGGGCCAGGTGATCCTCTGGCAGTGCCGACAACGGTCACAGGGTCTCTCGTCCAGCGCCACCTCGCAGAGGAGAACCCTGGCCAGGCGAACCGCGGCTTGCCTCCTGCCCTCGACGGTGCCGCCGTGGAGGATCAGGGCCGGGTAGAGCCGTCCAGCCCTCGCCACCGACTCGGCGGCGGTGAGATTCAAGCCTTCTCCTCGAAGTCGAAGATCCCGGCGAGCGCTCCGCGAACCTGCTCGGCGGTCTCCTCGGTGCTGCCCGCCGAGGTCACCACCCGGAAGCGGTCCGGCTCCCGACGCACCAGCTCCAGATAGCCCTCACGCACCCGCTCGTAGAACTGGAGCTCCTCGGCGTCGAGGCGATCGACAGCGCTCCGGCGGCGACGGGCTTGGGAATTGCCCCGGTTGCGGGCTACCTTGGCCGGCACATCGAACAGCAGGGTGCGATCCGGCCGCCGGCCGCCGGTCGCCAGCCGATCCACTTCGTCGAGGATCGCGAGCTCCACGCCCCTGCCAAACCCCTGGTAGGCGTACGACGAATCGGTAAAGCGATCACACAGTACATGGCGGCCGGCCGCCAGCGCCGGATCCACCACTTCCATCAGATGCTGTCGACGGCTGGCGAAGACCAGCAGCGCTTCCACGGTGCCGTCGAGAGCGCCCCACTTGGGATCGAGAAAGACCTCTCTGATGGACTCGCCCAGAGCCGTTCCGCCCGGCTCATGGGTAACGAGATGGTCTATGCCGCGATCATCGAGGTAGCGGGCCACCCAGCGGAGATGCGTCGACTTGCCGCTGCCGTCGAGACCTTCGAAGGTGATGAATCGGGGTGCCATGACTCGAGCGAGGTACTAGACCTCGGCCTCAGGGATCGAAGCGATCTGCCAGAGAGGCCGGGACCACGGGGCAGAGGGCGGGAGGCCGACGAGCCAGCCGTGACCGCCAGCGGGCAACGACATCGTAGGCACCGTCACGCAAGGGACGCGGACAGAGGGCCAAAGCCGCCGCCACACCGCTCCAGCCGCTACCGATCCGGCGCAGAATGTGAATAACCCCATCGGAGCGGCCGAGGAGCTCTCCGGTTCGTGTCTGTACCACAAGGGTTTTGGGCTGTTCTTGGGTGCCGGTCGCCGAGTCGACCACGGCCTTGAAGGTGTCCCCCTGCAGAGGGGCGTACCGAAAGCCTCCTGCCGCATTCCGGTCATGCCGGAGGACAAAAAGCACGCCCCTGTGACAGAGGCCGCAGGTACCGTCGTAGAAGATCCTGTCGCTTCCATTTTCCGGGGCCATGCTTCTCACTGTCGACGACCCGAGGATACCAGCCCTTGACATAGTTCGCGGCTTGCAAGAGGATTTCACCTGGCTGCTCGTGCAGCCGTCCTTACTTAGAACGTCCTTAACCGACGGAACCCCTCCCAATGGCGAAAGTATTCGTTTGTAGAGAGAGAAGCGTGGGCGAAACCCGCGTCGCGGCTACTCCAGAGACGGTCAAGAAGATGGTCCAGGCCGGGCTCGAGGTGTGGGTCGAGGAGGGCGCCGGAGTCGCCTCCAATCTGCCCGACAAAAAGTACGAGGACGTGGGTGCCAAGATCACCGCCAACGCCGCGGAGGCCTGGGGCCAGGCCGATGTGGTGCTAAAGGTCGCCCCGTTGAGCTTCAACGAGCAACTGGCCCAGCCCGAAGCCGAGGCGCTCAAGGATGGTGCCATTGTCGTCGGGTTCATGGCCCCCTATGCCAATCTCGACACGGTTCGCACGTTGGCGGAGCGCCGAGTCACCAGCCTGGCCATGGAGCTGATCCCGCGGGTAACCCGCGCCCAGAGCATGGATGCCCTGTCCTCGCAGGCCAACGTTGCCGGCTACAAAGCCGCCGTGTTGGCCGCCGCCCGGCTCGGCAAGCACTTTCCTTTGCTGATGACGGCCGCCGGCACCATCTCCCCCGCCCGCGTGGTCATCATGGGCGGTGGTGTCGCCGGCCTCCAAGCTCTGGCGACGGCCAAGCGGTTGGGAGCGATTGTCGAAGTCTCCGACATCCGCCCGGCGGTCAAGGAGCAGGTGGAATCGCTCGGCGGCCGTTTCATCGATCTACCCATGGAAGAGAGCGGCGAAGGCGAAGGCGGTTACGCCAAAGAGATGGGCGAGGATTTCTTGCGCCAGCAGCGGGAGATCGTCAAGCAGCACATCGCTGCCGCCGATGTGGTCATCGCCACCGCTCAAGTTCCCGGCAAGAAGGCACCCCGTCTGGTAACCGCGGATATGGTGGATGCCATGCGCCCCGGCTCGGTGATTATCGATCTGGCGGCCGGGCAGGGCGGCAACTGCGAGTTCAGCAGGCCGGACGAAGAGGTTGACCACAACGGTGTCCTGATCCTGGGTCCAACCAATCTGGCAGCTACTCTCGCCCACGACGCCAGCAAGGTCTATTCGCGGAACGTTCTCGCTCTCTTCCAGCTGCTGTTGAAGGACGAGGGGCAGATCGAAATCGATACCAGCGATGAGATCGTCGACGGGGCACTGCTGACGCACGCGGGAGAGATTGTTCACCAACCCACCGCCGAGCAGCTACAGGGGGTGAGCGCATGATGGGCGCACTGTTAGTCGGAATCTATGTCTTCGTGCTGGCGAGCTTTGTCGGCTTCGAGATCATCACCAAGGTCCCACCCACCTTGCACACCCCGCTGATGTCGGGGGCCAACGCCATCTCCGGCATTACCGTGGTGGGGGCGCTGGCAGCCGCTACCACCGGCAATGTGACGGCCAGTAATATCTTGGGCGTGTTGGCCATCATCTTCGCCACCATCAACGTCGTGGGTGGTTTTCTGGTCACCAACCGCATGCTCGCCATGTTCGCCAAGAAGAAGGCCAAATCATGACCCAGCTTCTCGATTCGGTCGTCATTCCCGTTCTCTACCTGCTGTCGGCGGTGTTGTTCATCTTGGGTATCAAGGGGCTCACCCGCGTGCGCACGGCACAGCGTGGAAACGCTATGGCCGCTCTGGCGATGCTCATTGCCATCGTCACCACGCTGCTCGACCTGGGGCTGGTGGACTTTCGCTGGATCATCGCCGGGCTGGTCATCGGCGGGTTGGTCGGCGGCGTGGCCGCACTCAGAGTCGAGATGACCAACATGCCCGAGATGGTGGCGCTGTTCAACGGTTTTGGCGGTGGCGCTTCGGCACTGGTGGCTTCCTCGATCATCTGGCTCGAGGTCATCGAGCCGGGGTTGGAGGCCACACCCGGCTCGATCATGGGCGGTGACTCGGCGTTGACAGCCTTCCTGTCGATCTTTATCGGGGCGGTGACTCTGAGCGGCAGTCTGATCGCTTTTCTGAAGTTGAAGGGCACGATGACGGGTTCTCCGATCCTGATCCCGGGCCGGCACGTCGTCAACGGGCTGCTGCTGTCCGGAACAGCAGCGGCCGGTCTCTACCTGGCGTTTGGCGCCAGTGTTCCCGAGACTATCGGCATCGTCTGCCTCATCGTCGGGGTGCTCAGCCTCGTGGTTGGGGTCTTGATGGTGATCCCGATCGGCGGCGCCGACATGCCCGTTGTGATCTCCTTTCTGAACTCGCTCTCCGGTCTGGCTGCATCGATGACCGGATTCGTGCTCGGCAACAATCTGCTCATCATCTCCGGTGCCCTGGTAGGAGCTTCCGGTCTGATCCTGACCCAGATCATGTGTGTGGCCATGAACCGGACCCTGGGCCATGTTCTGTTCTCCGGCTTCGGCCAGGAGGGCGCTGACGCCGGCTCGCGCGAGTACGGCAACGTCCGCTCCTACAGCCCGGAAGAGGCGGCCATGGTACTGGAGAGTGCCGAGTCGGTCATCATTGTCCCGGGCTATGGATTGGCCGTGGCCCAGGCCCAGCACACGGCACGCGAGCTCGCCGATCTGATGGAGAAGCGCGGCGCCAAGGTCAGCTACGCCATCCACCCGGTCGCCGGCAGGATGCCGGGACACATGAACGTGCTGCTGGCGGAAGCGGACGTGCCCTACGAGAAGCTCGTCGAGATGGACACCATCAACCCCGAGTTCAAGACCACCGATGTTGTGCTCGTTGTCGGTGCCAACGACGTGGTCAACCCGGCGGCCGAGAAGGACCCCGCCAGCCCCATCGCCGGCATGCCGGT
>JBAUDS010000197.1:0-3274 GCA_049678185.1 Thermoanaerobaculia bacterium
GTCCTCGACATGCTCCACGACGTCGAGGCAGCAAACCAGCTCGTAGGTAACGGACTCGTCGAGAAGGTCGGCTAAAAAGAACTCAATGCGGTCCGCGCCGATGTCCTGGGTAAGGGCGTAGGCATCGGGAGAAACCTCGTAGCCGAAAAAGCGGACGCTGGCGGGAAGCCGATCCATCAGGCTCACCAGCACCCGGCCAGCTCCACAGCCCACCTCACAGATCTGCGACGGCTCGAGGCCGTTTCGCTTCAGCATCAGGGCGACCTGCTCCGCTTTCCAGGGCGAATCCTCTCCGTGCCAGGAAGGGTGAGCCTGGAGATATCGACCATTCCGGTAGATCGCGTCTGGCTTGCTTGACATCGAGGGGGGCTGGGTCGGACTATTGAGGAACGTCTGCGTGACGCAGGCTGCTGACCATTGCATAGTATAGGGAAACGATGCGACCGATCACGGCCGGAGACTTGATGAATCCCGAGATCCTCACGGTGAGCGAGGAGATGTCCGTCGAGGAGGCGGCCGCATTCCTCACCGAGCACGAGATCACCGGCGCACCCGTGGAGAACAGCAACGGCGACTTCGTTGGGGTCATCTCGGTGGTGGATATCGCCGCCGGCTCGTTCTCGGGAAGCCGCGTGGTTGCCGAGCTCATGACTCCCGACATCCAGGCGGTGCCGGAAGAGGCGACGGTCTCCGAGGTAGCGTCCTTGATGCTGGACGACCATCTCCACCGGGTGCTCGTCATCCGTGACGAACAGCCGGTGGGTATCATCTCCACCTCCGATCTGCTCGGTCTGCTGGTGGACGAGGACTAGCGCGCGCGGGTCTGGCGCTCGCAAGTCCAATCGTAGTCGTCGGCAGCCCGACAAAACCCCTCATCCAATAACCACCGCTTGACAAGAGTGGATTCTTCCGTATACTTGTATTATGCAAGTAAAACAGCAGACCGACCGGTTGACACGGCTCTCCACCGAGCTGGTGCGGCGACTGCAGTTGCTGGAGCGCCAGGAGCTCGCGTCTTGCTGTGGTGTGCCGCTGTCTCGATCGGTGGTGCTCAGGGTTCTAGACCGGCGTGGGGCTAGTCGGATGAGCGCCCTGGCCGAGGAGCTGGGCGTGGCCCAGAGCACGGCCACACGACTGGTCGAGCCGCTGGTCGCCGAAGGATTGGTGGAGCGGCAGCGGGCGCGCGATGACGGTCGGGCGGTGGAAGTGGCCCTGACCGCAGAGGGCCATCGCCGCGCCAAGACGGTCCTGGCCGGCTCGCGGCGCTGCTGCGACGGCATCCTCGAGCGCATCCCCGCCGACAGGCGTCAACAGGTCATCGACAGCCTGGAGCTGGTGGTGAAAGCGGTCAGTGACTGCTGCACGCCGGGTTGCGGCGACACAGAAAAGAACGAAAACTGCAAGACAGATAAAGGAGAAGGACAATGACCGAGCAGACCACACTCGACAAAGAGAAAATTCACCAAGAGGTGCGCAAAGCCTATGCCGGCCGTGTTACCGCGAAGACCGAGGGCGCCGACGAGAGCTGCTGCAGCTGTAGCTGTGGTGATGGAGCTTCGGTGGAGGAAGCGGCGCTACGCATGGGCTACTCCGAGCAGGACCTCGAGGGCGTCCCCGACGGCGCCAACCTGGGGCTCGGCTGCGGTGCGCCCCTGAACCACGCCCAGGTCCAGCCGGGTGAAACGGTTCTGGATCTCGGCTCGGGCGCCGGCTTCGACGCCTTTATCGCCGCCCGGACCGTGGGGCCCGAAGGGCGGGTCATCGGCGTAGACATGACTCCGGAGATGATAGCCAAGGCGGAGCAGAACGCCAGCGGCTCGGGTGTCGCCAACACCGAGTTTCGCCTCGGCCAGATCGAGGCGCTGCCGGTCGCCGACGCCGAGGTCGATGTCATCGTCTCCAACTGTGTGATCAACCTCTCGCCCGACAAGCCGGCGGTCTTTCGTGAGGCCTTCCGCGCGCTGAAGCCGGGTGGCCGGCTGGCGGTGTCGGACATCGTACTGACCGCGCCGCTGCCCGAGAGGGTGGCCAACAGCATCGCCGCCTACGTCGGTTGTCTGGCCGGGGCGTCACTCCTCGACGACTACCTGCAAGCGATTCACGACGCCGGATTCGAAAAGGTCGAGGTAGCCGAGTCACGACCGGCCCTGCAAGCGCTCTCCCTGGACGACCCGATGACCCGCGCGGTACTCGACGAGCTCGGAGCCACCTCCCCCGAGGAGCTGTCCATCGACCTCGGCGCCGTCGCCAACAGCGTCGTCAGCGCCAAAGTAGTGGCCCGCAAGCCCTGATGCACCTCCTGTCGCGGTTACGGATTCAACGGACAGTACCGTGGCCGCCCGGGATGTCCCGCCCCAGGGGACGGCCTGGTCAATTCCGAATGCGTGGGTGTGGACCAGGCCTGCGCTGAGCCCGCGCGGGTCCGTTCGGAGCGTTGGGTGCGGGTCCCAGTGCGCGGTCTCAGAGCCCCCTAGGGAGGGACATCCCGGGCGGCCACACCTCACTCTCCGCCACGCTAGGCGACGTAAACCGTCTTGATGTTTACGAACTCGCGGATGCCGAATCGCGACAGCTCACGACCGTAGCCCGATTCCTTGATGCCGCCAAATGGGAGCCGAGGGTCGGACTTGACGAAGGCGTTGACAAAACACGAGCCCGCGTCGAGTCGATGGCGGGCGATCTCCTCGCCCCGCTTCTGGTCGCGGGTGAAGACCGCGGCGCCGAGTCCGAAGGGGGTGTCGTTGGCGACCCGCAGGGCCTCTTCTTCGTCCTTCACCGGCAGGATCGCGGCCACCGGTCCAAAGAGCTCCTCCGCGTAGGCCGGCATGCCCGCCCGAACGGCGGTGAGAAGGGTCGGCGGATAGAAGGCACCGGGGCCGTCGGGGATTTCACCACCAAGGAGCAGTCGGGCACCGGCGTCGAGGCTCTCTTGGACCTGACGGTGGAGCTCCTCGCGAAATTCGAGCCGCGCCAGGGGGCCGATATCGGTCGCCTCGTCCATGGGGTCGCCCATCACCTTCGACTCCATCTCCTCCCGGCAACGGTGCTCGAACTCCGCCAGCAGACTCTCTGGGACGATGAACCGTTTGGCGGCGATACAGCTCTGGCCGGTGTTGAGCAGACGGCCGGTCACACAGGCGCCGACAGCAACGTCCAGATCGGCGTCCTCGAGCAGCACATAGGGGTCACTCCCCCCGAGCTCGAGTAGGGTCTTTTTGAGCAGCGATCCGGCCTGGCCGGCGACCGCCTTGCCGGCCGGGGTGCTCCCGGTCAG
>JBAUDS010000198.1:0-4063 GCA_049678185.1 Thermoanaerobaculia bacterium
GAATATCCGATGATTGAGGCTGTTGGTTCATGACATTTCCCCCACAAAAAGTGGCTTTTCCTCAATCTATCATTGGGTTTTTCGAGGCTCTGAGGGACCGCTGGCAGGGTGATCAGGACCCCTCGAAACGATCGAGTCTCGAGGTCGGAGAACCGGTCTCAGTCCGTGGCTGGCGAGCATGCAGGGGCCATTGGTACCGGATCCGCAGCCCTCCGAAAAAGCCCTCCAAAAAGTCTGTCAAGAGAAAAATCTAAGCTTTGACAGATCAAAATTCGTAGTAGGAATGCCAGTCCGAAGAGCAGAGGCCCTCACCCACGAGTCTCGGAGCCCGCCCTGAAGAAAATCCAGGTATTTGCTGGGGAATCGAGAGGCGGGGACCGGCGCAACCAGGAGATCCCTGGAATTTCGCACTCGACTTCCGCGAAAGCCGGGGAATCAGCTGGTCAAACCAGTCACTGCTTCGCGAGACAGCCCAATCGAAACCGCCGAGCGAGATCGCTTGAGAAATACCCGCTCCCAAGGGTGGCACCGTGCAGCGGTCGAGAAACGGCTGGCACCCACCCGGATCTGACTCAAAAATTCCATCCGGCGAGGAACTGCACCTCGGGGATATCGCCAAAGCCGCCCGTCAGCTCCAGAAAGAAGGCGTTTCCCCCTTTGAGGGGCCATTCGATTCCGCCAACAATCCGGATACCGACCTCCACATTCGTATCGTCGCCTTTTCCCGGAGAATCGTGCCTGTCGAGCAGCGCGGTCACACCGCCGCCGACGTAGGGCGTGAAGCTCGCCGGCTTCGCGAAACGGTAGAAAGCCGGGACGGTGGTGGAGAGAATGGTGTGGTCGTCGCCAAAGCCGAGCTCGATATTGGGCTGGAAGCGCACATGCGAGGCGAATTCCCCGAAGTTGAACTGAGCCCCCACAAACCCCTGATCCGGGTTGCTCTGGACTCCGAGCCGGGGACCCCATCCCCGGAAGCCCATCCCCTGAGCGGATACCGGAACTGCGGTCAGGGCCAAAAGACCCAATAACAGCACGACCGAAAACAGCGGATATCTCATAACGAGGTCCTCTCCCACAATTCTCGCACTCAACCAGGGTCTAGGCGCAGTGGTAGGCGTAACACAAAATCTCTTTGTCCTTCGGAAGTGGGCCTGTCGATACCCGCCCCTGCGGGTGGTGTCCTCTCGGCCCGGGAGGCGTAGTATCGGGCCATCGACCGATACAGGGGGCGGAATCGTGGTTGGCCAGACCCTTAGCCATTACAAGATCCTAGACAAGCTCGGTGCGGGTGGGATGGGAGAGGTGTATCTCGCCGAGGACACTACGCTGAAGCGGCAGGTGGCGCTGAAGGTACTGCCGCCGGAGCTGGCAGCGAGCCAGGATCGTCTCGAGCGGTTCCAGCGGGAGGCTGAGACTCTCGCAGCTCTCGACCATCCCAATATCGTCCACATCTATTCGGTCGAGGAGGCCGACGGTGTCCGGTTTCTCACGATGCAGTTGGTGGAGGGGAAGAGGCTTTCGGATCTGATTCCGAAGAGTGGGATGCCGCTGGAGCGGATCTTCAAGTTCGCCATTCCTCTGGCCGATGCTCTGGCAGCGGCGCATGAGAAGGGTGTCATCCACCGGGACTTGAAACCCGGCAACATCATGGTCACTAACGACGGACGGGTGAAGGTGTTGGATTTTGGCCTGGCGAAGCTGCGACCGGAGCTCGATCCCGGCGAGGCCACGGCGCTGCCCACCGAGCCGCTAACCGACGAGGGCCGCATCCTGGGAACCGTGCCCTATATGTCGCCGGAGCAGCTGGAGGGTAGGGAGCTCGATGCTCGGACTGACGTCTTCTCCTTGGGGATAGTCCTCTACGAGATGGCCACCGGGGAGCGGCCTTTCAGGGGCGACAGCTCGGTATCGATCATCTCGTCGATCATCAGGGACACGCCGCGTGAGATCGACACTTTGCGGCCCGAGCTGCCTCATCATCTGGCTCGGATCATTCGTCACAGCCTGGAGAAGGAACCGCAGCGGCGTTATCACTCGGCGCTGGACGTGAGGAATGAGCTCGAGGATCTGAAGACAGAATCAGCATCTGGTGAGGTGTCGCGGATGAGTTCTCCTCGGTCGAGACTCAGCCGCCTCAAGCTCTGGATGACTCTCAGCGCGGCGGGCCTGGTCCTGGCTGCTGGCCTTGCCACCATCTACTGGGCCCTTCGCCCCGGTGGAGAGCAGGAGGAAGTACCAACCGAGCCATTGACCGGTAGATTCTCCAAGCTCACGTTCGACCCGGCACTGGAGCAGGAACCAAGCCTGTCCCCGGACGGGCGGTTTTTCGTCTATGCCAGCGACGCCTCAGGCAACTGGGACATCTATCTGCAGCGCATCGGGGGCGGCAATGCCATCAACCTGACCGAGGACTCATTGGAGGACGATCGCCAGCCTGCGTTCTCACCCGACGGCGAGAGCATCGCCTTCCGCTCAGAGCGAGATGATGGCGGGATCTACGTAATGGGAGCCACTGGGGAGTCTGTCAGGCGTATCACGGAGGACGGGTTCCGCCCCGATTGGTCACCGGACGGGGCGAAGATCGTTTTCTCAACCCTTGGAGCAAGGGGAAGATTGACCGGCAACCCAGAGGCGAGGATCTGGACCGTCGAACTGTCCACCGGCGACCGGAGCATGGTCTTGGACCATAGCGCCCTCATGCCTGCCTGGTCCCCCAACGGCAGGCGAGTCGCGTACTACGGGTACTGGGAACCCGCAGAGGGGGAGAGCCGGTATGACTTGTTCACCGTCTCTGCCGACGGCGGTGAGCCCCTTCCCGTCACCGACGACGAGCACTTCGAGGAGGGTCCCGCCTGGTCGGCTGATGGTGAGCATCTCTTTTTCGTCAGCGGCCGCGGCGGATCTAGCGATCTGTGGAGGGTGCCCATCGACGAAAGGACTGGACAGGTGCTGGGCGATCCGGAGCCGGTGACTTCGGGAGCCAACGTAGGTCTCTTCTCACTCGCTCAGGATGGGACCAGGATCCTCTACAGGAGCACGGCAAACACGTGGGATCTTCTGAGGGTACCGTTCGATCCCGTTGCCGAAAGAGTGGTGGGACTTCCCGTCTCCATCACTCCGCCTGGCCTTCAAGCTTTGCGCCCAAGTGTTTCACCCGACGGAGAATGGATCGCGTTCGACGCCGAGTTTGGCCAACCGGGTAGCCGCGCGATTGGAATGGTGCGCACCGACGGAACAGGACTGCGGCAGCTGACGGATTCCGGTCACCGGGATCTATACCCGAAGTGGTCGCCGGACGGGCGACGCCTGATCTTCTACGGTAACCGGTCCGGCAATCAGCAGGCGTGGATCATCAACGCAGATGGCAGCGGGCTCCGACAGCTGACGGAAATGCCTGAAACAGAGTTTCATCCGCCGATCTGGTCGCCCGATGGATCGCGGCTGGCTACATCATCTTTGCAGGGAGAGGTGACCTACATCTTTGATCCCAACAAGTCCTGGAGCGAAGAACCGCCAACGCAGTTGGTTGGGTTCGGCGACGAAGAGGGCAAGTTCTTAGCGGGGCCTTGGTCTCCGGACGGCCGGCGCCTCGCCGGGTTCTGCTGGCGAAAGGATGTAAAGACCGGGGGATTCTGCCTCTACTCGTTCGATACCGGGGACTACGAAGAACTCCGCCGCGATGGATGGCCCCCCAAGTGGCTGAATGACGGGCGGAGACTGATGTTCAGGGGCCAGGACGAATCCACGATCTTCCTGCTCGACACCGAGACCGGCGAGATTCGAGAGGTGATGTCGAGCGATAGCCTGTTGATCGCGCCCGACCTTATAGGGAAGTTGCCCGCCCTGTCGCCAGACAACCGGAGCATCTACATCGAGCGGCAGCACCAAGAGGCCGACATCTGGCTGCTGGCCTTCGACCAACAGCCATAGTTTCGGGGTGCTGCTGCGATCGCTACTCTGCTACCCGGCCGGCACGGAGGCCGGCCGCTTCAAAAGACTAGGAGCGGAGCCGGTCGTTTCGAGTGATTGGGGGATCAGAGTCAAATGGTGCCCAGGGGCGGAA
>JBAUDS010000199.1:0-2121 GCA_049678185.1 Thermoanaerobaculia bacterium
GGCATCTGCCCGGAGCCAAAGTGCAGGGGAAGATCGCCGAGGTGCGAGGGCTCGAGCCGGGCCAGGACGCCATCTCGCCGGCCCGTTTTCCGGAGTGGGAGGACGTCGACGGCTTCCGTCACTTTGCTGACGAGGTGAAGGCGGAGACGAAAGGTATTCCCATCGGTTTCAAGCTCTCCGCCCAGCACATCGAAGACGACATCGACGCGGCACTCCAGATCGGCGTCGACTACATCATCCTCGACGGCCGGGGGGGCGGCACCGGAGCGGCACCGCTCATATTTCGCGACAACATCTCGGTACCGACCCTGCCGGCGTTGGCCCGAGCGCGGCGACATCTCGACCGCCGCGGCAAGAGCGACGAGGTCACCCTCATCATCACCGGCGGTCTGCGTACCCCGGCCGACTTCGCCAAAGCGCTGGCACTCGGTGCGGACGGGGTGGCGGTCTCCAACGCGACCCTCCAGGCCATCGGCTGTCTGGGAATGCGGGCCTGCCACACCAACAACTGCCCGGTGGGCATCGCCACCCAGAAGGAGCATCTGCGCGCCCGCCTGCCGGTCGACGAGGCCGCGGCGCGGCTGGCGCGGTTCTTTGAAGCTTCTGTAGAGTTGATGAAGCTGCTCGCCCGCGCCTGCGGGCACACTCACTTCAATCAGTTCCGGGTCGAGGACTTGACCACCTGGAAGCGGGAAGTGGCCCACCTCACCGGGGTTGCCTACGGTGGGGTCGAGCCCCTTTGAGCCGCCCTCGACGCAAACAAGGAGCTAGAGCCATGACCGACGAATCGCCCGACAACACCACGACCGGCGAGACCGGAGAGCAACGCCGACTAGTCTGGCGCAAGGTCCTGGAGCGGGGTGAGCTGGCCGACGGGCGCGTCAAGCCGGTTACCTGCGAGCACCAGACGGTCTGCATGACCCATATCGAGGGCCAGTACGGTGCCCTCGACAACAAGTGCCCGCATCAGGGTGGTCCCCTGGGGGAGGGTTCCATCGAGAACGGCCTGTTGCGCTGCCCCTGGCACGGCTGGGACTACGACCCGTTGACCGGCAAGGCCCCCGGTTTCGACGACGGGGTGGCGACCTATGCGGTGGAGGTGCGCGACGACGGCATCTACGTGGGCTTCGAGGAGGAGGCTCTGCAGACGCGGACGGTCTCGGATCTGATGGCCGAGACCATGGTCAACTGGGGGATCCGTCAGGTCTGGGGCATGGTGGGGCACTCCAATCTCGCTCTGGCCGAGGCCCTGCGCCCACAGGAAGCGGCGGGTCGACTCACCTACTACGGCATCCGCCACGAAGGCGCCGCGGCGTTCGCCGCCTCGGCCTACGGCAAGCTCACCGGCCGGCCGGCGGCCTGTCTCTCGATTGCCGGGCCGGGTGCCACCAATCTGCTGACCGGTCTCTGGGATGCTCATGTGGATCGCTCCCCGGTGCTGGCCCTGACCGGCCAGGTGGAGACCCAGGTGTTGGGGCCGGGGGCCTTTCAGGAGGTCGATCTGTCGGCGGCCTTTGGCAAGGTGGCCCAGTGGAGCCAGGCGGTGCTCCCCACCAGCCGACACGCCGAGCTGGTCAATCTCGCGGCAAAAAGCGCCATCTTGAACCGGGGTGTCTCCCACCTCATCTTTCCCGACGAAGTGCAGACCCTGCAGGCGGCCCAGGGTGCGGAGGCGGGAGGACCCGAGGGCCGGGTCACGCCGCGTGAGATTTCCCCGCCGCTGATAGCGGTGGGCAAGGCGGTGAGTCTCATCCGCCGCTCGGCTCGGCCGGTCATCATCGTCGGACATGGTGCCCTCTTTGCCATGCCCGGGATCGTCGAGCTCGCCGAGCGGTTGCACTCGCCGGTGATCACCACTTTCAAGGGCAAGGGCCTGATTTCCGATCACCATCCACTGGCCGGCGGTGTGCTGGGCCGCAGCGGCACTCCCATCGCCAGCTGGTTGATGAACGAGTCCGACTGCCTGCTGGTGTTTGGCGCCAGCTTTAGCAATCACACCGGCATCACCCCCAAGAAACCCACCCTCCCGGTGGACTACGACCCCATGATGCTGGGCAAGTTCCACGCCGTGGATGTCCCGGTGTGGGGGGAGATCGGGGTGACGGCGGAGATACTCCGGGC
>JBAUDS010000200.1:0-5609 GCA_049678185.1 Thermoanaerobaculia bacterium
TCCCCAAACATCTCTCCCGCCGGCCGCGCCGCTTGTGCCGCCTGCCACAACGCCGCCCGCCGCGTGAGCCCCAACGAGCCCAGCGCTCCCACCTCGGCCAGCACGTCGAGCTCCTCACGGCGCAACCGGCAGCGGCGGGCCAGGTCGTCGGCACTGCGGAAGAGTTGCCGAGCCTGCTCGCGCTCGATGGTCTCACCGGCCTCTTTGCGCAGACCTTTGACAAAGCGCATCCCGAGACGAGCGACGCCGGAAGGGTGCGAGTCCTCGAGCTCTCGGCCGGCACGGAGGCCGGCCGCTTCGTAGCGACATTTCCATCCCGAGTGATTCACATCTATCGGTGCCATCTTCACGCCGTGGCGCTGGGCGTCTTTGACCAGGGTGGCGGGGTGGTAGAAACCCATCGGCCAGGCGTTCAAGAGGGCGATGAGAAAGGCGGTGGGGTGGTGGGTCTTGAGATAGGCGCTGGCGTAGGCGATCAGGGCGAAGCTCGCGGCGTGGGACTCGGGGAAGCCGTAGAGAGCAAAGGAGGTGATGGCGTGGACGATCTGCTCCTGGCTGTCGCCGGTGATCCCGCGCGCGGTCATTCCCCGACGCAGCTTTTCTTCGAGCTGCTCCATGCGCTCGGCCGAGCGCTTGAAGCCCATCGCCCGCCGCAGATCCTCCGCCTCGCCACCGGAGAAGCCGGCCGCCACCATGGCCACACGCAGGATCTGCTCCTGGAACAGCAGCACCCCCAACGTACGCTTCAGGATCGGCTCGAGGCTGGGGTGGGGGTAGGTCACCGTCTGCCGCCCCCGGCGACGCTCGAAGTAGGGGTGGACCATGCCGCCGACGATCGGCCCCGGGCGGATGATGGCCACCTGGATGACCAGGTCGTAGAAACGGGTGGGAGCGTTGCGGGGGAGCGAGGCCATCTGGGCGCGGCTCTCCACCTGGAAGACCCCGACGGTGTCGGCGCGGCGGAGCCCCTCGAAGGTGGCAGGGTCGTCGGGGGGTAGATGGGCGAGGTCGATCTCTTTGCCCTCGTGGGTGCGGATCAGCGGGATGGCCTCCTCCAGCGCCTGCAGCATCCCTAGCCCCAGGAGATCCACCTTGATGATCCCCAGATCGGCGCAGTCGTCCTTGTCCCACTGCACGACCACCCGGTCCTCCATGGCGGCGGGCTCGAGCGGCACCACCTCGTCCAGCCGGCCGGCGGCGATGACCATGCCGCCCGAGTGCTGCCCCAGGTGCCGGGGCAGGTTCTGGATCCGCCGCCACATCTCGGCAAAGAGCTGGATGCGTGACCCCTCCGGGTCGAAGCCGGCGGCCGCCAGCTCGGTGGGGAGCGACTTGGGGTCGCCCCGGCTGGTGTCGTAACGCCAGGTGCCGAGCTGTTTGGCTAGCTTGTCCACCTGCTCGGCCGAGTAGCCGAGGACCTTGGCCACCTCGCGCGCTGCCGAGCGGTCGCGGTAGGTGATGACGTTGGCGGTCATGGCGGCGCCATGGGGGCCGTAGCGCCGGTAGACATACTGGATGACCTTCTCCCGCTGGTCGCCCGAGGGGAGATCCAGATCGATGTCGGGCCACTCGCCCCGCTCCTCCGACAGAAAGCGCTCGAACAGCAGCTCCATCTTGACCGGGTCGACGGCGGTGATCGACAGCGCGTAACAGACGGCGCTGTTGGCGGCCGAGCCGCGGCCCTGGACCATGATTCCCTCGCGTTTGCAGAACTGGATCAGGTCCCAGACGATGAGGAAGTAGCCGGCCAGCTCCAGTTTCTCGATCATGGCGAGCTCCCGCTCGAGCTGCGCCTGGGCACGGGCGGTCAGCGGCCGGAAGCGCACGCGAGCCTCGTTCCAGGTGAGGTGGCGGAGATAAGAGCTGGGGGTCTCACCGGGGGGGAGTGGGTAGTCGGGGAAGCGGTAGCCGAGATCGGCCAGGGTGAAGTCGAGGCGTTGAGCGAGCTCGAGACTCCCGGTCAGGGCCGCGGGCAGATCGGCAAAGAGCTCGGCCATCTCCCGGGCTCCCTTGAAGTGGCGCTCGCGGTGGGCGGCCAGCAGCCGGCCGGCGGTGTCGAGCTGGGTGTGCTCACGGATACAGGTGAGGATGTCGTGGAGCTGCTTGTCCTCGGGACGGGCGTAGCGCACACCGTTGGTGGCCACCAGGGGAAGCTCGAGCCGTCGCGCCAGCTCGACCAGCCGTTGGTTGCGGTGCTCCTCTTGCCGCAGCAGGTGACGTTGAAGCTCCACCGCCACCCGGCCGTCGAAGGTGGCCACCAGCCGCTCCAGCCAGCGTCGCGCCGCGTCGACTCCATGGGCTTCGAGGATCCCGGCCAACGGTCCCTCACCACCCCCGGTGAGACACCAGAGCCCCCCGGCATGTTGCTCCAACAGCTCCCGGTCGGCCCGGGCCTCGCCCTTGGGGTAGTCGCGGGCGGCCGCGGTCGCGAGCCGGCAGAGATTGCGATAGCCGGCCCGGTCGGCGACGAGAAGGGAGAGACGGACCTCTCCCCCTCGCCCCCCGGGGCTTGGCCCCCCCGCGCCCCCGCCCGGGCTTGAGGGCTTGAGGGCTTGAGGTCGTGAGGACTCGGCCGGCACAGAGGCGCGCCCCTTTACGGGTGGGTGGGGGACCCCAAGCCCCCAAGCCCCCAAGCCTCCACGCTCTGGGGGGTCGGGGGTTTCCACGACCACCTCCGCTCCGACGATTGCCTTGATCCCTGCCTGCTTGGCTGCCTGATAGAAGCGGGGGGCGCCGTAGACACCGTTGCGGTCCAAGAGGGCGACCGCCGGCAGCTCGAGCTCGGCGGCGCGTTGGATGAGGTCCTCGGGTTGCGAGGCGCCGTCGAGAAAGGAGAAGGCGGAGGCGGTGTGGAGCTCGGGGTAGGGGAGTCGTCCGGGACGGGGGGTGGGGTAGCTCCGCTGCCGGATTTTTTCCTTGCGCGCTCCCGGGGAGACATAGCCGCCCGCCCGGTCGCCGGCTAACCGTTCGAAGTCGATGGCCGGAGCGGTGGTGTCGTCATCGCCTACCCGGGTGGAAGACCGCGCGGGCTCGAGGTCTTGTGGTTCCGGGGGTTCGGCCGGCACGGAGGCCGGCCGCTTCGTGGGTGGGGGAGCTGACGGCTGACGACTGGCGACCGACGACCGGCCGGGTGGGCGGCTCCTTTTCTTAGTCATAGATGCCGTCGGCGAACCACTCGCCGCTCTGGCGCTGGCGGAAGATGCGGTAGAGACCGCCGTCGGTGAGCTCGATGTCCCAGTAGTCCCGCTCCACCGGTTTCTCCCGCCACCAGCCCTCCTCGAGGGTCCAGGGGCCGGAGGCCACCTTGATCCGTCCCGCGAGTCGTGGTCTCTTGGCCGACCCCTCACGGACGACCGTTGCGATCTCCACCGGATGGAGTTCCCTCTTTTTGCAGATCACTTCGATGGGTACCGGTGGGCGGAGCACCCGCACGCTCAGCAGTCCCCGCCCCTCGCGTGGCTCGGGTCGAATCTTGGGAGGGGGTGGGGGGAGATACTCGACCAGGGTGGAGCGCTCGGGTCGATGACCGTCCACCGTGCGGGGCGAGCCGATGCGGTCGGACCCCAACAGGGTGAAGAGACGCGCCATGGTGGTGGCCAGCTTGTCGGGGGAGAGCGCCGTCGGGCCAAAGAGGGAGAGCTGGGCCTCGCGTGGCCGGTCGGGGTAGGCAACCAGGGTGAAGCCGGTAGCGGGTGCTCCCGGTGGCTTGCCCTCGAGGTCGAGACGCAGCAGGGTGAGCAGGGTCTTGACCTCGAGGGTGGGTGCCGGCAGCTGGAGGGAGCGCTGGTGGTGACCGTCGGGATCGAGTGCCAGCGCGAGATCCAACCGGGCGCAGGCCAACCCCCGCTGCTCCAGACGCCGGCAGAGGCGCTCGAGGGCCGCGCGGGCGATAAATAAGAAGGGCTCGAGGGCGACCAGGGGCCACTCGAGCTCCATCCCCTCCTCGAAGGCCGGTGGTGGCTGGTGGGGGGTCAGGGGGTGGGGGTCCAGACCGCGAGCCCTCTCGTGCAGTTCCTGACCGGCGTCACCAAGACGGCTCGCGATCTCGTTCTTGGACAGACGGGCAAAATCGCCCACCGAGCGGATACCCCAGCGCTGTAGGGTCTCCAGCACCCCGGTCTCGGCAGAGAGACGGTTGAGAGGCAACGGCGCCAGAAAGCTCGCCTCCTCGCCGGCGGGGACCACGGTGGGGGAGTCGGGCTGCTCCGCCGCCACCCGTGCCGCCAGCTTGCTCGAGGCGATGCCGATCCAGGCCGGCAGATTCGCCTTGGCGGTGGCCACGGTGAGGGCGTGGCCCAGGTCGTCCTCCGGCGACTCTCCCGGGAAGTGGCGCTCGAGACCGGTCAGCTCCAGATAGACCACTCCCTCACCGGCATCCTCGATGCGGGGTGAGAAGCTCTCGGCGATCTCCAGCAGACTCTCCTGGGCCGCCCGCTCACAGACCGCGTCCCGGGCGCGAGCGGTCAGCTTGGGCAACAGCGCCCGCGCCTGGGGCAGCGACATACCCGCTCGCACCCCCACCTTGCGGGCCCGTCGGGTGGCAGCAACGACCCGGGCGGCGTTGCCGTTGCCCTGGAAGACGGCCACCACCTCGTCCTTGAGGTCGGGCTCGCTACGCAGCCGCGCGGCCAGGGGGAAGAGGGGGACGAAGAGGGTGGCGAGGCGAGTCATGGGGTGGTGGCGAGATGGACGGTCTCTGTTCCACTCGCGTGCCTGCCACGCAGCTTCTCCAAGCTCAGCCGCGAAGAGAGCCCGGCCAGCAGCCGGGGGGAGCGGCCGTGACCGCTCCACACCGACCGTCCGCGGTCGGCCTTGACCACCACCGCCGCCGCTGTACCGCTCACCCGGTAGGGGCTCGAGACCAGCAGCGCTCCGCGGTGGCTTGCGGCCGCTCGTGCCAGACGCAGCCAGGAGGCCTCCACCCCCCGGCCGCCGGCGACCGGGGGGCTGCCCAATTCGAGGATCACCAGGGGGAAGCCACCGTTGAGCAGCGTCTCGGTGCTGATCAGGGCCTGTTTGAGATGCCGCGGGCGAACCCATAGCAGGCGGTCGAGAGCCGTTCCCGCCTCGGCGGCGGCCTGGGGATCGAGACCGTCACCCAGGTCGACCAGAGCCGCCGCTTCACCACTGAGCGTGGTGGCGGCCAGGGCGGACAGCACGGTGGAGAAGCGACCGCTCGAGCGCCGGCCGATGAGCTCCACCAGACACCCCCGGGGCAACCCTCCCTCCAGCAGACGGTCGAAGGGGACGAGGGTGGTGGAGAGGAGGGAGACCGAGGGTGCATCGGTGCGCTCCTGGGCCAGTCGCCGGGCGCTGCTGAGGTGCCGCTGTAGATGGTCGGGGAGGGTGGAGCGGAGGGTGGCGACCAGCTCCGGCCCGGTGGTGGATGGCTGGGGCGCCGTCGGGGGCAGAAGCTGGAGGGCTGGTGAAGCGGCCATCGCTCGTTTCCATCCCCGGACAGCCTCCGGGGGTGGAGAGCGTGGCCGGCCGGGGTTTTTATGATAGGCGGAAGTAAGGCGTAAGTCAAGATGATGATGTGAGGCCGTCCGGGTTGCCCCTGGCTGGGGGACGGCCCGGTCCTTCCAGACTTTGGGGGTGGGGACCGGGCC
>JBAUDS010000201.1:0-22010 GCA_049678185.1 Thermoanaerobaculia bacterium
TAGCCGCACTGCATCAAGAAATCCTCTGTCAGAATCTGTCAGTTATTTCCGGCAAGATAACGAGTGGAGTCAAGGAGTCGGCTCGCCTCACAATCGGCAAGGGAGAAAACTCGGAAGCCATGAAGAAACGATACCGAGAACTTCTGATCGCGGCTGCTTATATCGCGATGGTCTCGGTCCTTCTCCTTGCAATCTTGACTCCCAACCTCCTCGACGCCCTGGAAAAGGGCAGGCAGAAGCGCTGCGTCGGTGCAATGCGATCCATGGGCACTGCGTGGTTCTCGTGGCTTACGGACCAGGTGGGCTCAGGCGCAGCAGGCGCCCCCGAGTCACGCAAGTCTCCATCTTACGAGGCCTATGTTGCACTGCCGGATTACCCCACCGTCGAGGAGTTTTATGCAGTCTTCGATCCCTCGGGCACCAGGCCGTTGCCTCCAGCCGACTGCCCCGTCGAGATCTGGGTCGGTCGCGACCCGCTGGCGGAAAGCTTCATGAGAATCCGCATGCCCGGACCGAATGGTGTCTTCGAGGAGTGTCCCTGGGAGAAGAGTCCAGTCGACCAACTCGGTTCCTGCGGGGACGATATTTTGTGGGCGGACGGCTTCTTTGTGAGGTACCCGAGAGGGGCCCAAGGCAACTAGGGGCACAGCCAGCCAGCGCCACGCCAGCGGGGGCACCTCCCCTACCCTGCTCCGAAAGCTATCCAGACGCTGCTCAATAGCGCGCGACTGACCGGCAACACCTTGTTGACCGGCGGCTCGAGCTTGACCTCCCAGTCGCGGCCGGAGGGGCGGAGGCGGATGTCGCGAATGCGGCGGAGGTTGACGGCAGCTTCGCGGGAGATGCGGAGGAAGCCGTGGGGCTCGAAGAGGGGGACAACCTCGCCAAGCTCGCGGAGGTCGACGAGGCGCTTGGCCGAGCGCAGGCGAACGAGGGTCTCCCCACCTTCGGCCTCGAGATAGTAGACCTCCGCAGGGTCGGCGGCGCGGCGGAGGCCGTCGTTCAAGTTGAGGAGAACGCGGTCAGGAGCGGTTGTCATGAGGGGCACCGAGAACGACTCGCTTGATTCTCATGTATGCACTAGTGCCTCGATCTACGGTCTTGCTTCAAGGAACTCGGAGACCGTCAGGCCCGAAGAGCGGATCAGGCTCCTCAGCGTACCTCGGGCCACCTCCTTGTGGTTTGGCACCGAGAGGGTGGCAATGCTGCCTGGCTTGATGAGGATTATGTGAGAGCCTTTTTGGCGAGCAATCTGCCATCCAAGGGACTCGAAGGCTTTGACGACTTCACGCCCGCTGAGGACCGGGATCGCCGGCACTAAACGGCAACCTCGACTCGCTTCGTCTCGACGGTGAGGGGCAAGCCCTCCTTCGCTCGAACCTCGAGACAGAGCGCGATCGCTTCTCTGATGTTCTCGAGCGCCTCGTCCTTGGTCTTACCTTGACTGACGCATCCGGGAATGGCCGGGCACTCGACAACCCAGACGCCGTCCTCATCTTGAAGAAGTGTCACGTGGAATTCCATTGAGCTGCTCTCCTTGTGCCCTGGAGAGTTTACCCGAACTTGTCCAAGGCTGCCGTAACACTTCACGACGAGAGAGTTGCCGGCCACCGGCTGGGTTGACGTGGACGCGGTCAGGGGCGGTCGTCATGCGGGGCGGGGCAGGGACTTGTCGGTTTGGCGATGAGTTGGTCATTTTAGCGATGAGTTGGTGGTTTTGGCGATGAGTGGGCAATGGTCGGCCGGCATGGAGACCGGCCGCTTCGAACGTGGTGAATTATCGGAGGCGGCGGGTCAGGTGCGCTCGTCCTCGGGGAGCCTGGCGGGGACCTCCAGCGTCTCATGGTCGAGCTCGAGCTCCTCGGAGGACTGGGCCGGGCGCCCTCGAGTCTCGTCAGCGGGGGCCTCGAGCTCAGCCAGGCGGCCGCGGAGGATGTCGGCTTCCCCACCGCTCAGCGATGGCAGAGTCAAAGCCCGCTCCAACCACTGGACCGCGAGCCTGGGGACACCCTTCTCGACGAAACAGTCGGCCAGGTGCATGGAGCACCGGACCACGTAATCGGGGAGCCTGGCGGCGGCCTGGAGCTCGCCGACGGCCTCGTCGATGAGGGCCATCTCTTTGTAGGCAAGGCCGAGCTGATAGTGGGTTTCGATCTCTTGGGGATCGAGATGCTCGCTGCAAACGGTCGGAGACGACCCTTCGCCGATCGGGTCTTGGCTCGACCCGTTCCAGGCCTCGGGCTCGCCGCTGCCCCAGGCCACCTCGTCTGCGGCCAGCTCCGCTTCGAGCTCGCCGGCCAGATCGACGAATTCGTCGTCGGCCTCGGGCGAGGTACCTGGAGCCATCGGCTCGGCGGAAACTTCGGGCTGGCGAGAGACCGGCCATTCCGTCGGATCGATACTGGCAGCCTCGGCTGCAGGCGCTGGTGAATTCGTAATCTGCCCGGACTCCTCTACCGGCCGGGTCGGCGAAACTGCCAGCCGCTGGGTCAGAGCCTCGGTGCGAGGGGTCAGCTCGAGGGCTGCCTCGAGGAGCTTCTCGGCCTCTTCGGCGAAGCCGGACTGGCGCAGGCGGTCGATGCCGTCGGCGACCAGATCGAGGTCGTCGGGAGCGAGCTCGAAAGCGTGAACGAGGGCCTTCCGTGCTGCGGCTGCCTGGCCGCGGGCGAGCGCGCTGGAGGCGGCCGAACGGTACTGGGCGTGCGCCTCCCCGGCGCGACCCTCCTGCCCCAACAGAGCCGCCAGCTCGAGTCGATGCGGCAGGCTGGCGGGTTGGAGCTCGACGATCCTGCCGAGGATACGGATGGCGGCACCGGCCTTTTTGGGGTTTCTGTAGTACTGGGCCAGGGCCTCGTACTGATTCACGGCCTCGGCGGTCAATCCCTGCTTGGCCAGCAGATCGGCCAGCGCTTCGATGACATCGATCAAACGCGGATCGAGCTTGAGGATCTTGCGGCACAGGGCGGCGGCCTGGGGATAGAAGCCCTGGCGGTGGAGGACGCTGGCGGCCCGCTTGTAGAAGGTGATGGCATCGCTCGATTTCTGGAGTCGGGCGCAGAGATCCCCTGCACGGTTGAGGAGCTTCGGGTCGTCGGCACCGGCCTTGAGGACCTGGAGGTAGAGAGCCAGGGCCTTGCGGAGCTTGCCCCGGCCGGCGAGCACCTCGGCCAGGTGGATGAGATCGTGTCGCTTGGCGGCTTTCATGATCCAGAGCTACGAGTATCCACCCAGACGGTGTCAGAACCTGTCAGAGGGGGATCCGTGGCCAACTCGGAGCGAGGACCTGCTTGGCAGCCGACTGAAGGAGCGCATGTAGCGGCGGTTACTGACAGGACTTGTCAATCCTCTCGACTATGCTTGTCCAAGGGTAACGTGGAACTGAGGAGGCTGCCGCATGAGCGAGACGTACGATATCGAGATCCTATATCGGGAGCCGACTTTCGAGATTCGTGGTCCGGGGCAGGAAGAACCCTTCTCGTGGACCTACTCGCTCACGGCACGCTCGCCGGATGCCGCGGTCCGACAGGCGCTAGCGCAGTTCCGAGCCATCGCCGCGGCTTCTTGGGTGAGCTGGGTCCGCAATATCGTTGAGCTTCGTCTCCGATCGAGCTCCCCACAAGCTGGATGGATGGATTCGCTTATAAGAAGCCAGCTCCGCTCTGCATCCAACCCCAAGGAAGCACAGCTGGATGAGGAAAGCAGAGCGACGTTGCTGGAGCTTCAAGATCAGCTCCTGGAAGAGCTACTGGTCATCAAGTGGACACGTTTGCGAGACGCATACTTGCGCAGCGGGCGATCTGGGCGGAGGAATGGTGGACTCGAACGCGCGCTGAGGGACCTCGATCGCTTGAATCTGGGGGCGTGGGAACCCATCTACGAGCGGATGGCGACACACTACCGGGAATCGCCCGGTGCCTGCTACCAGCTACAGCGATTATTCGGTCACGAGGATCTCGACAGTGTCAGGGAGGCTTGGCGAGCCCACTTTCTCGAGGAAGTCGAGGCGTTGCAAAAGAGCGATGCCTTTGTCGCTCTAGCGTTGACTCTGGCGACCAGTTGGAACCAAGCGAGCCTGGAGGCGGTGCTCGAGGCCGTGGAGGAGCACCTGGAGACGCGATATGCGTAGGGGCCGGACAAGGCCAACGAGTAAGCACGAGCAACGGCGCGACCCGACTGGCTGAACTCGATGTCCGTCGGCTTCCGGGGTCAGCTGCCATCTGATTGAGAGATTGAAAGAGGTCTGGACCAATGTCGTGCTCCCTCAAAGTCGAGCGCTCCGCACTTGTTGATCTCCTCAAAACAGCAGCAAGAGTTGGCAAGGCTTCCGACAAGGCCGAGGCGGTTCTGAGTTTTGATGGTCAAGCCCTCGGTATCGAGATGACCGGCATGTCTTTAGGGATTCCTGCAACCGGCGAGTGGGACGGCGAGGTCCTTGTGCCCGCCAGCCTGATCCTTCGCCTCAGGCGGCACCTACCCTCTGGCGATCAACTCGAGGTTTCCGTGAGGAAGGAGCGCCTCTGGATTGAGGACTTTTCAGTCTCGTGCAAGCGACAACCTGCCATGGGAAACCGCATCGAGCTGCCATTGGATCCCACGCTCCAAGAGATTCTCAGTCTGCCCCACCGCTACTCGAGAGTAACCATTGAACGATCCGGTCAGTCGAAGATGGTCGAAGAGGCCGAAGAGAAGATGGAGCGTTGTATTTCGCGGGCTGCCGTTAACCTCAAGCCGCTTGGCGTCGAGCCTTCAGACGTTCGCTGGATTGTGGTTAAGACTCTTGATCGGTACTCTCGTAGGTAGACATCGCGATTGTCGTACGAGATTGGAAAGTAGGCGTTTGTGGGAGGCGGCGGTGGCCGTCGGCGAGGTTGAGGAGGATGCGGTCGGGGGCGGTCGTCACGCGGAGCGCTGGAGGGGCTTGTCAGTTTGGCGATGAGTTGGTGATTCTAGCCGTTGAGTTGGTGGTTTTGGCGATGAGCTGGAAGGAGCGCTACAGCCACTCCTCTACATTCGGCAGTTCGAGCCAACGATTTCTTCTCCACACTCCGAACGCAGCGATCCAGCCCGCGGCGGCGTCGAGGACTTCTCGCCTCTGCTCGCGGGTGAGTCGACCGGCCAACTTGGCCCTTGCGTCCGGGCTGCCAGGAGCGGCACCGGCGGCCGCCAGGGTGTGCCAGAAATAGGCCTTCAGGCTGTTCTGCTCCACCCCGCGGCCCTCGGCAAAACAGACCCCGAGGTGGTGCTGGGCCAGCGGTAATCCCCGACGGGCCGCCTCCTTGAGCCAGAAGACACCCTCTTCCGGTTGCTTCTCCACCCCGCGGCCCGCCAGGTATCTGAGGCCCAGTTCGAGCGCCGCCACAGTGACTCCCTGGCGGGCGGACGCCAGGAACCATTCGATCGCCTTGCCGTCGTCTTGCGGTACGCCCCAGCCTTTCTCATAGAGACAGGCCAGCCGGTACTGTGCCTCGTTGTGACCCTGCTCTGCTGCCGCGCGGAACCACCAGGCTGCTTCGCTGTCGTCTCGGCAGACGCCTCTGCCCAGGCGATACTGGTTGCCGAGCCGGGTCTGGGCATTGGGTTCGCCCTGCGCCGCCGCGAGATGAAACCAGTGGGCGGCCTCTTCCTCGTCGAGGCGCACTCCCCTTCCCTTCAGGTAGAGCTCCCCGAGCCGGAACTGGGCCAGGGACGCTCCACTGCTTGCCGCTCGTCGGGTCCAGAAAAGGCCCTGTTCGAAGTCCTTCTCGGCGGTCTGCCCGAACAGATAGGCCTGTCCGAGCAGGGCCTGAGCCTCGGCGTGGCCCTGCTCCGCGGCCCGGCGGAACCACTCGATGCCCTGCTCGATATCCTGAGGCTCTTCCCAGGGCTTCGCTTTCTCGTCAGGAGGAAAGTAGTAGAAGCGCCCGAGGCGGTACTGAGCCTCGTCGCACTGCCTCGCCGCGGCCTGCCGCCACAAATCAAGAGCGCGAGCGCGATCCCTGGATATGCCAAAACCCCAACAATAGAGGTCGCCGAGTAGGGACTGGGCGATCGGCACCTCCTGGCGGGCCGCCTTTTGACACCAGTAAAAGGCCTTCTCCGGGTGCCGCTGCTCCGGGTCGCCAAAAGTATAGAGAAGCGCCAGGAGGTACTGGCCACCTGGGTCGCCGCTCTTGGCGGCCTCGCGGGCCCAGGCAGCTGCCCTCCAATGATTCTGGGAAACCCCTCGGCCATGAAGGTACATGTCCGCGAGCATCAGCTGGGTGCGGAGCGACCCCTCCCGGGCGTTGGTCTCCCATCGGGCGAGCGCCTCGGCGGCGTTCGTAGGAGGCCGCCTACCCCGACGCGCGATGAGGCTCAGCAGGTCGATGGCGGCCAGATGTCTCCTGTCGGCGGCGTGGCGGAGCCACTTGACGGCTCGCTTCCAGTCCGGAGCGCGCTCCTCCGAGCCCTCGAGATACCGCCGGCCGATGCGATACTGCCGCTCGCCCCCCACCAAATGAAGAAGTCTCTCGGCAACCGGGTGGCCCCGTGCGGCCGCTCGCCGGAGCCAGCGGCTGGCCTCCGAGAGATCGATCTTCCCACCCTTGCCGGTGACATGAAGACCACCCAAGTGATACTGGGCCTCGGCGTCCCCTTGCTCGGCCAGCCGACGTGCGAGGGTGCGGGCCGTGACCCACCGCTCCTGGTCGAGAGCGTCCTGGAGTTGCTTGTGGCGGAAGCGACGAACTTGAAGCGACTGTTCGTCCGTGGCACTCGTGTCGGTTTCGGGCTTCGCTTCGGGTCGGTGGGTGGGAGACTCGTGCGATCTCTCGACAGTGTCTTCGACGGTCCGCTGCCGTGCTCGGGGCCTCGAGGACGAGCCACTGGGGACCAGACTCTTGGCGGCATACGAGGCTTGGGCGATCGAGCGCAGGTGGTCGATGCCCATCGCGGCGCTCACGGCAGTCCTCGGAATGGGGCTCTTGGGTACTGATGGTGGGGGTGGCTCCCCAGGCCCCCGTTCGAAACGGTTCCAAAGAAAGGCGCCGAGCCAAATGAGACTGACAAGCAGGGCCTGGCGCGGGAGGGCGAGATCGGCGCTGCCAGGATTCACGAAGCTATCGTGGATGGCGAATACGCTGGCAACCATCCAGAGCAGTATCCAGCCCGCTCCAACCACACCGGCAGCCCGGGAGATCATTGCCTCGGCCCCCAGGACTCCTCCAGGAGGTCGGCCAAGCAGAGAGTCATCTGGATCGGTCCGCCGATTCGATCACCGGCAGTCAGTCCCAGATCAACTTCGTGAACTCGGTCTAACGTCTCGATCGTGCTTCCCCCGAACGACAGATTCGATATCGACAATGCCAGAGAGCACTGTCAGGACCTGTCAGAGGTCTGGATCAGCCCTTGGGATGTGACCCAGACACGTTCTTGCCGAACACCGCCAGCGTACTCGGGAACGACCGAGAGGAAAACACGCGAGCGGGCAGTCGAGGTACCGACCCCAACGGGTGGTTATTGATGCATTTGGATGTTTCTATTCCAAGAGAAAGTGGCTAGAGCTGCGGCCGAGCACACCAGCCGGTAGTACAGCCTGTCAGAAGCTGACACACCGGCGTTCAATACTGTTGGTCAAGGGCCAACATGTGCGTACTGGTCGAATGGAGCTCGGGCAAGCCTTGCAGTAGCTTGCGATTTGTGGTACAAAACGTAGGAACTTATCAACTATATCCGACCTTTCGTACCATGCCAAATACCCCTCACTCGAACCGCGACAGGATCCTGATGCTTCTCGAAGAGCGAGGACTACTACGGCCGAAGGAGCTCTCGGAACATGGAATCCCGCGCTCGGCCCTGCAGCGACTAGTGAAGGAAGGAGCGGTCGAGCGGATTGCCCGTGGCCTCTACGCCCTGGTCGGCCGTCAACTGAGTGAATACGAGAGTCTCCTAGAAGTTTGCAAGCAGGTTCCAGGAGGGGTGATCTGTCTTCTATCAGCGCTTGGCTTTCATCGGATCGGTACTCAGATTCCTCACCAGGTGTGGCTCGCAATTGGGAGCAAAGCTCGAAGGCCTGTGGTGACTCAGGTCTCCATTCGGATTGTGCGCTTCTCTCAGGCGGCCCTCGAGCACGGCGTGGAGTACCACCAGATCGAAGGTAAGGAGCTTCGGGTTACCTCCCCCGCACGGACAGTTGTAGATTGCTTCAAGTATCGCAACAAGGTCGGCCTGGATGTAGCCATAGAGGCTCTGCGTGAAGGCTGGAGGGATCGCCGATTCCGGCTTCCTGAGCTGCAGGAAGCAGCGCAATTCTGCCGCGTGGATAACATCATTCGGCCCTATGTGGAGACCCTCCTGTGACAGCCAGAGAAGTCCGCGACCTGGCTGCGTCTGTGCACGCCCGCCTCTTGCGGTTGGCCCACGAGCGGGGAGAAGAGCTCCAGCGGGTCCTTGTGAAGTTCGCGCTGGAGCGATTTCTTTTTCGCCTAGGTGCCTCACGAATTGCTGGGCAATATGTGCTGAAAGGGGCGCTCCTTTTTCAAGTTTGGGAAGCCGGTCTCCCCAGAATGACCCGGGACCTGGATCTGTTGGGGCTCGGGGACAACTCGGAGGCGGCGATCCGCGCGGCGTTTCGCGAAATTCTCGAGGCCCAAGCTCCGGGGGATGGGCTACGGTTCGACCCCGAGTCCGTCTCGGTCGCGCCCATCGCCCAACAGACAACTTACGTGGGAATGCGAGTTAAATGTCGCGCCTTCCTTGGGAAAGCGATCATTCCTCTCCAGATTGACGTCGGGTTTGGCGACAGAGTATTCCCAGAGCCCGAGGCCATCACCTACCCCACTTTGCTGGAGTTCCCTGCACCTCGAGTATTGGCATACGCGAAGGAGACCGTGGTTGCCGAGAAGACCCAGGCCATGATTGAGCTCGGGCTGTTGAACAGCCGCCTCAAAGATTACTTCGATCTCTGCTACCTGGCCCGAACCCAGAGTTTTGATGGGAGACGGCTCCAGGAGGCCATCACGGCTACGCTTCAAAGAAGGAAGACCCCCTCACCGCTGGACCAACCGGAGGGACTCAGCGCGAGGTTTGCTGCGGAAGCCGGTAAGCAAGCACAGTGGCACGCTTTTCAGCAGCGGGCCGGCCTAGCTGAGGAAGACCTCGAGAACGTCGTGGAGCAGGTGAGCAGCTTTGTCTCGCCCGTGCTCGAAGCGATGGCTCTCGATGAAGAGTTCGCGAAGCAATGGCCACCCGCGGGCCCATGGCACCCCTCACCGCCAGCAGACTAGCGCCAGGCCCGAGCCCCACCCGAGGAGATCTCACCAAAACTTCTGACAGCTTCTGACAGCGACCTGAGTAAGACTGGCGTGAGACCGGCTCGGTGTGCGTGACCGGTCGCAAGGTCAACGTCGGAAGAATCAGGAGAGATCATGCGACGAACATTTCTCATCCTCGCGGCCCTGGTCCTCGTCGGCGGCGCGGTAGCCGCCCAGACCGGCTCGGACAGCGGGACAACCAGCTGGTCGGGAACCTCGACTGAGATCGGGAGTATTACCTTTCACCACCTCTCGAGTAGCGACGGCGAGTCGGTGTCGGGGAGCAGCCAGCAGATCGGCTCGTTAACTTTCCACTCGCTTCACGGCAGCGACGGGGGCTCTACCAGCGGCTCCTCGCAGCAAATTGGCAGCTACACCTACCACAGCCTGTCGGGAAGTGACGGCGAGTCTCTAAGCGGCACATCCATGGAGATCGGGCCGTATACCTACCATTCACTCCGGGGCAGCGAAGGCCGTTCGGTGAGCGGTACGTCGCAACGTATCGGTTCGTTCGCGTTTCACAATCTGACAAGCGACGACGGCGGCTCCGCGGCCGGGACCTCGCAAGGGATCGGATCTTCCACCTACCACCACTTCGAGACCCGGGAACCCAGTGATGGTGTGGGCTCCTACGGCTACGAGCTGCCCGATCTCGATTCCGGGTTCGATCTCGACTTGGACGATGACTAGGGGAAATATCGATAGATCGAAGTAGAATAGACGGAGCATCAGGAGTGGCCCGGCTACGGCCGGGCCCGGCAACCTGGGACGGACACCCAAGGTGCCTCTCGCCAAGCGGCGGGGATGCGGCCGAGACACATCGGCAACCAAGTGTCCCGACGAGAGGGCCCGCGATTCTGATGTGAGACGCGGGTTTTCTTGTTTCCGGCCTCTCTCCCTTGTCCATTGCGATCAGGCCCCCGAGGGTTCTTCCCGAACCTAGAAAGGGGAAAGCAATGAAGACGAATGGCAACACTGTCGACGAGGTCTGGCAGACGGCGAGGGATTCTCGCTGGCTTCTGTTTCTCCTCGACCGGGCTGGAGTCGGAACACCGGAGCTCTACCGGACGTTCGCCCATCGCTGCGCAGAGCGCGCCTTACCTGTGCGGGGCAAGGACCTGCTGCCTTCTTGGCAACAGGTTCTGGACGCCGTCCAGGCCTGCGCCACCGGAGGCATTACCGCGAGTGAACTCCACCGGGTCGGCGAGGAGCTGGGAGGGGCCGCTATGGCAGCTGGATCGATCGGCCTGAGGGTCGGTGATCCCGGGGCCGCCCTTTGCCTGGCGATCTACCACGCCTCCAATCCGAGTGCTATCGGGGCAAGCCTGTTCGCATCTCGATATGGCGCGGAGGCTTTTCGCCTGCAGGCGCTCCGCAACGAGCCTGCTGCTCCCGGCCAGGTCGAAGCCAATCGCGCCTACGAGCGGGAGCGCAACGGTCAGGCACGGGCCCTTCGGGAGCTGGCAGGGAGGCCCTTTGCCTGCGGGGTGGCGGTCGACCGGTTCGACGGCCTGCCGCTCGAGGACTATTTGAGGCAGGGTTATCTGCCGGATCCTCATTTCCAGCTCGACGAGTTGGCTCTATTTGCGCCCGTCACGCATCGTCCCTGGGCGTTCGTGCGGCCGACAAGCCATGGACTGAGGCGCGTGGCGACCGTACCGACTGACCTGTCCTGACACACACTCGAGAAAGGATTGAAGCATGCCTGATGAAACGAAATACGACCTGGATTACAGACCCGCGAGCTACTGGGAGCTCGACGACCCGGTGGCGGCCATCCTCAACCGCATCCAAGGAGAAGGGCGGCGCCGAACGGTCGAAGCGGCCCTGGCTGCTGGTGAGACTGTTCCCGACGAGATCCTCGAGGAGAAGCTGTCTAGCCAGGGGCTCGATGCGATCTCCGCCATCCACCCGTCGCTGATGGGTGGCGAGTTCCTGCCGGAGCTACGTCCCCGGGAGGTGGAGATTGCGCGAGTGGTCCTCGCCTCGGCGACCTGCGACGTGATTTCTCTCCGCGCTCGGCAGGACGGCGAGTGGATCCGCTTTCGTGTCGTGGACGAGTACTACACGGAAGGCGTCTGGTACCGGCTGCCCATCTGGAGGCATCGGGATCCGCTGACCATGCGCGAAGTCATTCGGATCTTGGACGGTGCGAAGCAGATCTGTTGCAGGGAGGACGAGTTTGTTGGTCTGGTTCTCAGTTGGGGTGACTACTACTTCGCCGAGAACCCCAGTGCGAGAACAGCCGAGAGTTATCGCGATTTCGCGACTGTCAGCTCGGGCTTCTACCCTCAGCTTGCCGGCTGGTTCGATGAGATCACCGACGAGTGGTACAGGGAGAAGCTCGCCGAGCTCGGGGAGACGGAAGCGGAAGAGACGTCTCGCCCCGGCCGGGATCAACCCTACTTCCCGACCTGGACTCTCACGGAGCGGCTGGGCCTCGAGCACCCCGACCAGATCCTGCAGCTGACGGATCCTCCGATGACGGAGAGTGAAGCTCGCGAAATTGTACGGCGGCTGCGGCGTGAGGGGCGACTGCCGTCACCCGAGCAGATCCAGAAGGTCGCCGAGGAGATCCTGACGGAGCTCGAGACCGATCAAGGAGAGGACCGACAGGACGAAGACGCTCCGTCAACGGCACAAGAGGAGATCCAATGAACGCTCTGCGAGTCATCAATTCCTACCAGCATCTCGAGATGTGGTTTATCGACGACGCGATGACCGGTCCCGTGCAGGCTCGACCAGGCGGCGGTGGCCGTCGGCGAGGTTGAGGAGGATGCGTTCAGGGGCGGTCGTCATGGGAAACGCAGGCGGGACTTGTCAGTTTGGCGATGAGTTGGTCATTTTAGCCGTTGAGTTGGTGGTTTTGGCGATGAGTGGGCCAAAGATCTTCCCCTTGAAGTAGGATTTGCGTGATGTACGAAGTGCGAGAGGTGAGGCCCCTTTCTGACTTTCGGCTGCATGTCGAATTCGCCGACGGCACTGAGGGCGAAGTCGACCTTTCGGATCGTCTGGATGGACCTGTATTCGAGCCCCTCAGGGATCCCGACTACTTCGCTCAGGTGAGCATCGACGAGTTCGGTGTTATCTGCTGGCCGAACGGCGCCGATCTCGCTCCGGACGCACTCTACCGGCGCCTCAAGGGGCCGGTTGGTCGGGCGAAGTAGACTGCTTCGCCTTAGCGGAAGTCCCGCGGTAACGAGTGCCTGACGGGTGGTTAGGTTCAGTCTTGGGGGCTCCGCCGCGATTCGACCCATCTGAGTTGGCGGTGCCCAGTTGCCGGATCCTGATTTCCCAGTTCGATCAGCTGAAATCCGATCTGCCCGTAAGCCGCCTCTGCCGTGTAGACACTCAGGTTAGGCAGGATTTGCACTTTGCCACTGCCGTGTGTGTGTCCACAAAGGACGGTGATCTGGCAGTCCGGTCTGGATTCGGCGCACGACAGGATCAGGTCCCCCACCGCCTTACACGTGAAGGACGGGAGCCAGTTGTCATCGGAGATCCGCCCGCGATGCCAGCAGGCCTCGCGGAAGGGAGGCACATGGGTGAGGACGATCACCCGTGCGAATCTTTCCAACGCCTGCACGAGGGGACCGCGCAGGCAGGCTGCTGCCTCGTCGCCGAGCTTCGCCAGCTTACGCTTGAGCCGGAACTTGTCCCACGATCCCTCGACGAGATCCTGAATATTGACCTCATCTGCTAGGTCTTTGATCGCCAGATAGTCGGTCAGTACGACAGGCGAAGCCTCGAGATCGCCGAGCCGAGCATCGCCCCAGCCGCCATGGCCGACAAGTGCCGTGTCCTCTCCCAGCTCGACACACCCGGTATCAGGGAGCCAATGCAAGAGGGGCAAGTCGAGCTGGCGTATCCGTCCCCGGATCGTCGCGATGTCAGAGCCGTAGTAGTCGTGGTTGCCCAGGACGAAGTAGGTCGGAAGTTGGATGCGGGCTACGAGGTAGTCAAGCCAGTACTCGAGATCGCCCGCCTGCCCAAGGTCGCCCCCGAGCAGAAGAGCCTCTGATTGTGTCTGGGCGACACGGCTGCAGAAGTCCTCGATGTCCGCTTCAGCGACAGTGTCGAGGTGAAGGTCGGTTGCCCAGACGAGGCGATTCACTCGCGATTCAGCTTCCTGGAGGGAATGTTAGCCCTTATGTCGCCCCGGGTGCAGCACCAGCGGCATGAGGGTGATGGCGATCGGACTTTCTGGCCACTCGATACCCGCAGGCGGCCTCGCCGGGATTTCCTCGTGCGATATGGGGGCGCGACGTCTCGGGGGTAGTGACTACTTCCCCACCTCAAAGGCCTTCCAGAGAGAACTCAGTGCAGATCGGCTGACCGGGAGCACCTTGTTGACCGGCGGCTCGAGCTTGACGTCCAAGTCGTCGACGTCGATCGCTCGGGTCGCTTCCAGATCGAGGCCCAGTGGAGGGAATGTGGCGGATCCGTGTCCGCACCCCCGGATATGTTCCAATGCAGTTTCCCCTGTTGTCGCCTTTGGACGGGGTCGACCAGGCACCTCTTCCCGCCTCTCAGTGGATGCTAAACTGACGCTAGATAAAGACGAAAGGTCTGCCACAGGGGCCCAGAGGGCGCGGTGTCGCGCCCCGGGTCCACGGCCAAGGAAAGCGATTTTCTGCGCCATGCTGAAGGGCCCTGCCCTTCCAGCGGCCATGGACGGTGAGGTGCAGCTTTGGAGGCAACTGATCACCGCCCAACAGTGAAAACGATGATGACGCGCGACACATGCGTCCGGGTACTCGTGCTGTCGTAGACGGAGGAATCTGTACAACCAGTAAAAAGGAGAAGGAAATGAAGCTCATCTCGTCACTGTTGATGGCCGCGCTTGTAGCTGCTGCTGGGAATGCTCGTGCAGCCGACCCTTCGACCAACTCGACAACGAAAGGAGTCTCCATGACCGATACCGACCGAGGTGAGATCCAGGAGGTTCTCGACCGCTATGAAAAAGCGCTCAATGACTCGGATGTCGACGCCGTGCTCGAACTCTATGCCGACGACGGAGTCTTCATGCCCTCGTCGGCTCCCACCGCGGTGGGTAGCGAGAGCGTGCGTGCGGCCTACGAACACGTCTTTACTACGATCAAGCTGAACATCACTTTCACTGTGGAGGAGATCGTCGCCGACGGCTCAATCGGCTTTGCCCGCACTGGCTCGAAGGGGTCGGTGACCGTCCTCGCCAACGCTACGACCGCTCCTGAGGAGAATCGCGAGCTCTTTGTTTTCCAAAAGGAAGATGGCGTCTGGAAGATCGCCCGCTACATGTTCAACAAGACCTCTTGATCTCAGCGGAGACTCGGGAGTGCGCATGGCGCCTGCGCCGCTCTCCCGTTCTTGACCGTATCGCAAGGCGCGCCACAGAACACTCGTTGCCTCCGCATCGACTGGGGAGAGCCGATAATGAGCACGAGTAGGCAGCCGCACGACCCCATGTCCATTGCGCTGAAACGTGCCTACGAGACCCCGTCACCATCGGATGGGTGCCGCATTCTCGTCGAGCGGCTGTGGCCCCGTGGTCTCTCGAAGCAGGACGCCAAGATCGACCTTTGGCCCAAGGATGCTGCTCCCTCCACCGAACTGCGGCGCTGGTTCAACCACGATCCGGCCAAGTGGGCAGAGTTCAAGCGCCGATACCAAAAGGAGTTGGACGCCCGGCAGGAATCGCTGGAGCCCATCCTCGAGCGAGTCCGAGCTGGTCGGGTGACCTTCGTTTTTTCCTCGCGAGAGTCGCAGTTCAATAACGCCGTCGCTCTCAAAGAGTACGTGGAACGCACAACCCGGAAAATTGGGTGACAGGATACTCAATACAAGAATCTGGATCGGCAGGATCTTCCCACGATTCATTTTCCTGTATTGAATATCCTGTCACCGATCTCTCCGATCTCTCTGAGCTGATCATTTTGGCGATGAATGGGTGACCCCTGTGCTGCGGCGTCACCGCGGTAATGGCTTTGGAGGTATCATCAGCGTTGAGGCCGGCCCTGATTTCTTCGTTGTGGATCGCACGGTGCAGGGGCCCAAAGGTTGACGATAGATCGGGATGACATGACAGAGGTTGCAGCAGCGAAAGGCGCGATCCAGGCGAAGCTCGAGGAAATGGTGCACCGGATCGTGGAGCGGTTCGATCCGGAGAAGATCATTCTTTTCGGTTCCCACGCTCGTGGTGAAGGCGGGCCGGACAGCGATGTCGACCTTCTGGTGGTCATGTCCGTCGAGGGCTCGAAGCGCGATAAGAGGCTTGAGATCCGCCGCGCTCTGCACAGCATCCGAATCCCGAAAGACATCATCGTGACAACGCCGGACGACTTTTCGTGGCGGCAGGAGATCCCGGGTACCATCGAGCGCCCGGCCGCACAGGAAGGAAGACTCCTGTATGCCCGACCCTGAGCACGTTCTCGAGGTCGTTCGGGAGTGGGTGACCAAAGCGGAGAGCGACCTGACAGCGGCTAAGCACCTGGTCCAACTCGGAGAGGAAGGCCCGTGCGACGCCGCATGCTTTCACGCGCAGCAAACCGTCGAGAAGTACCTGAAGGCTCTCCTGGTCTCGGAGCACATCGACTTTCCGAAGACTCACGACTGCGAGCAGTTGATGGCTCTGATATCGGAACCTGTTCGGCCGACTCTCACCATCGAAGAGCAAGGAGAGATTACAGAGTACGCGTGGCGAGGTCGCTACCCTGGTTTTGCGGAGATATCTCTCACCGAGGCCCGGCGGGCCATCGAGATCGCTCAACGCGTCCGCGATGAAGTGCGCGAGAAGCTGTCGCAGGGACTCCAGTAGGCCCGCTACACCACGCCTAAAGCTTTCCAGAGTTGTCTGAGGGCCGAGCGAAGGCTAACGAGGGGCTCTCAGCCTTCGGCCTCGAGAAGGTAGTCGACCTCGTGGAGGATGTGCTGAAAGTACTCACGGGCCGACCAGGACATCCTCCACCTCTGCGAGAATGCGAGGGCCTATGTGGAGGCTGAGTGCCTCGGTGGTCACGAGCTCGACACCACGTTGCAGCTCGTCCTCCAACAGGAACGCGATCTCCATGAAGTTGTCGAAGCTTTTCTTTCCCGGCTCGAACTCCACCAAGACGTCGATGTCGCTCGCAGCATCGTGTTGCTCGCGAACAAAAGAACCGAACAACCCGAGGCGCTTCACCCCCAGCTTCTTGAGCTGCCGCTCGCATCGCCGCAGCCGGTCGAGGACCTCATCCTTCGTCTGTACCACCGTAGGTACCATATCGAACCTCGCGAACAGCAGTCTAGCACCCGCCTGAGAGACTCAGATGGCCGCGTGTAGCGGCGCTGATTGCTGACAGGATCTGTCACGGGAGTGGGTAGCATGGGGAGATGCGGCTATCAAAATCCAAGGTGATGTCGGCGCTGCAGTGCACCAAGCGGCTGCACTTCGAGGTGCATGATCGGGACTTGGCCGAGGTCTCCGCGTCCACGCAGGCGGCGTTCGAAGCCGGCAGACTGGTCGGCGAAACCACCCGGGAGATTTACGGCACCAGGGCTGGGACCTTGATCGAGTACACCCCGGGTCTCGAGGAGGCTCTCGGGGAGACCGCTGAGCTGATGGCTCGAGGACCGAGCGGTCCGATTTTCGAAGCCACCCTCGAGCACGCGGGGGTGCTGGTGCGGCTCGATGTGCTCTTGCCGGCGGGATCGGCCTGGCGGATCGTGGAGGTGAAATCCACGACCAGCTTGAAGGAGGAGCATCTGGCCGACTGTGCGATCCAGGCCTGGGTCTTCGAGGGCGCCGGCTATACCTTCGAGCGCCTGGCGCTGGCCCATGTCGATAACACCTTTGTGTACCAGGGCGGCGGTGATTTCGGCGGCCTGCTGGTGGAGCAGGATGTGACCGAGGAGGTTCGGGAGCTGATGGCAGAGGTTCCCGGATGGGTCGAGCTGGCGCGCCAGGCCGCGGCAAGCACGAGGCCCGCTGTCGCGGTGGGTGAGCACTGCAGCAAGCCCTACCCTTGCCCGTTCTTCAAGCAGTGCTGGCCCTCGGCGGCGGAGTATCCCGTCTACGGCCTGGGCGGCAGGAAGGCCGCTCTGGCAGAGCTCGTGAAGAAAGGCTATGGCGACATTCGCGATGTACCGGCCGGCAGGCTGAAGAGTGACCAGCATCGCCGTATCCATCGGGTTACCTCGGGCGGTGAGGCGGAGCTGCTGGATGGAGCTGCCGTTTTCGCGCGCAACCTCGCCTATCCCAGGTACTACCTCGATTTTGAGACCGTAGCGCCGGCGGTCCCCATCTGGGCCGGTACCCGACCGTACGAGAGACTCCCGGTCCAGTGGTCTTGCCACATCGAGGCGGAGCCGAGGCAGATGCGGCACGAGGAGTTTCTCGATCTGGAGGGCGAGCCGCCGATGCGGGCGCTGGCCGAGAGTCTGATTGAGAAACTGGGGACCGAAGGGCCGGTCCTGATCTACACCGGCTATGAGAAGGGCGTGATCAACGACTTGGCCACCCGGTTTCCGGATCTGGCGCCGCGGCTCTCGGCGTTGGTCGAGCGGGTGGTCGATCTCCACCCGATTGCCAAGACCAACTACTACCACCCCGACATGCTCGGGTCCTGGTCGATCAAGGCGGTGCTGCCGACGGTGGCGGCGGAGATGCGGTATTCGGTGCTCGAAGAGATCCGGGAGGGCACGACGGCCTCGCAGGCCTATTTCGAGGCGATCCAGCCCGACACGACCCAGGAGCGCCGGGAGGAGCTGCGAGAGCGGTTGTTCGAGTACTGCAAGTACGACACCGAGGCGATGGTGCGCCTCGTCCGGTTCTTCGGGGCCGACACCGCTAAGTAAACCCCCCCTACCCGAAGGCTTTCCACAACTTGGACAGGGCCGCGCGGCTGACCGGGAGCACCTTGTTGACCGGTGGCTCGAGCTTGACCTCCCAGTCGCGGCCGGAGGGGCGGAGGCGGATGTCGCGGATGCGGCGGAGGTTGACGGCGGCCTCTCGTGAGATGCGGAGGAAGCCGTGGGGCTCGAAGAGGGGGACGATCTCACGGAACTCGCGGAGGTCGACGTGGCGCTTGGCCGAGCGCAGGCGAACGAGGGTTTCCCCGCCTTCAGCCTCCAGGTAGTAGACCTCGGCCGGGTCAACGACACGGCGGAGGCCGTCGGCAAGGTTGAGGAGAACGCGGTCAGGGGCGGTCGTCATGCGGGGCGCTGAGAACGACTCGCTTGATTCTCATGTAGGCACGAGCGCCTCGATCTACCGCCTTGCTTCGAGGAACTCGGAGACCGTCAGGCCCGAAGCGCGGATGAGGCTCCTCAGGGTGCCTCGGGCCACCTCCTTGTGGTCCGGCACCGAGAGGGTGGCAATGCTGCCTGGTTTGATGAGGATGATGTGAGAGCCTTTTTGGCGGGCAACCTGCCAGCCGAGCGACTCGAAGGCTTTGACGACTTGACGCCCGCTTAGGACCGGGATGGCCGGCACTAAACGGCGACCTCGACTCGCTTCGTCTCTACGGTGAGAGGCAAGCCCTCCTTTGCTCGAACCTCGAGACAGAGTGCGATAGCTTCTCTGATGTTCTCGAGAGCTTCGTCTCTGCTCTTACCTTGACTGACGCATCCGGGGATGGCCGGGCACTCGACGACCCAGACGCCGTCCTCGTCTTGAATGAGTGTCACGTAGAATTCCATCAAGCTGTTCTCCTTGGGCCGTGCGACAGTCTACCCGAACTTGACCAAGTTCGCTCTGACAGGCCACCACCGGTGCGCTGCTGGCCACAGGCTGAGTTGAGTATGTGATGCGCCTGAGGGAGTTGTCAGTTTGGCGATGAGTTGGTCATTTTAGCCGTTGAGTTGGGGGTTTTGGCGATGAGCTGGAAGAGGCTCTGCGTGAAAGATTTCTAACGTGGATTCCGTCTCTTTATGCAGGACGGGGTCAAGTCGTGCCTACCATCAGCGAATTCTTCGGCATCGTGATCAGAATGTGCACCGCGGATCCCGCTCTTGAAGTAGGATTTGCGTGATGTACGAAGTGCGAGGAGTGAGGCCCCTTCCCGACTTTCGGTTGCATGTCGAATTCGCCGACGGCACTGAGGGCGAAGTCGATCTTTCGGATCGTCTGGATGGACCTGTATTCGAGCCCCTCAGAGATCCCGACTACTTCGCGCAAGTCAGCATCGACGAGTTCGGGGTGATCTGCTGGCCGAACGGCGCCGATCTCGCTCCGGACGCACTCTACCGGCGCCTCAAGGGGCCGGTTGGTAGGGCGAAGTAGACCGCTCCTCCAGCCATTACCGTACTGACAGAAAAGGGTAGAGTCGAGGACCGGACCCCACCTGGCGGTTGTCGCTCTTCTGGAGCGAGAATGAGTAAGATGCGAGACACACGGGACGTCCGATGAACATCTCAAAGCAATTTGATTCTCTCGACGTCCGCATTACTGCGTGGATGGCGCGGCATGGGGTGACGCTGACGCGCCTGGCCCTCGGCCTCGTCTTTTTGTGGTTCGGTGCCATCAAGTTCGTGCCAGGGTGGAGTCCGGCGGCGGATCTCGCGGTTCGCACCATCGACCGCCTGACGTTCGGTATGGTCGGTCCCGAGACGAGCCTCCCCGTGCTGGCTGTCTGGGAGTCGGCGATCGGCCTCGGGCTCCTGACGGGAAAATTTCTTCGTGCCACGCTGCTCCTGCTCTTTGTGCAGATGCTGGGCACGCTGACCCCACTGGTCATCTTTCCGTCCGAGACGTTCGTGGCCTTCCCGTATGCTCCGACCTTGGAGGGGCAGTACATCGTCAAGAACCTCGTGCTGGTGACGGCAGGGATCGTGGTGGGCGCGACGGTTCGAGGCGGGCAGCTGCGAGCTTAGCCGCAGAGGATCATCTCGCGGCGTTCGGCTTCGGGCGGGTACTGTCAACTTAGCGGTTGATGCGAGGGATGAGCCCCAACACCTTGTGGCTGAGGCCGGCGGAGTGGCCCAGATCTTGGTGTCGAACCCGCCTGCCCCGCCTCAAGTTGACAGTACCCTACGCGGGGGCCTCTTCTCGGCCTCTGCAGTGCTTTATGCACTCGTTCAAAGCAGAGTAGGCCCGCGTCAGGTCGTCCTCGTCGATGACTAGTGTGATTTGGGAACTCGTCGAGATGATGTCGAGGAGGTTGATGTTGTTCTTGGATAGCTGATTGATGAAAAAGGCGTAAAGACCTGGAACGTCTATACCTGCCGTCGCTTCCTGACCTTTCGACTCGCGTATTCTGAGGACAGCTGTCCTTCTTCGAAGCTCTACGGCTTCCGGGAAGACGTCTTTGAACAGTGTCTCTCTATCGCTCTCACAAATGACGGTGAGCTCCCCGCTGCCTTGGTTGACAAAAAGAACCTCATCCGAGTCGGCAGGGATCTTCCCTACGGTATCGTTTATCGCGGTGACGATCTGGTCGCTGCGGTTGAACGAGGCGTGAATGATGTCGTTTTTGATGGATATCTTCGAACTGGCGATGAGCTTGGCCAGATCTTCTGACACAGGCATCCCTTGGGCTGCGGGAAGGTGCTCGCCAGGCTCACCGTGGGATCCTGTTGTCGATGCCTGGGTCACTGTCGAAAGCGCCTCACCTCCATGAAGGAAGCCCTCGAGGACGCTTTGGAGATCTCGCGCCAGATCCCGGGTGGAGTCGAAGCGGTTTTCCGGCGCTTTGTCCAGGCACTGCTCCACGATCCACCGGAAGTGAAAAGGGAGGCTCGGCTTCAACCCGGCGAGAGCCTCGGGCTCCTCCCGGATGATGGCGGTGAGAGTCTCCGCAGCGCTGTCTCGCTGAAATGCTCCCTTCCCGGTCGCCATCTCGTAAAGGATGACTCCCAAGGAGAACTGGTCCGAGCGATGGTCGGCCGCCCGCCCGGCGGCCTGTTCAGGAGACATGTACCCGACGGTGCCGAGCACAGTGCCTTCTAGCGTGCCCGTCATCATTGTGGCCATCTGGGACTGGCCGTCGGCAGACTCTGGTATGAGCTTCGCCAGTCCGAAGTCGAGCATCTTCACCCACCCGTCGTTGGTGACCATCAAGTTCTCGGGCTTCAGGTCCCGGTGGACAATCCCGGTGGAGTGCGCACGAGCCAGACCCTCGGCGATTTGAGCAGCTAGCTGCAGGAGCTTCTTGGTGGGGAGTGCTCCGCTGCCGAGTATTCTCCTTAGCGTCTTGCCCTCCACGTACTCCATCGCGATGTAGCGGCTCGCGCCGTGGCCGCCAATGTCATAGATGGTGACGATGTTGGGGTGGTTGAGGGCTGAAGCGGAGCGGGCCTCTTGCTCGAAACGCCTCAGACGGTCCGAGTCTGTTGCCAGCTCCTCGGGCAACACCTTGATCGCAACATCGCGCTTCAGCTTCAGGTCCTTCGCCCGGTAGACCTGACCCATGGCACCAGCCCCGAGTAGAGAGACAATCTCATATGAGCCGAGGCGAGTGCCGGGTGACAAGGACACGGCAGAAGTCTAATCCTGAAGGGATCGGGGACTCAATTCCAGGCTCGAGTGTACCAATCTGGCTCTTGGGGTGAGCGGAGCGGCCGCCGGCGACTCATGGACGAGTACGACAACGGCGAGCCCTACTACCCCCTCAAAGGACAGGAGATCTGGGCCCCGCCCAGGTTCGAGTAGCGGCCGTGGCGAGAGTTCCTCGAGTGCATTGGGATAAGTTGTTGCGGGGGTAGGGGCTACTTCCCCACCTCATAGGCCTGCCAGAGAGAACTCAGCAGCGAGCGGCTGACGGGGAGTACCTTGTTGACCGGCGG
>JBAUDS010000202.1:0-8007 GCA_049678185.1 Thermoanaerobaculia bacterium
CGGAGTAGTCGCGGCCACCCACGTAGGCGAGGATCGCCCCAGACCGCGGGTCGATCGAGACCAGGGCTCCCTGGAGCGGGCCGGAGGTCTTGCGCCCCTTCTCCCATCCCTCCTCCAACGCCTGCATTCCCCAGGTGATCGCCTTTTCCGCCTGCTGCTGGTCGGCGCCGTTGAGGGTCGAGATCAACAGATAGCCGCTGTCAGCCAGCGAGTTGATCCCAAACCGACGCTCGGCCTCCAGCGCCATGGCGTCGGCAAAGTACCCGGCCCGGCGAACACCGACCGGCTGTGGTGACACACACAGGGGCTCCGCTCGCGCCGCCTCGGCGCGCTTGGCATCCAACCAGCCGAGCTCGGCCATCCGGCCCAGGACCCAGTTCCTTCTCTCCACCGCTCTCTCCGGCCGGGTGATCGGCGAATAATTGCCCGGCGAGCGGATCATCCCCGCCAGCACCGCCGATTCGCAGAGAGTCAGGCGGTGGGGATACCTCCCAAAGTAGGCCCACGCCGCCGCCCCGACCCCCATGAGGTTCACGCCGTGACTCTGACCCCAGTAGATCTCGTTGAGATAGGCGGTGAGGATCTCGTCTTTCTCGAACCGCAGGTCGAGCAGCAGCGCCAGCACCGCTTCGCGCGCTTTGCGCACCAGCGTCCGCTCGTGGGTCAGAAACAGGTTCTTGACCAGCTGTTGGGTGAGGGTGCTCCCCCCCTGGCGAATCTCACCACCACGCAGATTGACCCACGCGGCGCGCCCGATGCCGGTCGCCGACAGACCAGGATGCTTGTAGAACTTGGCATCCTCGGCCGCCAGAACGGCGTTGAGCAGCTCCTCGGGTAGAGCCTCGAGACCCACCGGTCGCCGCTCCTTGCGCTCGGCGCCGTAGAAGGATGCCAGCAGCGGCGGCTCGAGCGAGACCCGGTCGACCGGCTTGCCGTGCCAGCGCAGCGCCGAGATCCGCCAGCCGGAGGTCTCCACCTCCAGCTCGCCCCCCCGATCCCAGCCCTCGGGGGTCGGAAAGGCCCGGATAAAAGCGCGCAGCCTGGGCGCCACCACCTCGAGCTCACCGGGGGACAGCACCCGGTCCCGATTGAGGCTGTAGCCCTGGCCCTCGAGCTCGGTGCGGAGGGACTCGAGATCGCCCGGCGCCCCGACCGCGAGCACCTTGGACCGGCCGTAGAGCCGCGAGGGCTGGATGGCCGTGTGATCGGCAAATTGCTCGGAGAACCGCCAGTAGGGCCACAACAGCCAGATCGAACCCGCCATCACGGCCGGCAGGCAGATCAGAACCAGACGGCGCTTGAAACGGCTCTTGCGCTTTTTGCCGCGGCGCCGTTTCTTGCCCCGGACGCGTCTTATCGGAGACATCTGAGACTCTTTTGACAGTGCAACAAACGGGCCACCGAGTGTTATTCTCTCGCACCCCATGATCTCGGTGTCCAATCTCGCCAAATCGTTTGGACCCCAGACCCTCTTTGGCAATGCCGCGTTCCAGATGGTTCCGGGGCAGCGCTATGGTCTGGTGGGTGCCAACGGCTCCGGCAAATCCACCCTGATGCGGATTCTGGCCGGCGAAGAGCCCCCCAGCGACGGCAGCGTTTCCATCCCCAAGAGGCTCCAACTCGGGGTGCTCCGCCAGGATCACTTCATCTACGAGGAGCTACCCATTCTCGAGGTGGTGCTACAGGGCAATCAGGAGCTCTGGCAGGCCATGGTCGAGAAGGAAGAGATCTTGGCCCGCGCCGATGAGTCCTTCGACGGCGAGCGCTACGCCGAGCTCGAAGACATCATTGTCAAACATGACGGCTACTCGATCGAGTCCCAGGCGGCGGAGATTCTCGAGGGTCTGGGCATCCCCGCCGAGACCCACCGCGAGCCGCTGTCCACTCTCTCGGGCGGTTTCAAGCTTCGGGTGCTGCTCGCCCAGGTGCTGGCGGCGACTCCCGACGCGCTGCTGCTGGACGAGCCCACCAACCACCTGGATATCCTCTCCATCCGGTGGCTCGAGAAATTTCTCCTGGACTTCCCCGGCATTGTGGTGGTGATCTCCCACGACCATCGGTTTCTCGACAACGTCTGCAGCCAGATCCTGGATGTCGACTACGAGACGGTGACCCTCTACCCCGGCAACTACACCCGGTTCGACGAGGCCAAGGCCCGCGAGCACAAGCGGATGGGCAAAGAGCTCGAGAAGCGCGAGAAGGAGATCGCCCACCACAAAGTTTTTGTCGAGCGCTTCCGGGCCAAGGCCACCAAAGCGCGACAAGCCCAGAGCAAACTGCGTCTGATCGAGAAGAAGGCCAAAGGGATCGCCGCCGTGCCGGTCTCCTCTCGGCGCTATCCCACCTTCCGTCTGGGGCAGCGACGCCCCACCGGCAAGCAGGTGCTCGCCCTGGAAGGTATTTCCAAGGCCTTTGGTGACAACCAGGTCCTCCAGGATGTGACCCTGACCATCCGCCGCGGCGAGCGGCTGGCGATCATCGGGCCCAACGGCATCGGCAAGTCGACCCTGCTCAAGATCGCGACGGAGCGTCTCGACGCCGACGCCGGCACGGTCGAATGGGGCCACGAGACCTACCCGGGCTATTTTGCCCAGGACTTCCGCGAGCTGCTTCTCAAGGAGCGGCAGACGGTGGAGGAGTTTCTGTGGGCGGTCTGCCCGGCCGAGCCCATCGGCTTTGTCCGCGGCCAGCTGGCGCAGATGCTGTTCTCCAGAGACGAGGTCAACAAAAGGCTGGCCAGTCTCTCGGGTGGCGAGGCCGCGCGGCTGCTCTTTGCCAAGCTGGCGGTCGAGCAGCCCAATGTGCTCATCCTGGACGAGCCGACCAACCACCTCGATCTGGAAGCCATCGAGGCGCTGGTCGCCGGGCTCCAGGACTACGACGGCACTCTCGTCTTTGTCTCCCACGATCGCTGGTTTGTCTCCCAACTGGCCGACCGCATCGTGGAGATCACACCCGATGGTCTGAGGACTTACGAGGGAACCTACGAGGAGTATGTCGACCAGTGCGGCGACGATCATCTCGACGCCGACTCGGTGGCGCTCAAGGTCCGGCGCGAAAAGAGGGCGAAGAAGAAGGCGCGCGCGGCCGGTCGAACCGATTCTGTCGACCGCGCCCAGATCAAGCACCTCGGCGGCGAGCGGGACAAGCTGACCGCGGAGATCGAGACCGCCGAGAACCGGGTGCACGAGATCAACGAGATCTTCTGCGACCCCGCCTACTTCGACCGCACACCACCCGCCGAGGTGCGCAAGCTCGAGCAGGAGCAGAAAAGCCTCGCAGCAAAGGTCGATGAGCTGATGGCCCGTTGGCAAGAGGTGGAAGAGGAGCTCGCTCAGCTCGAGCCCTAGCGGTGTGATAGTCTACGACGTAGCTATTACAACCTAACGTGAAGCGGGCGGGTGCAACCGACCTCCGGGGGCGAGTCTCTCGGGCTACGTGCGCAGCTCGTCCGCGAAATGGAGAGGAGAAAGTATGCGTCGTATTCTGTTACTAGCAGTTGTTACCGTTCTCGCTTTCGGGATCCCGCTGTACGCCGGGTCCGACGAGGAGGTGGCCAAGGAGGTCATCGCCATCACCAAGGCCCAGTGGGCGGCAGAGGTAGCCGGCAAGTCCGTCGACTCGATCATGGAGATCGCCGCCGACGAGTACACCGAGTTCAACTCCGGCGCCCCGACCCGTCTGGATGGCAAGGCCCTCAACACGAAAATAGCCGAGGCCAACGCCGGTGCGAGTGGCAAGATGGTGATGGGTGAGATGACCAACCCAAAGGTCCAGGTTTATGGCGACGTCGCCATCCTGACCTACAATTTCATCGGCGCCACGAAGGACAAGGACGGCGTGGTGGAGCCCAACCTGGCCAAGTCGACCCGTGTTTACGCCAAGATGGGTGGCACCTGGAAGCTGGTCCACGCCAACTTCGCCCCCGTCGGCGACTGAGCCCATTTCCCTACGCAGTGCAATCCAGGCCCCCGGAGTCCCGGGGGTCTTTTTTTGCGACTGGTTACTCGACGTCGTCGATGACGAATAGGGGGTCGGTCTCGGGGGGATTCTCCAACTCCTCCTCCACATCGAATCCCTCTGCCTCGAGACTCAGTACCCAGGTCTTCGAATCGTAGATGCTCATTTCCGCGGGACCGGTGACCGTCCCCCAGTGGATAAAGCCCCGGGTCGGGGTGAAGCTCAGGACCCGCAGCGGCTCGTGTTCGACAAACGGGCGGGGGAGGCCACCCTCGGCCGGCATCGTCTGGAGATAGCCCGGCGGCACGGCACCGTAGTAGATCCCGCGCAGAGGTGTCGGCTCGTCGGCCGCGATCGCCCACAGCACCTCGCCGCCACCAGCTCTTACCTCGAATCGCACCAGATCCTGGGGTCCGGAGACCGACAGCAGCGGTCTCTCCTTGGCGCAGCCGAGACCAACGACCGCCGCGACGCCGCCCATGAGAAGTAGGACTTCCACCGCCCGAAGAGATCTCATCCGTAGCCTCTCCTCATTGTTGTTCGTCCGCCACCGCCTCGCTACCGGACCTCGGCATGCAACCCTCCCGCGGTGTCGGTCAACACCGACCACACTTTATACCGGCGGCCACCGCTATTCGAGATTGAACTTCACCGTGAGGCTGAGGTACACCCTCACCGGCCGGCCCCCCAGGGTGGCCGGCTCGAACCGCCAGCGCTCGACGGCCGCCACCGCCGATTCGCTCAGACCCAGCGGCAGTCCTCTCAGAACCTCGACCTCACCCACCTGGCCCTGCTTGTCGATGACGGCCTGGAGGATCACGATCCCCTCGAGACCGGCCCGGCGGGCGAGCTCGGTGTACTGCGGCTTGGGAGAGAAGATCTTGACCGGTCTGGCGACCTCGCCCCCTACCGGGATCGCTTCGTCGGACTCGAAGGGCGGGGGCGCGGACGGAAAATCGAAGACCGGACCGGCATCGGATAGATCGATCTCGGGCTCGAGATCCTCGGTCCAGATGGGCTCGGGATCGTCCGGGGTCGGGTCGGGAACAAAAACCCTCCTCTCCCGCTGATGAGGCCTGACCGGGTCGGGCGGGGGCTCGGGCGGCAGCATTCGCGGCGTCTGCAGGACGAAGATCTGGGGTTTGGCGTCGGCTTCCGTCGAGGCGACCGCCAGCTCGGGTAGCTTCAGCGACAGCAGCACCGCGTGCACGAGCAGCGCCACCATCGCAGCCCGGCGCATCGTTTTGCGGTCCTCGGCCTCCTCCCGGGCAAAACCCTGGAGCTCGGTAGTGGTGGGGTCTTTCGCCATTTCTCACCTCCCAGCTGTTCACCTGCTTGCTGCCCTATTGGACCTGGCAGGTGGCCGTAGAGTTCCATCACTGATCCTGAGGGTGAAGAAATTGCCCTATATACACCCTTGTCCTTTAGTAACGGACATGCTAGTATAGCGGTCGTGACCAAACACAACCCAATCGAAACCTATCTTCGCCACCTTTGGCACCTACCCTTCATCGAGAAGGCCAAGATCCTCGAGGTTGCTCCGGCCGGTTACCAGGCCCAGCCTGACGCCCTTCTGCTGGTCACAACTCCGCAGGGCGATCATCGCTTTCTGGTTGAAGAAAAGCGGACACATCTGACGTACACCATCGCCGATGGCGCCATTGCGCAAATGGAGCGCGAAACCCGGCATCCGTGGATTCTTTTCGCCCCTTATGTTGCACCGCCGATGGCTCGGCACCTAATGGAGAACGGGGTCTTCTTCGTCGACAGAGTCGGAAACTGCCATCTAGCCATCGGCCAGGAACACATCGTGCAGATCGAGGGGAGAAAACCCGACAAAACAGCCAAAAAAGCACGCGGTATAGGTACTGCCGGGCACCAGGCGCTGTTTGCAATCTTGGCGAAACCGGAGCTCCTCAACACTCCAGTGCGGACCTTGGCAGAAGCCGCCGGAATCGGGAAGACAGCTGCGGCTGAGACACTTCGTCGCTTCGAGGAGGAAGGTGTAATTGGCCGAGGTGAACGCCAGCGTCACCTGCTTCAACGCGACCTTCTACTTGATCGATGGCTCACCGGTTACGAGAATTTCCTCCGGCCACGCTTGACGCTGGGGACGTTTCTAAGACCGGACCCTGACCCAGAAGCTACCGAGGAGTGGATCGAGCGCCATCTCAATGGCGAAGTCAACTGGGCCTGGGGGGGAGGTACGGCAGCCATGCGACTGACGGGCTACTACCGCGGCGAAGGGACTGTCCTCTACGTCGAGGCAGCCCCCTTCGATCTTCAAAACCGCCTGCAGGCCATCCCGGCTCGGGATGGTCCACTGACGGTCTTGCAGGCGCCGGGGCCTGTCGCCCTAGAAGGCCAAGCTCTCAGGACCGTTCATCCGCTGCTGGTCTACACAGATCTCCTCGGCGCAGGAGGGGAGCGGGCGCGAGACGCAGCCCACGAGATTCGCCAGCGCTATCTCGAGAAGCCATGAACGACTTCACCGATCAACAAGTCGAAGCCCTTAGCGCGATCCTCAATCTGTGGCCAAACGAACGCCTGACGCTAGTCGGTGCCTCGGCAATCGGGTGTTTCATGGAAATGAGGTGGCGCCAAACGTATGACCTTGACGTTTCAGTCTGCCTAGCCATCGAAGAAGCCTCAGAGGGCTTGGGCAAACTCTCAGGCTGGAAGCGCCATCCATCGAAGGAGCATGAGTGGACAAGTCCAGAAAACGTCAGGATCGACGTCATTCCCGCGGCACCCAAACACCTGGAGAGTGGGCGACTGACTTGGCCCGAGTCCGGCGTCGAAATGTCCCTAGTCGGTCTCCGGCTGGCCTTTGAAAACAGGGAGCCGATAGCTATCACACCCGATGTCACAGTTCACGTAGCACCGGTACCCGTGGTAGCCGTTCTCAAGATGGCTGCCTATCTGGATCGGCCCAGCGAAAGGCAGAGGGATCTCGAAGATCTCGCCTTCATTCTCGAGGACTACCTTCATTCCAACGCTGAGGAGCGTTTCTCGAAAGACATCTTCGATCTCGGCCTGACCTACGAACAAACGAGCGCATATGTCTTGGGCCAGCGGGTTGGAGCGATGCTCAACCAGACTGAAAGGAATCTGGTATTCGCCTTTGTGGCGAAAGTCGAGGATGAGATGGAGCCCCTCTCCACTCAGGCTCGCATGGCTCAGCTTGGGCCTCTAGCATGGCGCAGAGACCCGAACCAACTCTTGCAGAGGATCGCTGCGTTCAAGCTTGGTATCGACAGGAAGAGTCGATAGTCGCATCTCTTGGCGTCGGTCAAAACCGACAGGTTGACCGGGTGGCTTTGGCGGTGGAGCTAGAAGAGACCGCCGGTGCGGATGCCGGCACCGAAGGCGACGAAGAGGACCGAGATCAGGGTCACGGCCAGGATGTGGAGGGCGAGGCTCGTCAGGTTGGCGGCCGAGAGCTTGGGGATGATGCGGAGCCGGGCGTCGAGGGCCAGGGCCAGGGTGAGCGCCATTAGGACCAGCTTGACGAAGATGTGGGTGGCTACGTGGGTCTCGAAGGAGAACCACTTGGAGATGTCGGGGAGGTAGGCGTAGGCCAGGGTGAGGCCGGTGATGACCTGGAGGATCAACGCCGGGATGCCGATGCGCTCGAATTTGGATTCGAAAGCCTCGATGATCTTCGGGTCCTTTTTTCGCAGGGCCTGGGGGAGGAAGCCGATGGCCAGTATCAGGTGGCCTCCGGTCCAGATGGTGGCGCCCAGGAGATGGATGATTAGGGCTAGTTTGATCATTGGCTGCTCTCCATGGCGACCGCTACTTCCCTTTCGGGCTCTTCCTCTTCCTCGGCTATGGGTACTGGCACCGGCTCGGGGCGCTTCCTGCGCGCTCGCCACTCGCGTACCTGGAGCAGGAGATCGTAGAGCACCGGTAGCAGCACGAGGGTGAGAAAGGTGGCGAAGGCGAGACCGAAGATCACCGCTATTCCCATGCTTTGCCACCACTGACTGCTCTCGCCGCCGCTCGAGAAGTGGAGCTCGTGGAAGTCGAACTCGTAGCCGGTCG
>JBAUDS010000203.1:0-20955 GCA_049678185.1 Thermoanaerobaculia bacterium
AAAAAAAACGACCCTTATACTCATATGCATCGGCTTCTATAAGTTAAGTTTCCCTGAAACGGCCGTTTCTGACAAATACCTTTGTCACAGCGGCCGTGCGGCCGCCGTTTCTCCAGCAAATCCGGGCTATTTCTACTTACTTAAGGGCTTTAATACTTCTCGATGCTGCGAGTAGACGGAGCGAGCCTCCACGTACTCCCGATGGCCAAATCCCAGCTCGCTCGCAATCTGCCGAATCTGCGCCTCCTCCACCGACGAGATGGACTCGTCCGCCGCGGAGACGGCGAAGAGACAGTCCAGAAGCTCCTGGCGCTGATCGGGTGTCGAGATTTCGGTGAACTCCCGCGTCACCAGGAAATTCTCGGTACCGCCGAAGAGACGGTTCTGGGACTTGGCGATCTCGACCACGAGCACGGCCTGGGCCTCGGGAAGATGAGCGAGCTTGCGAACGATCTCCTCCATCGCCCGCGTCTCTTCGGTGCTGATTTGCCGGTCGGCATGAGCCACGCGGCCCATGATGTAGGCGAACGCGGCTATGTAGCGGGCCTTCTCGGGCTCGAGTGCCTCGAGCTCGGCGACAATCTTGCGCACGGTCTCCGTGCCCTGCTCGGCGGAGGCCTCCGCTTTCCCACCCAGCCCAAGAAGATCGAGTATCGACATAACTATCGAAAATAACCGGCGATGGTGCGCGCCTTGAGACCCGGCTTGGCTACCGCGACCTCCACCCGCCGCCACTCCTTGCCACCCATGTCGCGCGAGTAGTATCCCACGAGATACTGGCTGCGAAGCTCCTCTTCAATGACCTGATACACGACTTCCATATCGTCTCCCACCCGCGCCAAGAAAACCCGACCACCCACCGACTCGGCGAGGTTCTCGAGCCGGTCGAGAAACCCGCGGACGCTCAAGCCCTTGCCCTCGGTTCTGACGATCTCGTTGTTGGACACAATGATGTAGATCGGGACCCCGACCCGCCTCGCAAAGCGGAGGGTAGTTTTGTAGGAGAAGTCGGGATCCTCGTCGGCGCCGTCCGAGTAGACGATAAGGGCTTTCTTTCCGGGCACACCCTGGAGCTGGACCAACGAATAGACGATGGCTTGCCAGATCGCGGTTTTGCCGTCCGGCCGGAGTTTGTTCAAAGACTCGATCACCTCCGGGAGATCCGAAGTCGTTGTCCGCGCCATTTTCGGCTGACTGCCAAAGCCGACCACAAAGACCCGGTCCCGACGTGTGGTGAGACTGCGGATGAATTCGCCGGCCGCGAATTGCACCTCCGGCAGCTTGACGAACATGGAGGCCGAGGAATCGATCGCCAGGCCCACCGTCAATGGCAGGTCGCCGGCGTCGCTGAAGGTGGCGATCTCCTGCGCCTTCCCATCCTCGGCAACTTTGAATTGCTCCCGAGTCATGCCGCGCACCGGGTGCCCTCGGCGATCGGTCACCACCACGTAGAGCTCCATGAGATTGACCTGGAGTCGCTCACTCGAGCCCGGACTATTGATAAAGACGACATCCTCCGAGCTGGCTCCATCCTCGAGATAGGCAACCACACGAATAAAGCCGGTTGGCGAGTCCTCTGGGATGACCATCCGTTGTCTGAACGGTCGAGCGTAGCGGGTGGCAACCAGGGAGTCTTTCCAATAGAACTCGACGCGATCGATCCCCTCGCCGCGTCGCGGCTCGACATCGGCCTCTACATCGACAGGTCCCACGAGCTTCCGCGGCTGGCCGGACTCCAGATGGGGGACCGGCTCCACGATCCGCACGCCAAAAGCCCCCGAGCCCTCGTTGACGATGAGGAAATCGCGGCCCAACTCTTCGCCGGACGATCCAAAGGCCACGACCTCCACGCGGCGTGGCTGCGGCAGAGGGCCCAGGTCGAGAACCGCCGAGAAGGGTCGCGATCGGCGCACCGCCTCGCGGTCCCCGTCGAGGTAGAAATCGACTCTGGCGACTTCTGATTCCGACACCACCGCTACCATGGTGGTCTGGCCCATAGCCAGGATCTCCCGCGGTGCCATCAGATGGATGACCTTGGGAGCCGGCAAGACAAGGGAAGTCACGTCATCGAGTGCCGTGGTGCCCGCCTCGGCCGACTCGAAGACGGAAGCGAAGACGCCCCCCCAGAGCCCCGTATCCAGCTCCTCTACCAGGACCATGACGGGACCCTCGGGGGTCTTCGTCAGCGGGACCGAAAGGTCGAGGGCGCGGTCTTCGAAGCTCCTCTCCGCGTCGGGGAAGGCAAGCCCCGCCGGCGGCTCCACCGCGATCAGATGGTGACTGATCTCGATCCTGCCCTCGCTGTCCTCGGTGGCCACGCTGACCCGCAAGGGAATCGTCCCCAGTCTTGTCGGTACTTCCGAAGACGCCTCGATCTGGATAACCAGCTCATTCTCTGCCGGAGGCATCGCAGGCTGGAAGGCTGCGGAGACGGGTAGATCTCCTTCGTCGATCTCGTTGTTCAGAATCTGGTGCGACCTCACCGTGGCCACGATCTCGGGGGTGACCGCCGACACCCACTCCCTCGACCGCACCACCGCGGCAGGCTCACCGTCACCGGCATCCGCGCGCACGGTGACCTCGATTCTTTCCATCTCGGTGCCGGGCTCAGCGCCGTCGAGTGTCAATTGGAGGCGTTTGGGCAGCCTCTCCAAAAGATCGGTCAGCTCCAGGTCGGTGCCCACGACCTCGCCACCCGTGATCTTCGCCAGGGCTTGAAGTGGCGCAATCGGTTCGAGCAGGACGGGACCGGTCTCCTCCGTATCCTTGGCTTTGCGCCTCTCCCTGAGCAACTTGGCGGGATCGAAACCGATCGTCGTCTTGTCGACAAGTCGGCCATCCTGATAGACAACGTCCACCGTGTCGGCGCCCTCTTGGGTTGCGGGAGAATTGTCATCCGGGGTGAGCAGCAGATCCTCGCGCACCGGCGGCAGGGTCGGAAACGCGGTCCAACCGAAAACGGAAAGTACCTGGCCCAACTCGTCGACCGAGGGAGTGATGGGACCCGACTGGAGCGAACCCGCCACCGGTCCGATGAGCGACGGGTCGATCTCCGAGCGATAGAAGTGGGCGGGCTCGGCGTCGAACCCGCTACCGATGTAGAACAGGGCCTTGGGTCCTGGAGCTCGATTCTCCGCCGCCCAGGTCAGGAGTCTCTCCCGTTGGCCACGCAAAGCCTGTCTCTCCCGATCGAGTGCGTCGGCTACCGCTTGCGAGAGATCGACGGTGTCGGCACTCTCCTCCTGCTCCTCCGCTTCTGGCTCGAGTAACGCGAGCAGATCCCGCCGGATCTCCGCCTGCAGGTCTTGTGCATCCTCACGCAGGCGGAGCCACCCCAACGCCTGGCTCAGGGCATCAGGATCTCGGGTTGGCGGCAGGGCGGTTCTCACCTCGCTCCCGCCGAGGACGATCTCGACCGGTCCCAGACGGGTGAGCTCCACCGCCTTTCCGGCCAATTCGATGGTGGCATTGCGAAAGACGATCGAATCGCTCAGCAGTTGGTCGAAGTAGAGAACAACCCGCCAGTTTCCACCCACCGCGCCACCATCGGACACCCCAACCAGATCCTCGCCGAAGCGCACCTCGAGCTCGCCCGCCGTCACCCCGGTCAGGGGCCTCCCATCCCCATCCAACAACTCGACCTGGATGTCCATGGGACCGGCAGCGACCGGCTCGCCGACGGCCTCCAGGATCTCGGTCGAGACGACCCCGCAGACCGCGGCCAGCACAAGTCCGGCGACAATAAGACGTTTCTTCGTCATTCGAATCCGATTCGATGGGTGACCGTGGGGGTGCTGCGACCCAATTCGATTCCCTCTCTCTCAGTACGCTCGGCACCCACCCCAGGCCCTTATTCAAGAAGGGTGCCCGGTTTTTCCAACCCAGATCGTGTCCCTGGGTCCGTCCGCACCCTCGACCATCCCGAGGTCAGAAGCGGACGAACAGGGGAATTTAGCATTCGAGCGCCAGTATTGGGGTAATTCCGCTCGATCTACCTGCTTCGGTGCCTTCGGTTATCGGCTAGCACTCTGGCCAAAATGGCATCCCGACCGGCACGGAGGCCGGCCGCTTCGTCTCCCCCCGGTTGCCTGCATCACGCCAGGAGCTAGAATACGACTCTGTAACCAAGACAGTGGGGAATTGGGACAGATGGGATCACCTGTCGGTTTCTGAAGGGGGGATCAGGTCATGGCTGGAACCGTCATCGACATCCTCGAGCGCACTGCTCGCGAGCACGGCGAGCGGCCGGGAATGAAGTTCAAGCGGGCAGGAAAGTGGGAGACCACCACCTGGCGAGAGTACCGAGACGGGGTGATGCGGGTGGCCAGGGGGTTGATCGGTCAGGGGCTCGAGCCCGGACAGGGTGTCGTCATCATGGGTTTCAACCGGCCCGAGTGGTTCCTCGCCGACATCGGCGCCATAGCCGCACAGGGGGTGCCGGCGGGGATCTACACCACCTGCACCGCCGAGCAATGCCAGTACGTTGCCGATCACTGTAACGCCGCCGTGGCCGTGGTCGAGAACACCTCCTACCTGGAAAAGCTCGAGGCCGTGTGGGGCCAGCTCCCACAGCTCGAGACCATCGTTCTCATGGAGGGGTCGAGCGACCACGACAACGTCCTGTCATGGAATGAGTTTCTCGAGTCCTCCGCCAAGGTCCCCGAAGACCGGCTCCAGGAGAGGATTGCAGCCCAGCAGCCGAACGACTTGTGTACGCTCATTTACACCTCCGGTACCACCGGCGCGCCCAAGGGGGTGATGCTCAGCCACCACAACATCATCTGGGTCGGCGAGCAGGTGCAAAAGACCTTCGGCATCGGGCATAACGAGAGCGTCGTCTGCTACTTGCCGCTCAGCCACATCGCCGAGCAGATCGTCTCTCTCCACGGTCCGATGGCAGGTGGGGCCTGTAGCTGGTTTGCCGAGAGCCTGGAAAAGCTGGGCGAGAACCTCCGCGAGGTGCGGCCCCACTTCTTCTTTGGAGTGCCCCGCGTGTGGGAGAAGATCCAAGCCGGGATCGAGGCTGCCGGTGCTCAGAATCCACCGCTGAAAAAGAAGATCGCCGCTTGGGCCCGTCGCCAAGGTCTTGCCGGTGGCTACGCCGACCAGCGCGGGGAGAACAAACCGGCTCTCTATGGGCTGGCCGACAAGCTGGTCTTTTCCAAGGTGCGGGCCAAGCTGGGTCTGGACCGAGCCCGACTCTGTCTCACTTCGGCCGCGCCCATCTCCCGGCACACCCTCGAGTTCTTTCTCAGCCTCGGGATTCCGATTCTCGAGGTCTACGGGATGAGCGAGTGCACGGGACCCACGACCTTTTCCGAGCCCGATCGATACCACACCGGCAAAGCCGGCTACGCCATCCCGGGGACCGAGCTCACGGTCGCTTCCGACGGCGAGATCTGGATGCGTGGCCCCCACGTCTTCCTGGGCTATTACAAGAATCCCGAGACCACCGAAGAGGCTCTCGACGACGAGGGGTGGCTCCACTCGGGTGACATCGGCGAGCTCGACGAGGAGGGCTTCTTGCGCATCACCGACCGCAAGAAGGAGCTCATCATCACTGCCGGTGGCAAGAACGTGGCACCCCAGCTGGTCGAGGCACAGCTGAAGGCCATCAGGGGTGTAGCCCTGGCCGCAGTGATCGGCGACCGACGGAATTACCTATCGGCGATCTTGACCCTCGACCCCGACACCGTCCACCAACAGGCAGCGATCCTGGGTAGCCCGGCCGAGGACGCGGAGGCGGCGGCCAAGTGTCCGGTCTTCAGACAGTTTCTCGAAGCAGAAGTCGAGAAGGTCAATGAGAAGCTGGCCAGCTTCGAGAGCATCAAGCGGTTTATCGTTCTCCCCGAGCCCTTCTCGATCGAGGGCGGAGAGCTCACACCCACCATGAAGCTCAAGCGGCGAGTCGTCAACGAGAAGTACGCCCAACAGATCGAAGAGCTCTACGCTGCCAGAGACAGCTAGCCCGGCTTCTCCACCAGACTAGTCCTCGTCGGGCTCCGGGGAACGCAGGTGGCGATAGCCACGGTTCCAGTAGACCAGGGGCTCGGCGTCGGGATACGGGACCTTGCTGGCCACCACCTCGCCGACGTAGGCCGTATGGGTTCCCGCCCTGAAACGATCGTGAATCGTGCAGTCGAGCCATGCCAACGCATCGGCTAGAACCGGAGCACCGGTGACGCCGGTCGTCCACTTGCCCTCGGTGAAACGATCTTCGTCCTTTACCCAGGCAAAGCGATTGGACAGCTCCGCCTGCTCCTGACGGAGAATGTTGACCGCGAAGGTGGCGCCGTCGGTCTCCAGCAACTGGTAGGCCCGATGCCGGTGATCCACCATGACGGTGATCAGGGGTGGATCGGGTGAGACCGATGCAAAGGCCGAGATGGTGAGCCCATGAACATGGTCTTCCGTCTTGATGGTGACGATGGTCACCCCCGAGGGGAAGTGACGGAGGGCTTCGCGGAATTCTTCGGATGAGATGGACATGGCCGAGCGGTCAGCTGTGTCGGTTACCCTTCACGGGGAGACCGCGGTGGGCTCCTTTTGGCTATAGGTGGTGGCGACATAGTCGTCGATGATTTTGCGAAAGGCCTCCGCCAGCTCTGCGTAGTTCCCACGCAGCGTCGTAAACTGCTGGCCATCGACATAGACGGGACAGTGCGGCGCCTCGCCCGTGCCCGGCAGACTGATACCGATATTGGCCGCCTTCGACTCTCCCGGACCGTTGACCACACACCCCATCACCGCCACGGTCATCTCCTCGACGCCGTCATAGAGCCGCTTCCACTCCGGCATGCTCTCCCTGACGTAGTCCTGCACCCTCTCGGCCAGCTCCTGAAACGTCGTGCTCGTGGTGCGGCCGCAACCGGGGCAGGCCGTTATGCTGGGAGCAAATGATCGCAGGCCCAGTGCCTGGAGGAGCTCCATACAGGCATAGACCTCCTCTCGCCGATCTCCCCCCGGTCTTGGGGTCAACGAGATCCTGATGGTGTCGCCGATCCCCTCGTCGAGAAGAATCCCCATGGCCGAGGCCGACCAGACCACTCCCTTGATCCCCATACCGGCCTCGGTCAGACCCAGGTGCAACGGCTGCCGGGTCTCGGTGGCCAATCGCCGGTAGACCTCGATCAGGTCGCGCGGCCGCGAAACCTTGCACGAGATGATGATCTGTTCTGCCGAAAGACCGCTTTCCAGGGCCATGGCCGTCGACTCCAACGCCGAGACGAGCATGCAGTCGTTGACGATCTCCTCCGATGTCTTGCCGAGATCGTGATCGGTGTTCTCCTGCATCTTGGCCATCACCAGCTCTTGATTGAGCGAGCCGGCATTGACGCCGATTCTGACCGGCTTGGCGTGCTTGGCCGCCACACCACAGATGGTGGCGAAGTTCTCGTCACGCCGGTTGCCGGCGCCCACGTTGCCGGGATTGATGCGGTATTTGTCCAACGCCTCGGCACAGGCCGGGTAGCGGGTGAGTAGAACGTGCCCGTTGTAGTGAAAGTCACCGATCAAAGGGACTTCGCACCCGGCCGCGAGCAGTCGCCGCTTGATCTCGGGAACCGCCTGGGCGGCCTCCTCGACGTTGACCGTGATGCGAACCAGCTCCGAGCCTGCCTGGGCCAGCTCGAGACACTGGTTGGTGGTCGACTCGACGTCCGCCGTGTCGGTGTTGGACATGGACTGGACGACGACCGGCGCGCCGCCGCCGACCTGGATATTTCCGACCTGGACTCCTATGGTGGAGCGACTCATGAAGCCAAAACCTCTCGGGAATAGCGGCCAGATCATAGCACCACGGCCTTTGCGGACCGGCGCTTTGCCCGTCCCGACTCAGGCCGTTGTTGGTGAAAACTCGTTCAAGGTGTAATATTCTTGGTTAACGCCGACCGGGAGACCTCCCATGTGCGCCGCACCCCATGAGATCACGCTAGAGATCCGACCCACGGCTCGATTCGACGTCATCGACGTCACCCAGCAGCTGGCCAGCGATCTAGAAGACTTCCTCGCACAGTACCAGCGATCTCTCTACTGCTCGTACCACACCACCGCGGGCTACCTGGAACAGAGCCTCTGCGCGCGGCTAAACAACAGCCGCGAGCGCCTGGACTCGTTTCTCCACCTGTTCAGACATCTTTTTCCTCCCAACGCCAATTACGAGCACGACAAGCTCCACCTGCGGCATGAGCTGAGCGATGAGCAGCGGCGAACCGAACCCAAGAACGCCGATTCCCACCTGGCCTTTATCGGCGGTGGGCTCAAGAACTGTGTCACCTACGTCAACCACGATCCGGACACCCCCGTCTACTTCATCGATCTGGACGGAGTGTCCGAGCACGGGGTGCGGACTCGTCGCACCACTGTCATGGGCTACAACCAGGAGGAGTTGATCGGCGAGCTGGACTTCTCGGTACCTGTCTCCAGTCACCCCATCGATTCGGTCAACTTGAGAGACGAGCACATCGGGCTTTTCGGTCGTCTAGACGAGCTGGTGCGGTGGCACGGGATGACCAAGGGGCGCATCGACATCTCACTCGACACCGAGGAGAGCCAAGCCGGGCTCTCGGTCAACGAGTACGAGACGCTTCTCATGCGGAACGATCTCGTGGACGTCCTCAAGAACCCTGTCCGGTTCATGGCGGAGCACGGTCGCGATGCCCTGCGCAATCCGCTGACCATTCCCGGCAAGACCCTCAACTATGCCCAGTACGACCTGGTACGGGTGCTGAACGAGCTCATCGACAAGACCCGGATGAGCGAGTCCTTCCTCGAGAAAGTGCTGGCCAAGTTCATGGCCCTGCCCGCCTCCCGCTTCCTGCGCATGAAGCGCAGCGTCAGCCTGTTGGTAACCGATCGCGACGGCAGTGGCGAGGGCTCGATCGTCCAGGGGACCTACCAGAGCCCCATCCTCATCCAGTGGAGCAAGGCCGAAGGCCAGACGCGACGGCTAAAGATCCAGCTCCGTCAATTCAGCTAGCAGGGACAGAAGGGCTTTACGGGGCTCGGCCGGCACGGAGTCCGGCCGCTTCTCTTCGAGCATCTGCACTATCTCGGCGCGTTGCGCGATTAGATCGCAATTGCACTCGCAGTTGCCTGCTCCGTCGATGAGGCTGGCGGTCGCGGCGACAAACTCCTCGTAGTGGTGCCGGGCTTTGGCGGTATTACCGGACTCGTCGTAGAGACGAGCCAATTCCAGTCTGGCCTCGTGGTAGTTGGGCCTGTCGGCGAGGAGGTCGGCCAGGACCGCTTCAGCCTCTTCGAGTCGCCCCGTCTCCTCGAGAGCCCGACTCTGCGCCAGGCGTAGTCCAACCGGCAGATCGATTTGCCCGGCGAATGGCTCCAGGACTTCCAACGCCTTGGCACCTTGCCCTCTCTCGACATGAAACTCCGCCACGCTTTGCGCAATATAGACGTCGTCGGGTGCCAGCTGCGAGGCTCTGCCGAAGTGTCCCTCGGCCTCATCCCAGCGCTCGAGCTTCACCAGGAGCTCGCCCATGGCCACCCGGTGCGCCGAATTATCCGGTGCCTTGGTCAGCAGCTGTTCGCGGTAGGGCACCGCCAATGAATGGAGCTCGAGGAATTCGAGCTGCTCGGCCATGTAGGCTTCCCTCGGCTGCCACCAGCCCTGGCGACCGAGCTCGTCGATGCGACGCTCGAGGTAACCGACCACTTCGTCACTCTCACCCAGATCGCGCAGGACCTCCAGATATTGGTTGTCGACCGCCCACCTGTCGTCGGAGGATGCCGTCTCGAGAAAGCTCTCATATCGCCACCGCGCCTCATCCAGCCGCCCCTGGTCCCTGGCCAGCTCGGCCAGGAGGCGTTGTCCCAGCAGGCTCACGTCGCTCACCTCGGACCCTTCCAGCTCGGAGGCAAGATCCGCGGCCCAATCCTCCTCACCGGCCTGCACCAGTATCCGGTAGAGCCCTTCCTTGCGTTCTGCTTCGTCGGGCGCCCGCCGGACCGCCTCCTGCTGCCAGCTGATGGCCTCCGACATCTGCCCCTGCTCGGCAAAGGCGGCCGCCAGCATCGCCACCGGCTCGGCATTGCCGCTGTCGAGGTCCGACCAGGTAAGGAGATGGGCCATCACCTTGGCCTCGTGGGCGTTGCGACTGTAGTGGTAGTTGAGTGCCTGGTGGAGAGCTCGACTCTCGGGAGCATTGGCTAACCTGGCGAGCAGGATCGCCTCGATCTCCTCCGCCGACAGGTATTCCTGCAAGGAGTAGACAAAGCCCGACACGTCCTCGGCTTCCATCTGTTGAGCCAACTCGGTGAGAAGACGTTTCGCCTCTTCCGCCTCGCCACATTCGGCCAGCGCCTGGACGGCCGACACCCGACTCCACATTTCGACCTCTGCGCCTCCTCTCGACGTCGCGAGCAGCTCCCGCGCGGCCGCGCAATCTCCTTCCGCCGCCAACAGACCGAGGACATTGATGCGGGCCGCCTCGGCTTCATCGGGCCCCATCAACTCCAGCATCTGGGCCTCCGCCGCTTCCCACTCGCCCACCTGGGCCAGGAAATAGGGCAGCTCTGCGCGTATCCGCTCAGCCATCGTCTCATCCATGTCACGCGCCGCCAGCCGATCGAGGCACTCCACCGCCTGTTGGGGCAGCATCCAAACCAGCGTCGAGCAGGCAACGTAGTGCTGTTCCACTGAAAGATCCGCGGCCAAGAGCCGCTCGCTCAGCTCAGCGGCCACCTCCGGGTCCTCGTCTTCATAGGCCTGGGCGAGCTGGTGCAGCAGCGCCTCCGGTGAGTCGGGTAGACGCTCGAACCATGCCGCCTCGATCGAGGCCGCTTCCTTGGCGTTGCCCGTAAACTGAAAGTGATTCAACAGGGCTTTGTAGGCAGCCGGTTCGTCGGGGTGTGCGGCAAGAAAATCTTCGAGGAGCCTTTTCGACTCGGCCTCCTCACCCCGGTACCGGAGTAGCTCGGCCTTGTGCTCGTAGCCCTCGACCCGATCCGGCAGATCCGCCATGAGACGGTCGAGCACCGCCACCCGCGCCTCCATGTCACTCTCGAACTGAACGAGCGTCAGATAGCCCTCGACCTCCTCGGGCGCCCGCTCGATCCACTCCCGCGCCACTGCCTGGATCTCTTCCCGCTGGGCTGTCTGAGATTCCTCCCAGATCGATTCCATCGCCGCCTCGTCCCCAGCTTCTCCGAGACTCTCCATAGCCTCCCAGTACCGGGCTTCGGTGAGCGCACTCAGTTTCTGCACCAGCAACGGGTAGAGGTCGGTGTCACCAGTCTCCGCCAGAAGCCGGCGGACCTCGGCGACTTCGGCCTCCACCTCGGCCACAGACGGCACCTCGGAATCCGACATCGAGTAGTACCCGTGGTGCCATTCCGACGCCACCAGCGACGAAAACGGTGCCGCCAGTATGACCAACCCGCTTGCCGCCATCAGGAGAGCCGCCCACCGATTTTTCATCTCGCACCCCCTTCTACGGGTTACCAGCAAGTTTCATTCCGGCGTCACCTCCCACTGCGTCTTCACACGCCTCTATCTTTATCGGACCGGAATCACCGCCAAGAAGTTCCCTTCAAGAGTGGTTCGGCGCCACCTGGGAATCCCAGAAGTTTGGATTCAACAAAATGAAAATGATGATCCTGCCGACAGCCCGCACATCCCAGACGACCGGCACTGAGGCCGGCCGCTGCAGCCCCTACGCCCCTAAGCCCCTACGCCCTGTGCGAGAGGGAGGAGCCCCTCAAATCAACGACCGCGACTGGCCGCCGTCGACATTGATGCAGGCTCCGGTGACGAGGCTGGCTCGTTCGGAGACCAGATAGGCCGCCACGTCGCCGATCTCTTCCGCGGCGCCGAACCGACGCAGCGCGAAGTTCTCCTCAGCGAACTTGGCCATCCCTTCCGGGTCCTCCTTGCAGCGCTTATCCCAGCTGCCGCCGGGGAAGCGGATCGAGCCCGGGGCGATGCTGTTGACCCGGATACCGTCGGGGCCCAGCTCCTGGGCCATGATCTTGGAAAGACTGATGAGCGCCGACTTGGTGGTGTTGTAGATCGACAACCCAGGCCCACCGGTCTCGCGGCCAAAGACCGAGGAGATAAAGAGGATGGCGCCACCTCGCTTCTTCAGCTCGGGTATGGCGGCGCGGCTGAAGCGGACGTGGGAGCCGAAGTTCAGGTCCAGAATCTCGTCCCAGTCGGCATCGGTGGTGTCGGCAAACGGTTTGCGGCGGTTTCCACCCACGTTGTTGACCAGGATGTCGAGGCGCCCGAACTTCTCGACCGTCTGGGCGACAAAGCTGTCTGCCGTGGCCGGCCCGGTCACGTCGAGCGCTACCGCCAACACGTCAACACCTTTCTCCTCCAATTCCGCCGCGGTCTCGAGTAGCGGGCCTTCGCCACGCGCGCAGATCGCCAGGTTGCAGCCTTCATCGGCCAGCGTCGAAGCGATGGCCTTGCCCAGCCCGCGGCTGGCACCGACGACAATGGCGACTTTGTCTTTCAATCCCAGGTCCATTTCACTCTCCTTCGGTTCCAATCGTGGCTGGAGCGCTCCCGTTCAGTCCCTTCCGCGTCTCCCAGACAATAACAACAAGCAGGAACAAGAATATCGTCTGGACGGCTGCCCATCCGGCACCGAGCACGCCGGCCGCGACCGCCAGCACCAGGGCCTGACCGACGCGCGCGGCGAGAGCCGACCCCGAGATCGCCCGCAGCCGGCCACCGAGCAATGCCACCACCAGCCCGCCCTGCACCGCCACGCTCGCGATCCCGTTCGATTGCACCGTGCGTGCCATATCGGCCAGCGGACCCGGAAAGTGGTCCGGGTTGGTGCCCGAGACAACCGAACCGATCAGGCCGAGGATAGCGAGACCCATCCAGCTCCATCGATCTCGCCCGTGCTCCTCGAGGGCCTGGTGGTAGGCCATCGCGAACAGCACGAAGTAGGCGAAAACCGGAAACACGATCAACGGCTCACCCCGTTCGTCGCCAAACCATCCGACCGGGCCGACCAGGGCGAGATGTGTGAGGGCCGCGGCCAACATCAAGGTCGGGAAGCCAGGCAAGCGGACCGGATCGGCTACCGGGGTCCGAGAACTGGAGTCGTCTCCGCTCCGCTCGCGGGGACCCATGGCCGCAATCAGGAGCAGGACGATGGCGAGTAGCTCGATGCCCTCTTCCAGCCCGACCCTCGGGCCGCGGAGAGAGGCAGGCCAAGCGATCACGTGCTCGATCTGTTCTTGCAAGGCGACGCTGGCAAAGAGGACGACGGCCCAGGCGATGAGCCATGCCGACCTGCGGGTACCTTCCCTTTTCATCAAGCGGGCGATCGAATAGACAAGCACGAGCCCGAAGACAACGCCAAAGCCCAGCAGCCCGCGCCAGCCCCACCCCTGCCAATAGCCGATGCGCTCGTGGATGGATGCGAGCTCGTCGGCATAGAAGGCAAACCACACTCCGGCCAGACCGAGCCATGCGAGGCGCTCTCCGGTAGCGGTCGATGAGCGCTGCCAGCTGAGCAGAGAGGCCATGAGCAGGCCGATGGCGCTCCACCACACGGCCGGATTCAGCTCGGCGCCCAGATTCAGCTTCCAGACTCCCAGGTCGGGGAAGAGAGGCAACAGGGCCGTGTTCAGCACCAGACCGACACTCACGGCTATGTAGATGGTGAGATCGGAAGGCCTGCGCAGGTCTTGCATGGAGTCGGGCCTACGTGGTGGATGGCGGGTCCAGGTGGGCGGCGTTCGAATCGCCCATCTCCACTCCGCCGGGAAAGTACTCGCGCCACCGACGGGTGACCTTTTCCGCGATCTCCTCCGAGCAGAAGAGCTCGTCGGGAAAGCCCGGCTCGAGACGGGCATCGATGAGAATCGGTGGTTGGTAGGCGACGTGGTTGCGAATGACCTGTGTCACCGCCGCGTGAATGTCCGCCGCCGGCTCAAAACGGGTAAAGGTGGTCCAGAGGAAGTTCACATCGCTGGCGGCGGCCCGTCGGGGCTCGTCGCTGAGGACCACCAACGGCCAGCCGGCAAACGCCGGGTGCTGCGCGATGCGTCTCCCCGCTTCGGGCTCCTCGCGGTGGGAGGGTCCGTCGACGACGAGACAGCCGGGGCAGAAGACCTGTACCTCCGAGACCCCCTGGGGCAGCTCCGCGGCATTGAACTCCGCGGGTAGCTGTCGCACCGGCTCACCCAGACCGAGCCATACACCCTTGGAACCCTCGTTCACCCGCGGTCCGGTGTAGTCCAGCGTGTCCATCGCCAGATTCGAGAAGACGAAGAGATCGGTCTCCGGGTGAGTCCGCTCCAGAAGGTGCTGCAACGTCGCCTTGAAATCCCTCAGGTCGACCTTTCGATCGGTGACCAGCAGGAACTTGGTCAGCGAGAGCTGCCCTTCTCCCAGGATGCGGAACGCACTCACCATGGCCTCGCGCTTGTAGCGCTCCTTGACCACCGCCGCCGCCAGCGAGTGATAGCCGGTCTCGCCGTAGGACCAGAGGTCCACGACCCCCGGCATCGCCAGCGGGAAAAGAGGTGACAGCAGATCCTGGAGCAGGTCACCGATGAAGAAGTCCTCTTGTCGGGGCTTACCGACAACGGTGGCAGGATAGATGGCGTCGCGGCGGCGCGCCATCCACTCCACCTCGAAGACCGGGTAGTCGTGACGGAGTGAGTAGTAGCCGTAGTGATCGCCAAAAGGCCCCTCCGGTCGGCGTACCGTCGGCGGCACCCTTCCTCCCAGGGCGAGCTCGGCCTCCACCAGCAGCGGATGCCCCCCAGGACCGTCGGTGACCGCCAACTTGCCACCGGCGATCAACGAGGCCAGCAGCAGCTCGGGGACGTTCTCCGGCAGCGGTGCCACGGCGGACAGAACCAACGCCGGTGGGCCGCCCAGAAAGACGCTGACCGGCAGCGCTTCTCCCTGCCCCTCCGCCACCGCATAGTGAAACCCGCCTCCTTTGCCAATCTGCCAATGCATCCCGGTCGTGCACCGGTCATGGACCTGCAGACGATAGATCCCCAGATTGTGCCCCTTGCCCTGCGGATGCTCGGTATAGACCAGCGGCAGGGTGATGAACGGACCACCATCCTCTGGCCAGGAGGTCAGCACCGGAAGTCTTCCCAGATCGACATCGGTGGTCACCACCTCGTTGACGGGGCCGCTTCGACGCCGTTTGGTACCTACCTTGAGCAGATCGAGACCGATGTCCCGCGCCTGCCAGAGATTGCGCGGCTTGGGCGGCAGGATCTCCTCGGCCAGCTCTGCCAACCGCCGCACCACTCGAAACGGACGCTCCCCAAAGGCCATCTCCGCGCGCCGACGAGTGCCAAAGAGGTTGGTGACCAGCGGAAAATCCGCATCCGATATGTTGGTGAAGAGAATCGCCGGACCACCGGCCGCGATGACTCGCCGGTGAATCTCGGCCGCCTCGAGATGGGCGTCCACCGGCACCTCTACGGTGACCAGGTCGTCTTCTCGCCGCAGTCGCTCGAGATAGGAGCGTAGATCAGGAAAGGTAGTCGTCATCCGATGAGCGCCTAGGATACCAACCGCTGTCCACTCTTCGAGTAAGCTAGCCTGGTTTTCCTGGCAACGGCAGATGTTTCGACGGGCCATACATCGTACTTGCCTCCTGGGTGTCTTGATCCTGGGCCTTGCGGCTTGCTCCGGGCCGGCACTCGAACAACCCGATCTAACGGTGGCCGCCGCCGCCAGCTTGCGCGAGGTGATACCGGCAGCGCTCGAGGGTTATGCGGCGGCGGCCGGCGAGCGGTCGATCGAGGTTACCTATGGCGCCTCCGGTGACCTCAGACGCCAGGTGGCGGGCGGAGCACCGATCGATCTCGTCGTGCTGGCCAACGCCGAGACCGTGGATGCGCTCATCGACAACGGGCTCGCCGACCCGGCCAGTCGTCGGGTTGTGGCCAGCAACCGTCTTGCCCTAGTAGGGCCGTCCACAGGCCCGCCCCTGACCTTTGCCACCCTGAACCGCCTCCCCGGCGATGCCCGTCTCGCCGTTGGTGATCCCCGCACGGTGCCTGCCGGTCAGTATGCACGACAGGCGCTGGAGAATCTGGGATCATGGAACCATCTGCAAGACCGACTCGTCTTTGGTGGCCACGTGGCGAGCGTTCTGGCCTATGTTCGCCGCGGCGAGGTCGATGCAGCTATCGTCTATGAGACCGATGCCGAGGGCCTTGCCGACGTCGCCGTCTGGGAGGTTGCCAAGGGAGACTGGGCTCCCGACCCCCAGGTTGTCGCAGCCGTGATCAACTCTGACAGCGCGGACGCCCACCGACTCCTCGACTACTTGACCTCCCCTGAAGGACAGGAGATCTTCCTTTCCTTCGGCTTCGACCCGCCCACCAATCCATGAACCCCGCCGACACCTTCCCCATAGCGCTCTCTTTGCGGGTGGCAACCATGGCCCTGCTGATGGTGGCACCGGTGGGAATCGCCCTTGCTTGGATCCAGTCGAAATACCGCTATCCCTTCCGTGGTCTGGTCGACGCTCTCATTCTGTTGCCACTCGTTCTCCCACCCTCGGTCGTCGGTTACCTTTTGGTCGTCGTTCTGGGTCGCCAGGGATGGATCGGGTCCTGGTTGGAGACCGCCTTCGATCTCCGCCTTGTCTTTACCCCGACGGCGGCGGTCATCGCCTCCTCTATCGTCGCTCTGCCGCTGCTGGTCAAGACGGCGCAGCCGGTCTTCGAGGGGATCCCCCGCGAGCTCGAAGACGTGGGCCGCTCACTCGGTCTGTCACCCTGGGCTCTCTTCTTTCGCGTCAGCCTGCCGGTGGCCTGGCGCGGGGTGGTTGCCGGTCTGGTCCTGGCCTTCGCCAGGGGCATCGGCGAATTTGGTGCCACGCTCATGTTTGCCGGCAACATCCCGGGTCGCACCAACACCATGCCGCTCGAGATCTTTGCCGCCTACCAGCTGGGCGACGACCGCCGAGCCCTGATCTACGTCGCGGTTTTGATCGCCTTTTCGGGTCTGGTCGTCTGGGCCGCCTCACGGCTCGCTCCGAGAGGAGTCCGTACTTGACTCCTCCAGCCCTCGAAGCGGCACTGTCCCTTCGTCTGCGTCGGGGAGGTGAGAGATTCGACATCGACGCCGAGCTGTCGCTCGAGCAGGGGGTGTTGGTGCTCTTTGGTCCCTCGGGAGCCGGCAAATCGCTCACCATCCAGGCGCTGGCCGGACTGGTACACCCTACGGCGGGCTCGATCCGGGTCGGTGGCGAGGTGCTCTACGACGGGGCCAACGGTGTCGAAGTGCCGGCCCACCGGCGCCGGATCGGCTATGTGCCACAGCACCACTCGCTCTTTCCCTTTGGCGACGTCGCCGCCAATGTCGCCTTCGGCCTGCCGCGGAGGGAGCGGACCCGGGACAACCCACGCGTCAAGGAGTTGCTGGAGGAGCTGGGCATCGACCAGCTCGCCGCCGCTCACCCGGGGTCGCTCTCGGGTGGTGAGAGACAACGTGTGGCCCTTGCCCGCGCGCTGGCGGTCAGGCCGCGTCTCCTGCTCCTGGATGAGCCCTTTGCGGCCATCGATCAGGAGGGACGCATCGATCTCCGACGCATCTTGCGCCAGACCCTCGACAACCACGACATGCCGGCCGTCGTCGTGACCCACGATCCCGAGGAGGCTCTCACCCTGGGAGACCACCTGGTGCTCTTCGATCGCGGTCGGACCGTCCGTTCGGGCGCGCCGGCTTCGCTTGTGCGCCGTGGGCAGACGGTCACCCTTTCCGGTGAGCTGGAGACCGAGCCCATGACCACGTCCGACGGGCGGTCCACTGTCCGTCTGCGTGAGGTCACGCTCGAGGGACCGGAGGAGCTGCTGGAGACGGGTCCGGATGGGCGAGTCGTTCTCAGGCTTCAGACCCCGCGAGACGATTCTTAGGGCTCGAGCGGGGCGTCGAGGGCCGCGATGGCTTTGTCCCACCATTCCTTTCCCGGCGGGTCGTAGTGGCTGGCGCCCGGGATCTGGAGATAGGTCACTCTCTCGAAGCCATCGGCCACCATCTGCTTGAAGATCTGCCTCATCTGCGGCCGGTTGAAGTCCCACTCGCCTGTCAGCAGCACAAACCGGGAGTCCGACCGCGCCCGCCTCAGCCGATCACGAGTAGGAGGCGAGAACCAGGGCTGCCATTCTGCCCCGGGCTTGTATGGAACCGGCATGCGCTCGAAGTAGGCACAGCCGTAGATGGCAAAGCCACCGGCAAAAGTCTCGGGGTAGTGCAGCGCAAGCCCGCTTGTGATCCGCCCCCCACCCGAGTACCCCCCGACATAGATCCGTCGATCATCGACCTCGTAGAGCTGGAGCATGTTGTGGACGGCATCCAGTGCGAGAGCAAAGCGGTACCACTGTAGTCGGCGGTTGCCCGAGTTGTCCGCACCGATCCAGATCAGCCGGTGCTTGTCGAGGAATTCTTGTGTCTCGGGGTTGACAAAGCCGCCGAAGGGCGAGGGGCTGATCCAGACCAGGAGGCCGTGAGGCTCTTCGGGCCGATAGCCGGATGGAACATAGACATAGAACGTCTCTTTCTGGAGCTCGTATCTCCCGCCTGCGGCATCCAGCGCCTCGACGTCCTCGAGCTTGCCACCCGTACGCTCGAGAAACTCTTCAATACGGCTCGAGCTACTGCTTTCGGTGAAGGAGGTTCGGTAGCGCCCCAGCCGCCCTGGCTCCGGCTCCACTACCGGTGGATCGGTAATCTCGGGAGGGAGAGAGGGTCTGGAGGGTGTCACCTCCGGCTCCTCGAGGTCGAGATCGAGTGCCTTCAAGGCCTCGGGCCCTTCGCGATCGAGGCGGTCGAGAAACTCCTCCGCCTCTGTGCGGCGTCCCTGACCTTCGAGCAGGGCCAGGAGCAGCTGGCGGCTGGTGCTGTTTCCAGGATCGATGAGCAGGGCCCGTTCGAGGGCCAACACCGCCCGATCGGTCTTCCCTTCCAGGAAGTATGTCCGCGCCACCGCCCGCAACACCTCGGGGTGGGACTCCTCCGGCATTCCCCCCAGCGCCTTTTCGTACTCTCCTCTGGCCTCCGCGAAGTAGCCCTGCTGGAGGAGCTCGTTGCCCTTCTCCAGCCACCGGTGGATCGTCGATGGGCTACCCTCGGAGAACCTCGGGCCGACCTCTCTCAAAGACCGGAGCGCGACCTCTACCGGTGGCACCAGTCCCGACTCCGGGATCATTATCCATCCCTCGGATTTCATATACCCACTGGCTTCGATGACGATCTCCCATCTCCCCGGCGCCAGCCCGGACAGAGACCAGCGACCACTCTCATCGGTGACGATCTGTGGCGGGCCATCTTGGGGTATATCGGCCAGACGCAAGGCCACGGTCGCTCCCACTATAGGTTGGTCATCCAGATCCTGAACGACACCGATGATGCGGGCGGTACCGCGCCAGCCCTGTGCCGACGCGGAACCGCCGGTGACCGTCACGACAACCAGCGCGGCAAGCGCCACCATCATCAGACGGTCCTTTGTCGAGGTTGTTACTACCCGTGTGACTCTCAAACCATGGAGGACTATCTAATGACTACCGCGGGACGGCCGGCTTTGACCGCCGCCTTTAGACGGGAGTTGATCCGGAAGACCTCGGGCCGGCTCAGCTTCGCCCCCGGTCCGTCTCTCTGCACGCGATCCAGCGTCGCCCGGGCCAGCTCGAGCGGCAAACCCGTGAACAGGACCACACCATCCGGACCATCTGCTTTCTGCACCGCCAGCGTGTATTCAGCGGCGGCCTGCAGATCCTGGCGCGCCAACGCAAAGACCTCGCTCCGCTCTGCGGCCGCCGGCAGGTAGTTGCGCCCCTCGGTCGCATCGGAGGACGAGTCTTTGAGGATGTTGACCAGCTGCAGCCCTTCACCGAACAGGGCGGCCCGCTCGCTCAAATACTCCGCCACCGGCTCGAGCGCGGCGCTGTCGAGAATAAAGAGATCGGTCAGCAGCTCGCCGACGATACCTGCCACGATGTAGCAGTAGTCCCGCAGGTCCTGGATGTCCGCCAGCCGCAGCACTTCGTCGTCGCCCGTGCGCTCGACCACCGATGCCATCCCCTGCGCCGTACGGATTGTGTGCCGCTCGATGATCTCGCGCGCAGCCGGGGAGAATCCCAGATAGGCTTCGAAGACCCGAGGGGTGTTCCCCAACAGCTCCAGATAGCCGCCGTGATCCGTCGGCGGGTCAGCCAGCCAGCTGGCGGCCAGCTCCTCCGCCCTCTCCACCGACGGCTCTCGCAACAGCTCGACAAAGTGGTCCAACGCCGCAATCTGCTGGGGACGCTGCCAGAGCACGCTGGCATCCTCGAAGGTGTCGGCGATGCGGAAGAGGAGGTAGGCGACGGTGACCTCCCGCGCCGTCGGCTGGGGAAGCAAAGGGATGGCCAGGGCAAAGGTCCGACTGGTCTTGACCAGCTGATCCTGAAGGAATTTGTCGTGCGCGGTCCCGTCCCGATCGGCGGGCTGCTCCTCCGACGAGACTGCGGGCCCGTTCTCCTCTATTCTCTTGGCCTCTCCGCTCATCTGTTTGCGTATCCTACCAGCCCATAGAAGAAGCCCTGCGGGCGGCTAGGCGGGCAAGACCCGAGTCCCCTGCACTTCTTCGCCACGCAAAAGGCGGGCGAGGAGTCCGGGGCTTTGGCCATTGACAATCCAAGAGAGGATTCCGGCACGGGCGAGCTCGACCGCGCTCTCCAAGCGGTGCCGCATGCCGCCGGTCACATCGGCGCCGTCGGCCTCCCGTGCCGCCGCGGCGACGTCGTCAAAATTCTCTAGTGTGACCACGGGGATGGTCTTGCCATCTTCGTCGTAGATCCCATCGGTCTTGCCCATCCAGATCACCTGCGCCACGTTGAAGCCCCGCTGCTCGAGCCCTTTGCTGAGCGCCAGGAACACCTTTTCCGTCGAACAGATGCTCGCCCCCCAATCCCGATCCATCACCACATCCCCGTAGACGACCGGCAGCAGACCTC
>JBAUDS010000204.1:0-2828 GCA_049678185.1 Thermoanaerobaculia bacterium
GAAGAGGGTCTGAAGCAGGGTTCGCTTGGCGTAGGACTAACGACGGGCTACATGGTCGACGGAATTACCCAAAGGGAGACGTTTGGCGTTCAAAAGCTCGCGGGGAAGTACGGCCGCCTCACGGGGCTTCACGGGCGATTCTCCGGTCAGAATCGAAGTGCCAGTGGCATGCTGGGGACTGATGAGCAGCTGGGTGCCCAGGCGGCGGGCGGTGGTGGACTGATCGTTCAGCACATGACCGCGCAGTGCCTCAGCCTCTCTAAGTATTGCCAGGAAATGATTGATATGGCCTTCGCCAATGGCGTCCAGGTCATCAGTGAGGTCTACCCCTATTCCTATGGCGCGACTATTGTGGGCGCAGACTATCTCCATCCGGACAACTACGAAAACAACATGGGGCATACCTACAGTGACATCGTCGAAATAGCCACGATGACGCCTTTGACCAAGGAGCGTTATGAGGAACTGCTGAAGACGGCACCACTGACCAGTGTCACGTTTGAGAATGCCACGAAAGAGGACCTGGCCCAGGCCCTGGCACACCCGACCAGCATCATTGGCAGCGATGCGTTCCCTTATTCCAGGAAGTCGGATGGCTCATACGCGGGTGAATGGGATACGCCGTACGACTCGGTCAATGGCCATCCCAGGGGGGCTGGAACCCATGCCCTGGTGCTGCAAATGGTGCGCGAAGAAGACCTCATGCCGCTGATGCTCGCGATCTCGAAGATGACCTACTTGCCGGCCAAATTCCTGCAAGACAACGGCATCTCGCAAATGGCCCACAAAGGCCGGCTCCAGGTCGGCGCCGATGCGGACATCACCGTTTTCGACCCCGACACGGTTATGCAGGTCGCGACCCCTGCAAATGGTGGCTTGCCTTCAACCGGCATCCCTTACGTTGTGGTCAACGGCACGATCGTGGTCAAGGATTCGAAGGTTCTGAAAGGTGTCTTCTCGGGCAAGCCCATCAGGTTGCCGGAGCAGATCTAGAGACTTTCTTGTCGCGGAACGATCGCCGACGGGGTGCCCGAGGCCGTGAAGGAGATGCCGACGGACAAGTAACCAAATGTGAACAGGTGGGCGCGCTTCGGCGCGCCAATGACCCTCGCCCCAAGAACGGATCCAGTTTGAGCGTTAGTATCTGACGCTTCAGACGGGTTCGAGAAAGGGGGTTCTGTGGCAAGAAAGCGCTTTACAGTTGAGCAGATCATCACCAAGTTGCGCGAGGCGGAGGTCGAGCTGGCGAAGGGTGCGACGGCCGTTGAGGTCTGTCGCAAGCTTGGGATCAGCGAGCAGACCTATTACCGCTGGCGCAAGGAGTACGGGGGCTTAAGGACCGATCAGGCTCGGCGGTTGAAAGAGCTCGAGCGCGAGAACACTCGGCTGAAGAAGCTCTTGGCCGAGTCGATACTGGACAACGCGATTCTGAAGGAGGCCGCGTCGGGAAACTACTGAGCCCGGCGCGCCGGCGGCGGGCCGTGGCGCACGTCCAGCAAGAGCTGGGCGTAGCTGAGAGCGTCGGGCTTGTCGAGTCCTGAGCCAGCCTCGAACGACGCAGCGATACAGGGCCCGTATTCCGGACGATGAAGCAGAGTTGGTGAAACGGATGACCGAGTTCGCGACGCAGTACGGGCGTTATGGCTACCGGCGGATCTCTGCCTTGTTGCAGCGTGAGGGCTGGCATGTGAATCCAAAGCGAATCGAGCGCCTGTGGCGTCGAGAGGGTTTGAAAGTGCCGCAGAGACAGCCAAAACGGGGTCGCTTGTGGCTCACTGACGGCTCGTGTATCCGGCGTCGGGCCGAGCACAAAGATCACGTCTGGTCCTATGACTTCGTCCTCGAGCGCACTCATGATGGCCGGCCGGTACGGACACTGGTCGTGGTGGATGAGTTCACCCGAGAGTGTCTGGCTGCCAGGGTGGCTCGCCGGCTGCGTTCAGAGGAGGTCATCGACACCCTGGCAGATCTGTTCGTGCAACGGGGTACACCGGAGTATCTCCGCTCAGATAACGGTTCGGAGTTCACGGCCAAGGTGGTCAGAGAGTGGTTGGACGCCCTGGGAGTGACAACTCTCTTTATCGCGCCGGGCAGCCCGTGGGAGAACGGCTACGTCGAGTCCTTCATCGGCAAATTACGCGATGAGCTCTTGAACGGGGAGATCTTCTACACGCTCAAAGAGGCGCAGGTTCTGATCGGGAGATGGCGTCGGGAATACAATCAGGTGCGGCCGCATAGCTCGTTGGGCTATCGGCCGCCAGCACCAGAAGCGATCGAGTGGCCCCCGGGGGCCACTCGAAAACAACCGCCCGTTATGAACGGTTTCCTAACATAATGGGTGGTACATACACTGGGGGCGGGTCACTGACCGGCGAAGACATTGTTTCCGGCTTCGACGTGGCTCGCGTCGTGCGAGAAACCGTCCGCGTGGGCGGGGCCTGCAGAGCTGTGATGACCGGCAGCGAGCTCTCCGGTGCGTGAGTTGTAGGACCTGCCTACCCGAGCCTGGCTTTGCGCTCGAGCCCGGTCATTCATCACCCGAGCCGTTCGAGTCGAAGCCGCGCCGCCCCATCGGGTCCGACACATGGATCAGGACCTTTCCATGGCTTGCCGAAGAGTCTTTCGGCGAGTTGATCACAGCTCAATATATCGAGACAGCTTAGTGCACAGAGGATCGCAAGTGAACCGCTGTTGATGAGGAAAGAGGAATAGGCATTCACGACTGAGGCCTCGGATCTCTGCGCCCGAGGTCTGCCGGCCGATTCAGCCGAGGGCGAGGGTGAGGAGGGTCGACTGTTCAATCTTGTGGGCCTTGGCCGAGCCGGTGG
>JBAUDS010000205.1:0-1758 GCA_049678185.1 Thermoanaerobaculia bacterium
GGAGCCGGTGTTGCCGTAACCAGGGTCGAGGGAGATCGCCCCGGTTGTCGGCCGGAGCTTTGTAAAATCGACCCCCACTTCGTTCTCGGTTCCCACGGTCGTCGGGAACTCGTACTCTTTGCCGTCCAGAATCAGCTTGGCAGTCGTCATACGGCTCTCCTTATGTGGATGAGTGTTGGTAAAGACCGCTTGTGATTTGACCCGTCGGAGGGCGAGGGAAACCTCCGTATTTATTATGGATCATCAGGCCGCCGTCGGCACCGCCCAAACGGGTGGGGTGAGACGCAACCCTTTGGTGTCCGGGTACTGCCCGTGGGGGTGGAGCGGGTCGAATCGGGATTTGCCGCACTGCAGCAATTTTGTGCTATAATTTAGCCGCACTGCGGCTGCGGGATCATGACGCTCGAGCCCAGTAAGCCCGAAACCTGCGCCTTCCGAAGGGGACCTCATGAGCAAACCAAAGACAAAAGAGATAGAGGAGAAGCAAGGCGGAATCGGTGCGGAAGCGCCCGTCGAGGCAACCGGACCCGCCTTTCGTCGGGGTGGAGCCTTTCTCGTGGAACCGGTCGTCGGGCCGGTATTCAGTCGCGAGCAGTTCTCCGAGGAGCAGAAGGAGATCGACCGCATGGTCCGCGACTTCGCCACCGAGCGGATCGCACCCCGCCGGGACGAGCTGGGCACCCACAACCAGGAGCTCACCCTGGAGCTGATGAGAGAGGTGGGCGAGCTGGGGCTGACCGGGATCGACATCCCCGAGAAGTTCGGTGGCCTGGAGCTGGACAAGACGACCTCGGGTCTGGTGGTCGAGGCCCTGACCACCGGTGGCTCGGCCTCCTGGGTGGTGACCTTCTCCTGCCATGTGGGTATCGGTACGTTGCCGATCGTCTACTTCGGCACCGAAGAGCAGAAAGCCAAGTACCTGCCCAAGCTCGGCAGTGTGGAGTGGCTCGGAGCCTACGCTCTCACCGAGCAGGATTGTGGATCCGACGTCGCCAACCTCAAGACCACGGCGAAGCCGACGGAGGATGGCGAGGCCTACCTGCTCAACGGCACCAAGCTCTGGATCACCAATGGCGGTTGGGCGGACACGTTTATCGTCTTTGCCAACCTGGAAGGGGCCGGCAACACGGCTTTTATCGTGGAGCGAGGTTGGGACGGCTTGTCCACGGGGCCGGAGGAGCACAAGCTGGGGATCAAGGGTTCCTCGACGGTAAGTGTCCTGCTGGAAGATGTCCGGGTACCCAAGGAGAATCTCCTGGGTGAGCCCGGGCAGGGGCTGCCTGTTGCCTTGAATACTCTGAACATCGGTCGCTTCAAGCTGGGTGCCGCCGACCTCGGCGGCTGCAAGGGGACCATCAACACTACCGTCGAGTTCGCGCTCGAGCGTCAGCAGTTCGGTCAGCCGATCGCCTACTTCGAGGCCATTCGCAAGAAGTTTGCCGAGATGGTGGTTGGCACCTACACGCTCGACAGCGCCATCTACCGTGCGGTGGGGCTGATGGACGAGCGCATCGCACAGATGGACACCGATGACCCGGAATACGACCGGCACGTCATGGACGCGCTCGAGGAGTACGCCATCGAGTCTTCCATCGGCAAGATCTTTGGCTCCGAAGCCATGGCCATGGTGGCCGACCACGGGGTTCAGATCCATGGCGGCAACGGCTATTCCGAGGAATATCCCATTGCCGGGATCTATCGCGACTGTCGCATCGATCGGATCTTCGAGGGCACCAACGAGATCAACCGCATGGTGAT
>JBAUDS010000206.1:0-3942 GCA_049678185.1 Thermoanaerobaculia bacterium
TCGAGATCGCCAGGCGCTATCTGGAGCCGCTGCTGGCCGATGAGATCGACACCCTGGTTCTGGGTTGTACCCACTATCCGTTGCTGGTGCCGGTGCTCGCAAGGATCGCCGGCAGCGGTGTCCGGCTGATCGACTCCGCCGAGGCGGTGGCCCGTGAGGTGGCGGCCGGGTTACGCCAGGCGGACCTAATGGCGTCGGAGAGCCGTCCTGAGCATCACTTTTGCGTCACGGATGCCGGCGAGCGATTTGCGCGGATTGCGCGGATGGTGCTTGGGGACGGGGACGTTTCGCTGGAGTTGGTGGATGTGGCGTAGGGGCCGCTACAATACCCCCATGTCTTCCTTTCAGCGCGCTCATGGTCGGGCTCACGATTCCCTCCGCCCCGTCTCCATCGAAGTCGGACCGATGAAGTATGCCGAGGGCTCGGCTCTTATCGAGATGGGAGATACCCGGGTGCTGGTGGCGGCCTCGATCGAGAGCCGGGTTCCGCCTTTTCTCATCGATTCCGGCAAAGGATGGGCGACCGCCGAGTACGCGATGCTGCCGCGGGCGACTTCGACCCGTTCGACCCGCGAGGTGGTGCGCGGCCGACCGGCCGGCCGCAGTGCGGAGATTCAGCGTCTGATCGGCCGCAGCGTGCGGGCCGTGCTCGACCTCAAAGCCTTCCCCGAGCGCACCCTCACCCTCGACTGCGATGTGCTGCAGGCCGATGGAGGTACCCGCACGGCTGCCATCACGGGTGCCTACGTGGCCGCTGCCCAGGCGATGGCGCAGCTCTTTCTCACCGGAGACTTGCCCAGATGGCCCTTTACCGGTCAGGTGGCGGCCATCTCCGTCGGCTTCGTCGCCGGCGTACCGCTGCTCGATCTGGACGCCCCCGAAGACCAGAGTGCCGAGGTGGACCTCAATGTCGTGGGCACGGCCACCGGTGAGCTGGTGGAGGTTCAGGGGACCGGGGAGAGCCGCAGCTTCCGCCGCGAAGAATTGGACAACCTTCTCGATCTGGCGTTGGCGGGTATCGCCGAACTCACTCGCGAGCAGGAGACCGCCCTGGCCGCTGTCCTCGACGGCGTCGACGAGGTGAGAAGCAAGGGGGAGCGGCGGCCGGCAGCGCCAATGGACGAACGCGAGCTCTGGGGTAAGCCGGACTAGTTTTGGCCTAGAGCACCACGCCCTTGACACTCACCTCGAGGACCGGCTGGCGGTTGCTCGATGTATTGATGGTGAGTGTGCCCTCGAACGGCCCTTTGGCGGCTCCCGGCTTCAAGGTCAAAACCACCGTGTAGTGACGGCCTTCTTCCACGGCCTCGATCTCGGCCTCGAGCCCGTCGAGGTCGGTGGTCGCCTCCTCGAGTGAGACATCTCCCGAGCTGAGATTCTTGATCTCGAGGCTTGCCTGCTGCGGCTCGCTCAGGTCACGCCGTCCAAAGTCGGCGATCCGCGGCGTCACCGTCAAGACCGGGCGCACGAAACCGGAAACCGGAATCTGCAGCGTCTGCTTCTCGGGGTGATCGGTGTGGACCACCACGAAATCGGCCAGCGGGCCAATGGGTGCGCTGGCAGAAAGAGCGATATCGACCTTCCATTGCCGACCCGGGACTCCCGATCGCCTCTCCTCCGAAGTGGCCTCACGGTGGCTGACTTTGACAAAGCGATAGGGCGAATCGACACTGAGAACGGTGAAGTCTTCCCGGTCGGGCGACCAGACGATCTGCGAGCTGCTTTGCGCGGACTCGCCTTCGACGGCGACAAAGCGAGAGTAACCCGGGTGGGCCTCCACCGCGGCACGGATGGCAGCTTTGATCACCAAGTTGACCTTCGGGTTGGTCGTATCGTTGGTGAAAACCTGAACCGACTTGGCGATCGGCCCGCGGAAGCTGCTGGTATCGACCTCTGCCCGGATCTCGCCGCTCTGCCCGGGGGCAATAGTGCGGTCGAACTCGGCCACGGTACACCCACACGCGGGCTTGACTTCGGTGATCTCGAGTATGGCGTCGCCGTCGTTGCGGATGACAAAGCGGTGAGCCAGGCGATCTCCTCGTTGAACCGTGCCAAAGTCTTTGATGGTCTCGGGCACCACGGCCCGGGGGGCGGCAGCGTCACCCTGGCCGGCAGCAAGCCCGCCGAGCCCCAAGGCGAGAGCTATCAGCATCAAAATCGTCGTTGTGGCTTGTTTTTTCATCGTCGGTCAACCTCTTAATGACCCTGTCGAGACGGTCGGCCCCGGCAGCCGGCTAATGGTATACTGCGCGCCGCATCAACGCTAACTCCTACTGCACACCTTCGCCCCAGCCATCAATACCGACCCTGCCTCGTTGTCGACTCCTGCAGACCGATCGCTCGACATCCACCTGATCGCCATCGGCGGCACGGGTATGGCACCGTTGGCCTGTCTTCTCCAGGCCCAAGGACATCGGGTCCAGGGCTCCGACGGGCCCGTCTACCCACCGATGAGCACCCTGCTGGCAGACGCGGGAATCACACCGCTCGAGGGCTTCGATCCTCGCCACCTCGAGCCGCGACCCGATCTGGTCATTGTCGGCAATGCGGTGCCGCGCGACAACCCGGAGGCGGTCGAGACCGAGCGCTTGGGAGTGCCGCGGCTGTCCATGCCCCAGGCTCTGGCCCGCTTCTTCCTCGATGACCACCGGCCCCTTGTCATCGCCGGGACCCACGGCAAAACCACCACCACTTCGCTGGCCGCCTGGGTCTATTCCGAGTGCCGGGCCGATCCGAGCTATCTGGTCGGGGGTATTCCGATCGATCTGGAGAAGAGCTTTCACACCGGCCGGGGTGAGCGCTTCATCATCGAGGGTGACGAGTACAACGCCGCCTATTTCGACCGGGGCCCGAAGTTTCTCCACTACCGACCCCACACTCTCGTGCTCACCAGTGTCGAGTACGATCACGCCGATCTCTATCCTGATCACGAGAGCTTGATCGTGGCCTACGAAAAACTGGTGGAGCTCCTACCCGCCGACGGACTGCTGGTGGCTTGCGGCGACTCCCAGAAGGTCAGGGAGGTCGCTCGCCGTAGCCCGGCGCCGGTCGTCTTTTACGGGCTCGCTGCTGATAACCATGTCCATCCAGAGGGAGAGATCACCGCCGACCCTTCTGGATGCCACTTCTCCATCGTCGATCCCGCGGTGGGAACCGAGACGATCTCCATCCAACTGCATGGCGAGCACAATGTGGCCAACGCGCTGGCCGTCTGGACCGTTGCCCAGCGCGACGGCCTGCCGGTGGCGGAGATCAAAAGGGCACTGGCGAGCTTTCGCGGCGTCAGGCGTCGGCTGGAGGAGGTCGGCACCGCTTCGGGGGTGACGGTGATAGACGACTTCGCTCATCACCCGACGGCGGTGGCCAAGACTCTGGCGGCCCTCAGAGAGCGCTTTGGTGACCGCCGTCTGGTGGTGGTCTACGAGCCGCGCACGTTGACCGCCGGGCGTCGGCGCTTCTTCGAGGCGTACATCGACGCCTTCTCACTTGCCGACGTCGCTTTCTTTGCTCCGATCTACCACAGCAAGCGGCTCGACCCGGAGGATCGCCTCGATCTGGAAGAGCTCGAGCGGCGGCTGCGGGAGAGGGGTGTCGAGGCACGTCGGGTGGAGACAGACGAGGACATTCTCGAGTCGGTGGCCTCCGGTCTCCGCCCCGAGGATGTGGTGATCACCATGTCCTCGGGCGACTTTGGCCATCTGCCGCAGCGACTTCTGGACGCTTTCGAGGTGTAACAACTGTAATTGTTAGCCCCCCATCTATCTGCTAACATCCCGCAATTCAATGGGTTGAATACAGCTTCCCGACCCCCTCATAGACATGAGCTACGCCGGTAATACCAGACTGTCGACAGAGATCCAGAACCGGATCCTGACCACCTTCAAGCAGACCATGAACCTCGCCGGCCAGGGGAGCCGTCAGGAGGCCCTGCTGGGCTGTGAC
>JBAUDS010000207.1:0-2228 GCA_049678185.1 Thermoanaerobaculia bacterium
GCCCTGGGTGCTGTTGTCCTGGGTGCCGCCGTAGATGTTGTAAAAGGGCTCGTCGTAGTCCACCGCTACCTTGTAGAACTGGGTCAGCGGCAGGTTGGCGACAAATCTCCAGTTCTTGCCGTGGTCCCAGGTCTCGTACAGACCACCGTCGCTGCCGACCAGCAGGTAGTCCGGGTCGTCCGGATGAAAGGCGATGGCGTGGTTGTCGCTGTGCTTGTGCTCCTCGCCGAGCGGCTCGAAGCTCTTACCCCCATCCTCGGTCCAGTTGATACGCACATCCATTTGATAGACGCGATCGAAGCGGTGTGGGCTGGCGTAGATCTCCTGGTAGTAGTGCGGACCGGTGCCGCCCGAGATGTAATCGTTCTGCTTCTCCCAGGTCTCGCCACCGTCGGCGGAGCGGTAGAACCCGCCCTTCCGCCAAGCCAGCTCGATGGTGGCATAGACCACGTCCGGATTCTGCGGCGAGATGGCGAGACCGATTCGTCCCATGTCCTCCTCGGGCAGTCCTTTGCCGAGCTTGCGCCAAGTAGCACCGCCATCGGTGGACTTGTGGATGGCGGTCTCGGGTCCACCGTCGATCAGCGCCGCCACGGTACGGAAGCGCTGGTGGGTGGCGGCGTAGAGTACCTGTGGGTCGCGCGGGTCCATGACCACGTCGTTGACGCCGGTGTAGTCGCCATCGCCCAGGACCTTTTCCCAGCTCTGGCCGCCATCAACGGTTTTGAACAATCCGCGCTCTCCACCGGCCGACCACAAGGGGCCTTGTGCGGCGACGTAAACGACATTCGAGTCCTGCGGGTCGACCAGGATCTTGCCGATGTGCTCGGAGCTCTCGAGCCCCATGTTCTGCCAACTGGCGCCGCCGTCGAGGCTTCTGTAGACGCCATCGCCGTAGCCCACATGGCGGCCGCCGACGTTCTCTCCGGTACCGACCCAGACGGTGTTCGGGTTGTTGGGATCTAGCGTCAGCGCTCCGATCGAGTACGAGTCCTGATCGTCGAAGATGGGCTTCCAGGTCGTGCCGGCATTCTCGGTCTTCTACACACTGCCACTGCCCACCGCCACGTACCAGGTCGAGAGATCGTCGGGGCGAATGGCGATGTCGGCGATGCGACCGGACATAAAGGCCGGTCCGATGCTCCGCAGCTCGAGTCCCTTGAAGGTCTTGGCGGCCAGCAGCGGGCCGTTCTCCTCCTCTGCCTTGTCCTTGGCCTGCTCGGCCGCGGCGGCCAGAGGAACCGTCAACGCGAGTGCGAGGATTGCCCATCGAAAGCGCTTCATCGAGTATCTCCTTCTGCTTGGGATTACCGGCTCTAGGCGGCACCTTAGTCTATGCTCTCGTACCCGAGACGACCACTCCAAAACGGGGACGGCTGGGGGCGCCGATCGGTCTCTTGGACGGTCACGAAGGACGCAAACGCTAGCCGCCAAGCGCGTCGTCGAAACGCGTCATCAGCTGGTCGGGCGAGAGCCGCATCCAGGTCTCGTTGACCTGGATCTTGAAGCCCGAGCCGTCGGCGAGCGGCTCGGTCAGCTGGACTCCCCGATCGGTCAGCCGATCACGGAAGCCGGGATGGTCGCCGGCCTCCACCCCGAGCTTGACCACGTTGGTCCCCTCGGGCACGCGCTCGACCGCCAGCCGAGGGTGCTCTTCGAGGCGATCGAAGAGCCCCTCCGACCTGGCCACCGCGGCCCGAAACCGCTCGCGGAAACCCTGCTGATAGTGGTTGGCCATGGCGGCCAGCACCCAGGCCGCGGGGAGGCTGCCGCCGAACATCCGCCGCTGGTGGTAGAGCCCATCCAGCAGCTCGGCCGGGCCGGCAAGAATGGCGCCGGAGGTGGCGTTGAAGTACTTCCACAGCGACACATAGACGGTATCGAAGAGCGCCGCATACTCGGCGGGGGTCACCCCGGTGTAGGGCTCGGCCAGGAAGACCCGTGCCCCATCCAGATGCATCCCGATCCCCTGCTCGCGGGCGTAGGCCGAGATCCGGGTCATCTCCTCGTAGTCGAAGACCTGTCCCCACAGACGTCGCACCGGGGACTCGATCGAGATTGCCCCGATGGGTGTCCGCACGCGTCCCGAGGCGGTCCGTTCGATCTCGGTTTGCACCTGCTCGAGCGTGAAGGTGGCCTCGCCCGGAACCAGGCCGATCAGATGGAGCTGGCTCAAAGTCTGGCAGCAGTCGCCCGAGTCGTTGTAGAGGTGGCTCTCCTCCTGGACC
>JBAUDS010000208.1:0-1659 GCA_049678185.1 Thermoanaerobaculia bacterium
CCATCTCGGCCACCAGGTTGTAGTTGCCAGGTGGCAGGGCGCTGATGCGAAAGCTGCCGTTCTCACCGCTGATGGCCGTACGAGCGCCACCGGGCAGATTCTCACCGCTGACCGAGACGGTGACCCCGGGGATGGGCTCACCATCGGGGTCCGTGACGTTACCCCGAATCCGGCCGGTGGTCTGGGCCAGGGCCGGCAAGCTCAGGGCGAAGCAGAGGGCTGCGACTGAGAGCACGACGAACGCACGCTTGCTCATGGCTTCTCCTTCACGGGAAGTTGCTGAGAACTGGGGCGATGGTTTTGTGAACCAACCCGCCGCCTCGGAGGTACTCCTCCTTTTCGGGACGAAAATAAGTCTCCCGAAGGTTGAAAGACACAGCCGATTCATGCAACACCTAAGTAGGTAGCTTTCTGTACACCTTTGAGAGGTAGTAGCCTGCCTACCCGAAGGGGTGGGTAGTGGCGCTCTGCTATGCGTAGAATACGACCGAACCGCAGAAGGCCCGAAGGTCGACGACAAACCCGGCTGAACCAGAGATGGCAGATCCAGACCCCACTGGCAGACGATTGCGACCCCCAACCTGGGTTGTCGTTGGCGCCGTCGCGCTCGCGCTCGCGGTCGGGCTTTACTGGGTCCTTCGCCGCCCGCCCAGGGAAGATGCCGCCAAGCCGCTATCAATAGAGGCAGCGTGGCAGACAGCTCTTGGTGACCTGGCCCCAGCAGAGATCAATGTCATTCTGGTCACGATCGACACCCTGCGCGCCGATCGTCTGTCGAGCTACGGCAACCCGGTGCCCCTGACCCCAAACATCGACGCTATCGCCGGCGAGGGAACCCGCTTTACCAACGCGGCCAGCACGGTCCCCTTCACCCTGCCGTCGCACAGCTCGATCATGACCGGGACCTACCCTCCGTACCACGGGGTGCGGGAGAACGTCGGCTACACCCTCGACGACTCGATCCCCACCCTCGCCGAGTGGCTGGGTGACCGCGGGTATACGACCGCCGGTTTTGTCAGCGCCTTTGTCCTCGACTCGCGCTGGGGAATCGCGCGTGGCTTCGACACCTACCACGACGACTTCGACCTCGACGAGATGAAGGGCAATCTCGCCTCGGTGCAGCGTGACGGCCGTGAGAGCATCGCGGAAGCCCTTCGCTGGCTCGATGGCGAGCCCAAGTCGCCTTTCCTGCTCTGGCTCCACCTCTTCGACCCACACGATCCCTACACACCCCCCGAGCCCTTCCGCTCGCAATACCCCAGGCGTCCCTACGACGCCGAGGTCGCCTACACCGACAGTCTCATCGGTGAGCTGCGCCTGTCGCTGGAGGAGCGGGGTCTGCTCGACAGCTCGCTCTTGGTTCTGACCGGCGATCACGGCGAAGGGCTTGGCAATCACAAGGAGGGCTTTCACGGGTTCTTTGTCTACGACAGCACCGTTCACGTGCCACTCATCATCCGCCTACCGGAGGGGCGATTGGGCGGCCAGGTAGTCGAGGAGGTGGTCAGCCATGTCGACCTGCTGCCGACGATCCTCGACGCCACCGGTCACGAGACCCCCCCGGGGGCGCAAGGAAGCTCGCTTCTGCCCCTCTTGCTGAGCATGGAGGAGAGGACTGAGCGCGCCGTCTATACCGAATCCCTCTACCCGCTTCTCCAC